>DATMGQ010000122.1:0-7456 GCA_035555395.1 Acidimicrobiales bacterium
CGAGTCCGTCGCCCGCGACCTCGCGACCGGCGTGCTCCCGTCCCGGGCGGTGGCGCCCGACCCGGATCGGCGCACGGCCACCGTCGACGACTGGATCGGCGCCCACCTGGCGTCGCCCACCGGGCAGCACGGCTACGCCGCCGCCGACCTGGCGGCGGGCCGCCTCCACTACGAGTTCGCGATCGCCCCGGGCGTCGTCGGACTCGCGCTCGACACGACCAACCACGCGGGCGGGCCCAACGGATCGGGCGGCTCGATCGGCGAAGGGCAGGCCCGGTGGCTGGAGCAGCGGCTGGCCGCCCACCACGTCCGCCACCTCGCACCCGACGGGACCGAGGTCCGCAGCGGCGGCGACGACCAGCTCGTCCTGGTGTTCAGCCACCACACCCCGTCGACCATGGACGCCACCGACCCGGACCCCGCCCGCCCGGCCGAGCGCCGGCTCCTCGGGCCCGAGGTGGTGTCGATCCTGGTGCGCTACCCGAACGTGGTCGCGTGGGTCGACGGCCACACCCACACCAACGGGATCACGCCGCACCCGCACCCGCAGGGGCTGGCCAGCGGCTTCTGGGAGATCACGACGGCCAGCCACGTCGACTGGCCCCAGCAGGCACGGGTCATCGAGCTGGTCGACAACCAGGACGGGACCCTCTCGCTGTTCGGCACGATGATCGAGCACGCGGCGTCGGCGCAGGTGGACCGAGCTGCCGCGGATGCCGTCGGCCTGGCCGGCCTGGCCCGCGAGCTCGGCCTGAACGACGCCGGCGCCGGCCCCCAGCACAAGCCCGGGACCGCTTCGGACCGCAACGTGGAGCTGGTGCTGACGGCGCCGTTCGTCGACCCGCTCGCCCCGTCCACGACGACGACGGCGGCCAGCACCACCACCACGACGGCGGCCGGGACGGGCGGGATCGGCACGCCCGCGGTGCCGGTGCCGGGATCGCCCTCCTACACGGGGTGACGCAGGACGATCGTCCGGTTCTGACCTGGGGTCCTGGTCGGTAGGCTGCCAGCCGAACAGATCTCCCCCTTGCGCCAGAGGATCCCCGTGAGCGACGCCCCGCCCGACAGCCACTTCGATGTGATCGTGATCGGAGGTGGACCCGCCGGATACGGCGCAGCGCTCTACGGATCGGCCGCCGGGCTGAATGTCGCCGTGATCGAGAAGGACAAGGTCGGCGGCACCTGCCTCCACCGGGGCTGCATCCCGGCGAAGGAGCTGCTGGAGACGGCCCACGTGTTCCGCACGGTGTCCGAGGCGGCCAAGTTCGGCGTCGAGTCGTCGGCGCCCACCCTGGCGTTCGCCACCACGATGGCCCGCAAGACCGAGGTCGTCACCGGGCTGTTCAACGGCCTCTCCGGGCTGCTCAAGAGCCGGAAGGTCACCGTGTTCGCCGGCACCGGCACCCTCCAGGCCGATCGCAGCGTCATGGTCCGCTCGGACGACGGCTCGTCGTCCCACATCACCGGCGACGCCGTGATCCTGGCGTCGGGCTCGGTGCCCCGCACCATCCCGGGCTTCGAGGTCGACGGCCGCACCGTCCTCACCTCCGACGAGGTGTTCGAGCTCGACGATCTTCCCGCCAAGGTCGCCGTCATCGGCGGCGGCGCCATCGGCTGCGAGTTCGCCTCGATGCTGAGCGACCTGGGCAGCGAGGTCACGATCCTCGAGGCCCTGCCCCAGATCCTCCCCGGTGTCGACAAGGACGTCGTGAACATGGTCCGCCGGTCGTTCAAGGGCCGCGGCATCGACGTGCGCACCGGCGCCAAGGTGCAGGGCCACACCGCCGGCTCCACCGGCACCTCCATCCAGATCGAGGGCTCCGATCCGCTCAACGTCGACGCCATCGTCGTGTCGATCGGCCGCCGCCCGCTGTCCGACAGCCTCGGCCTGCTCGGCACCGGTGTCGTCGTCGACGACCGGGGCTTCGTCCAGGTCGACGAGTACTGCCGCACCGCGGTCGACGGCGTCTGGGCCGTCGGCGACCTCATCGCCACGCCGGGCCTGGCCCACGTCGGCTACGCCGAGGCCATCCTCGTCATCAAGCAGCTCCTCGGCGAGGAGGCCATCCCGGTCGACTACGCCAACGTCGCCTGGTGCATCTACTGCCAGCCCGAGGTCGCCTTCGCCGGCATGTCCGAGCAGGCCGCCATCGACGCCGGCTACGAGGTCGTCACCAAGAAGCACCGCTGGGGCGGCAACAGCCGGGCCCAGATCATCGGTGAGCTGGACGGCGTCGTGAAGGTCATCGCCGAGAAGCAGGCCGACGGCACCGCCGGGCGGGTGCTCGGCGTGCACATGGCCGGCCCGTGGGTCACCGAGCAGCTCGGCCAGGCGTACCTGGCCGTGAACTGGGAGGCCACGGTCGACGAGATCGCCCACTTCATCCAGCCCCACCCCTCGCTCTCGGAGAACTTCGGCGAGGCCGTGCTGGCGCTCACCGGCCGCAGCCTCAACGGCTAGCGCCACCCCGCTACGGTCCCTCCCGGACACCCGGCGGGCCACCAAGATCACCCCTAGGAACCACCACACAAGGAGATCGGCGCCATGGCCGACATCGAGCTTCCCGCCCTGGGCGAGAGCGTCACCGAAGGCACCATCACGCGCTGGTTCAAGGCCATCGGCGACGAGGTCGCCGAAGACGAGCCGCTGTTCGAGGTGTCCACCGACAAGGTGGACTCCGAGGTGCCGTCGCCGGTCGCCGGCTACCTGACCGAGATCCTGGTCGAGGAGGGCGACACCGTCGACGTGGGCACCCGCGTCGCCGTCGTGTCCGACTCCGCCGACGGTGGTGGCGGTGGCGCCGCCCCCGAGGCCGCCCCGGAGCACGAGCCCCTGCCCGAGCCGCTGCCCGGGTCCGCCGAGGCGCCCCGCCCCGAGGTGCTGGCCGGCGACCAGGCCGCATCCGACCAGCCGCCGCTGCCCGAGCCGCTCCCCGTCGCCGATGAGCCTGAGCCCGAGCCGGCTCCCGCCGCTCCCGCCGCGCCGGCTGCGCCTGCTGCGCCTGCAGCCCCCGCTCCGAGCGGTGCCCCGGCGCTGCTGTCGCCGGTCGTCCGCCGCCTCCTCGACGAGGCGGGCGTCGACCCGTCGACGGTGACCGGCACCGGCATCGGCGGGCGCATCACCCGCGCCGACGCCGAGGCGCACATCCGCACCAGTGGGGGCACCCCGGCGGCGGCCCCGGCCGCCCCGCCGGCTCCCGCCGCTCCCGCTCCCGCGGCGCCGTCTGCGGCCCCGGCTGCCCCGGCGCCCGTGGTCCCGGCCCCGCTGCCGAGCCGGGCCCCGACGCCCACCGGCGTCGACACCACGGTCCCGCTGAACAAGATCCGCAAGATCACCGCCGAGCACATGGTCCGGTCGCTCGGCGTCTCGGCGCACGTCTACGTGAGCACCGAGGTCGACTACGAGTCGATCGACCGGGTGCGCACCGCGCACAAGGCGGCGTTCAAGGCGGAGGAGGGCGTCTCGCTCACCTACCTCCCGTTCGTCGCCCGGGCGCTCGTCGATGCGCTGGCCGACTTCCCGCACGTCAACGCCTCGATGGGCGAGGAGGCCGAGCTGGTCGTCCACGGCAGCGTGAACCTCGGCATCGCGGTCGACCTCGACCACGAGGGCCTCATCGTGCCGGTCGTGCACGAGGCCCAGGACCGGCGCCTGCGGGCCCTCGCCCGTGACGTCGCCGACCTGGCCTCCCGGGCCAAGAGCCGCAAGCTCGCCGCCGACGACATCACCGGCGGCACCGTCACCATCACCAACGTGGGCAGCACCGGCAGCGCCTTCCTGCTGCCCATCATCAACCAGCCCCAGGTGATGATCCTCTCCACCGACGGCGTCGCCCGCCGGCCGGTCGTGGTCACCGACAGCAGCGGCGCCGAGAGCATCGCGATCCACTCCGTCGGCAACCTCACCCTCGGCTGGGACCACCGTGCGTTCGACGGCGCCTACGCCGCCCAGTTCCTGGCCAAGATCAAGGAGATCCTGGAGACCCGGGACTGGGAGACCGAGCTCTAGGACGATGGCAGCCACCGGCGTGCCGGGCCCGCGCCCGCTCCACGTCCGGTGGCTCGGCCGCGTCCGCTACCAGGACGCCCTGGCGCTCCAGCACGGGCTGCACCGTTCGTCGCCCGACGACCACCTGCTCCTGCTCGAGCACCCCCACACCTACACGCTCGGCGTCAACGCCGACCGCACGCACGTGCTGGACGACCCGGCATCGGTCGGTGCCGAGCTCGTGCAGAGCGACCGCGGCGGCGACGTCACCTACCACGGGCCCGGCCACCTCGTCGGGTACCCGATCCTGCACCTGCCCGGGAAGAACGGCGGCACCAAGCCCGACACCAAGGCCTACGTGCACGCCGTCGAGCAGCTGATCATCGACTCGCTCGGCGACCTCGGCCTCCCCGCGGACCGGCTGCCCGGCTACCCCGGCGTGTGGGTGGGTGTCGGGACCGATGACCCCCGGAAGATCTGCGCCATCGGGATCCGGGTCGACAAGGGCAAGAGCCTCCACGGGTTCGGGCTCAACGTGGACCCGGACATGGGCATGTTCACCCACATCGTCCCGTGCGGCATCCCCGACAAGGCGGTGACGTCGCTGCGGGCCGAGGGCATCGACGCCTCGATGGCCGAGGTCGTCGACGCCGTCGTCGCCCGTGCTGTGGCTCGGTGGGGGAGCGGCGGCCACGACCGGCACGACGTCGTCTGGCGCCACCGCGACAGCGACCTCGCCCCGTTCTCCCTCGGCGCCGGACCGGGTGAGCTCGCCGGCAAGGTGACGGGACCGTCCCGAGGGCGCGAACCCGTCGGCGTCGACCAGCAGGCTGCGAGCGAGGGCACGTCCGTGCGCCTGCTCGGCCGCCTCGCCGAGGCCGGCGTGCCCCAGGGCCTCGCCATCGGCGAGCGGAAGCCGGAGTGGATGCGGGCCAAGGCCAGGTTCGGGCCCGAGTACCTCGAGATCAAGCGGACCATGCGCGAGCTCGACCTCGTCACCGTCTGCGAGGAGGCCGGCTGCCCGAACATCTCGGAGTGCTGGAGCGACGGCACCGCCACCTTCATGATCAACGGCGAGCGCTGCACCCGGGCCTGCGGCTTCTGCCTCGTCGACACCCGCAAGCCCGAGGCACCCGATCCCGGCGAACCCGAGCGGGTGGCCGAGGCCGTCGAGCGGATGGGCCTGCGCTACGCGGTGCTCACCACCGTCGCCCGCGACGACCTCGCCGACGGCGGCGCATCCCAGTTCGCCGAGACCATCGCCGCCATCCGGCGCCGCACGCCGGGCGTGCAGGTCGAGTGCCTCATCTCCGACTGCAAGGGCGACCCGGCCAGCCTCGACGTGATCTTCGATGCCCGGCCCGAGGTGCTGAACCACAACATCGAGTCCGTCGCCCGGCTGCAGCGGGCCGTCCGCCCGTCGGCCGGGTACGCCCGGAGCCTGTCGGTGCTGGCCCGGGCCAAGGCCGCCGGGCTCACCACCAAGAGCAGCATCATCGTGGGCATGGGCGAGACGTTCGACGAGCTCGTCGGCGTGCTCGCCGACCTGCGGGGCGTCGGCGTCGACATCGTCACGATCGGCCAGTACCTGCGGCCCACCACCAACCACCTCCCGGTGGCCCGCTGGGTGACGCCGGAGGAGTTCGCCGAGCTCAAGCGCATCGGCGAGGCCATGGGCATCGACCACGTCGAGTCCGGTCCGCTCACCCGCAGCAGCTACCACGCCCGCCAGGCGGCGGATGCGGCCGACGTCGAAACCGTGGTGCCCGTCTCCCTCGGCTGACGGCAGACTTGGCCGATGGGCCGCAGCTTCGATGCCATCGCCGATCACCTCGTCGCCTGGATGGAGGAGCAGCCCATCTACTTCGTGGCGTCGGCTCCGCTCCGCGCCGACGGGCACGTGAACGTGTCGCCCAAGGGCGGGGACTCGTTCCGGGTGCTCGGGCCGAACGCCGTCGCCTACCTCGACTTCACCGGGAGCGGCGCCGAGACCATCGCCCACACCCGGGAGAACGGCCGGCTCACGATCATGTTCGCCTCGTTCGGCCCGAAGCCGAACATCGTGCGGCTGTTCGGCACCGGCCGTGCGGTCCTCCCCGGTGACGACGGGTTCGACGAGCTGGCCGGGCGGCTCCCGCCGAACCCGGGCACCCGCTCGGTGGTGACGCTCGACGTCGTCAAGGTCACCACCTCCTGCGGCTACTCCGTCCCGATGATGGAGCTGGTGGGACCCCGCTCGACGCTCGACGACTGGGCCGAGCGCAAGGGCCCCGACGGCCTCGCCGACTACTGGCTCGAGAAGAACCAGACCTCGATCGACGGTCTCCCAGCGCTCGCCGACTGAGCGGCGTACGGTCAGCCGCATGGCTGAACGGGATGTGACCGCACTGTTCGAGGGTGGGAGGTTCTTCGAGGGGCCGCGCTGGCGCGACGGCACCTGGTGGGTGTCGGACTTCTACCGCCGCACGGTGTCCCGCATCGGGACCGATGGCAGCGAGACGGTGGTCGTCGAGGTCGAGGCCCAGCCGTCCGGGCTCGGTTGGCTGCCCGACGGCTCGCTGGTCATCAGCTCGATGAAGGACCACAAGGTGCTGCGCTTCGTCGACGGCGAGCTCTCGGTGCTGGCCGACCTCGACGGGATGGTCGGCGGCCACCTCAACGACCTCGTCACCGACGCCAACGGGCACACCTTCGTCGGCAACTTCGGGTTCGACCTCATGGGTGGCGGCCAGCCGGCGACGGCGCCGCTGATCCGGGTCGATCCCGACGGCACCACCGCCGTCGCGGCGGAGGACCTGTACTTCCCGAACGGGACGGTCATCACGCCCGACGGGTCCACGCTGATCGTCGGCGAGACGATGGGGAACCGCTACACCGCGTTCGACCTCGGCGCCGACGGCAGCCTGACGAACCGGCGGGCGTGGGCCGAGTTCGGTGCCCTGCCCGACGCCACCGACTTCGGGGAGACGCTCGGCCAGCTCAAGGTGTCGCCCGACGGGTGCACGCTCGACGCCGAGGGCCACATCTGGTCCGCCGACGCCCTGGGGAACCGCTGCGTGCGGGTCGCGCCGGGCGGCGAGATCGTCGACGAGATCACCGTCCCCGGGGGCTTGGGCGTGTACGCCTGCCAGCTCGGCGGCGACGACGGCCGGACCCTGCTGCTCTGCTCGGCCCCGGACTTCTTCGAGCACAACCGGGTGGCGGCGAACGAGGCGGTCCTGTTCACCACCACGGTCGACGTGCCCCACGCCGGTCTGCCCTAGGCCGCTGCGGCCGTAGCCTGACCGCCATGTCTGCCGAGCGCTTCTCCCGGGTCCGTGCCGCCATGGCGGAGCAGGGGACCGACGTCCTGCTCCTCTCCGTCGGGCCGGACCTGCCGTGGCTCACCGGCTACGAGGCCATGCCGCTGGAGCGGCTCACGATGCTCGTCCTCCCCGCCGAGGGCGACGCCACGCTCGTGGTCCC
>DATMGQ010000123.1:0-5581 GCA_035555395.1 Acidimicrobiales bacterium
GGTCCGCAACCGCACCGTCGACCTCGAGACCGAGTCGCTCGTCACCGCCGACATCCACATCCGCTACCTCGGCCAGCCCCGGACCGACACCGTCACCGCCAGTGCCGAGGTCGTCCGCGACGGCCGCCAGATGATCGTCATCGACTGCAAGGTCCACGACGCGGGCGGCCACCTCATCGCCACCGCCGACGTCGGCATGATGGTCGTCACCCGCCGCCGCCCGCTCCCCACCTGACCCACGGGCCCAGCCCGGTTGCGAAGCCCGGCTACCCCGTGGAGCCGAAGCAGCACCGGCAAGTAGCGTCTCGACGTTCCGGGCGCATAGCTCAGTTGGCTAGAGCGCTGCCCTTACAAGGCAAACCGGGAACCGGCATTCGGCCAGGTCAGGCCCGATTTCTGCGGGGTCGACTGTCGGCCAGGACACGCACAGGACACGCCAGCTAAAGGCGCAGCGCCCTTGTCCGGTGGTGGCCGCTTGCGGCACCACGCACTGCTCGGTACCGTGCTCGGCACTACGGCGCTGTAGCGGCCAAGGCCGCCAGACAGCACTCCCGACCCGAGGCAGGGTGCCGGAGTGAAGGGGACACCCTTCCTCAATCAGTCCACTCGCTGAGCCGCTTCATGCAGGCCCGGCGATTCGTTGGCTGCCAATGAGGAGGTCCCATGCAGCCGTCTGATTCCCCTTACCGTTCCCACGATCTGCTCGACAGCGAGCAGGCCGTCAAGGAGTTCCCCGCCCTGTCGCTTCGCCACCTGAAGCGACTGCGAGACACCAACACCATCCGCTACTCGATCGTTCGCCGGAAGGCGTACTACCGGTGGAGCGACCTGGACGACTACGTCACCTCGTGCGTTGTTGGCGGTGGGCGATGAGTCCATCAAGCAGAAGGGACCCGGCTGTGGACCGGGTCCCCTCAAAGCAGCGCAGCGACCAAGCGGCACGTACTGCGGCCAACGTTACGGACCTGCTCGGTGACCCGGCAACGCCTGGCGTGCTCGTCGCCCTCGCCGCTCTGGAAGGGGTGCGAGAGCAGCGGCGACGTGGAAGTTGGGTCGCCCTGTGCCCGGTGCATGACGACTACACGACACCGAACCTGTGCATCGACGTCACCAACAACTGCTTCGGCAGGCTCGCCGTCCAGTTCCGGTGCGTCTCCTGCGGTGCGAATGGCGAAGCGGTGCTTGCGGCTCTCGGGCTGAGCGCCCATGCCCAGATCATCTTCCACCGGGGCAAGGAGGACTTCGCTCAGCAACGACCGAAGCACGTCGCCCCACTTCCCTCGGCGCAGCAGTTGGACGAGTGGAGGTCGGCGCTCCAAGCCGACGAAGAACGCTGGCAGTACGTGACTGAGGTTCGGGGCGTCGCTCCGAAGATCGCCCATCAGTTCCGGCTCGGCTGGGACGAGGCCGATGGGCGCTACACGCTCCCGGTCTGGGGTGAGGGCGGTCGCCTCGTCAACGTGCGGCGCTACGACCCGAACTCGCCTGAGGGCCACAGGAAGATGATCAACACGAACGGTTACGGCAAGCCCGCTCGCCTCTACCCGTACCTCCCTCCCAGCGGTGCCCGCAGGGTGTACGTGACCGAAGGCGAGTGGGATGCCTTGGTGGCCCGTAGCAACGGTCTGACCGCCTTCAGCGGCACGCATGGGGCGGATACGTGGCTGCCTGAGTGGTCGGCGGCGCTGGCTGGTCGGCCCGTTGTGTTCCTCTACGACTGCGACGACCGAGGACGAGAAGGTGCCGCCAAAGCAGCGGCATCGGTAGTCGCCGCATCGACCAAGTCCGTTCGGGTGGTGAACCTCGGCTTGGAGGAACACGGCGACGTCTCGGACTGGTTCGCCAGTGGCCGCACGGTGGATGACCTTCGTGTGCGCATCAACGCCACTCCCATCGCTGGGGCGGGTCAGGGCGGTGGTCGTCATGGGTGAGGTCTTGATCTGGGATGGGTGGCCTGACCCCGAGCACAAGCCTCCGGCTCCGCCGTCGTCGTGGGATCCGGTGGACATTGGGCCGATCCTTCGGGGCGAAGCACCCGAGGACGTGCCCACGATGTGGAGGCGGACCGATGGGGTGGCACTGCTGTACCCCGGGAAGATCCACGCCATCAACGCCGAGTCCGAGTCGGGCAAGACGTGGATGGCGCTCTCCATCTGCGCCGAGGTGATGTTGGAAGGGGAGCAGGTCTTCTTCATTGACTTTGAGGACTCGCCGGCTTCCGTGGTCGGTCGCTTGGTGGACCTCGGGGTGCCGGTGGACGTGGTGGAGGTCTGCTTCCACTACATCCGGCCCGATGACCCGCTAACGGACTCGCTGAGCGAGACGTTGGTGGCTGCCCTGGTCGATGTCGGGGCTTCGCTGGCCGTGGTGGATGGGGTTACCGAGGCGATGGTGCTGCACGGCTTCTCCATCAAGGACAACGACGACGCTGCCCGCTTCATCGCCCTGCTGCTGCGACCGCTCCAACGGACCGGGGCGACCGTGCTGGTACTCGACCACGTGACCAAGGCGAACGAGAGCGGCAACCGCTTCGCCATCGGAGCTCAGCACAAGCTCGCCGGGATCGACGGGGCGGTCTACACGGCGAAGGTGGAGCAGCCCTACGGACGAGGGCGGACCGGAACAAGCCGGTTGGAAGTCGCCAAGGACCGGCCAGGACACGTGAGGGCCGTTGCCGGTAGCGGCAAGCACATCGGCACCTTCCGGTTGGTCTCGGAAGGCGGCGCACTGCGGGCGGAAGTCGTGCCTGCGGCGGGTGGAGACTCAGCGGTCAGGTTGTCGCCGGAGCTACTCACAAAGGTGAGCGACCTCATTGCTGAGAAGGCCCCGGTCTCGCAGACGGGACTGGTGAAGGCGGCTGGCGGCAATGCGGCTGCGGTTCGTGCCGCTGCCGACCATCTCGTCAAGATCGGCTGCGCCGAGGAGCGAGCAGGCAGCAGGAACGCCAGGTTGTTCAGCCACCTGAAGTTCTACGAAGGCGCCGACAGGTGAGCGCCGCAGATGGACGGGGTGGTGCCCCTGGGACGGGGTGCCAGACGGGGACGTGGTGCGCTCAGCGGGTACCCACCCCGTCTAACCCAAATCCCCAGGTAGGGCACCGAAACGGCCACCCCGTCCGTCCCCGTCTGTCCCCGTCCGGGACGTGGTGGTGGCGCACCCCGTCCGCCCCTGGCCCCGGTGCTAACCGGGCCGGGGACGGGGTGGGGCCACTGTCGGTGTCTCATCAAGCTCAGAAGCGAGAGCGAGGCGGTGTATTCCCCTGGGGGATGGCGCATCTGCCCGCCGCTCTGCACCCTGGCTGCCTACCCCCAGCGACTACAGCACAAAGGCAGGCACCCATGACCGGAAGTGGAACGTCCATCTCTCTCGGCAAGACCAACGCAGCGATCCTCAGCGGCGAGGAGGACCTGACGTTGTGGTCCGAGGAGGAGTTGGTCCGAGGCCAGAAGAAGGGGAAGAACGGGCGATGGACCGGGCGCAAGCCCAAGGTCGTTCCGACCGCTGTCCATCACGAACTGACCCGGCGGCGCATGGGCCAGGCATACGAGCTCATGCGGGAGGACCTCGTTGCCGCCGTGCAGGTGCTCGGTGACGTCGTGCGGGATTCCGAGGCCTCCAACCGGGACCGCCTGCGGGCCGCCGAACTGATCATGGATCGGGTGTTGGGCAAGGCCACCGAGCGGGTCGAGGTGAAGTTGGCTCCCGAGCCGTGGGAGCAGCTTCTCGTCGGTTCGGTGGTGGACCTGCCCATCGAGACCACCGGGGTTGAGGATGGCTGAGACACGACACCAACCCATCCCGCTGAACTTCTCTGTTGCAGGTCCGTACCTTGCGCCGCTCCAACACGAAGGAGCGCACATGGACGTGATCGGGTACCTACGGGTCAGCACCGACGAGCAAGCACGGTCAGGGCTCGGGCTGGAAGCCCAGCAAGAACGCATCAGCAGCGAGGCTGCCCGCCGAGGGTGGAACGTCCGATGGGTCTGCGACGACGGCTACACCGCTGCCACGTTGGACCGACCAGGCATCACGCAAGCACTGGCCGACCTGCGAGCGCACGAGGTTGACGCCCTGGTCGTGGCGAAGCTGGACCGCCTGTCCCGGTCGTTGTTGGACTTCGCCGGCTTGATGGCGCAGGCCCAGTCCGAGAAGTGGGAACTGATCGCCCTGGACCTCGGCGTGGATACCTCGACGCCACAAGGCCAGTTGATGGCGAACGTCATGGCGTCGTTCGCTGCCTACGAGCGGGAGCTGATCCGCCAGCGAACCCGTGACGCCCTGGCAGCGCTCAAGAACCGAGGCGTGCGGCTAGGCAGGCCCGTAGCCATCCCGCCCGCCACAAGGGCAGCCATCGTGCGATGGCGGGCAGCCGGTGCCACCTGGCAGCGCTGCGCCGACGCCCTGAACACCGCTGGCGTTCCAACCGCCCACGGCGGCGCACGTTGGTACGCATCCACCGTGCGGTCGGTGGTGCGGTCCATCGCCCTGGATGAGGAAGCCGCCGCAGCCAAGGCAGGTGCGGCATGAGCCTCGGCCCCGACAACGACCCGCAGTTCGTGGTCGTCCCCGACGACGAGCTCACGCCCGACCAACTGCGCCAGGCGCAGGCCATCCGAGCGGAGATGGCGGACACCAACCCGGCGGATGCTGACCCGCCCTCACCACGCCCCAGCGACGAAAGCGACGAACCATGAAGCAGGGAAGCATCAACGGATCGGTCGTGAAGGTGAAGGCGACCGGCAACTGGCGTGCTCGCTACCGCAGCGCCAGCGGCAAGGTCACGTCCAAGACCTTCAAGCTGAAGGGCCACGCCGAGAACTGGCTACGGGACGAACTGAACGCCATGCACTCGGGCGCACCGGTCCTGAAGGACGCCACCACGCTCGACGCCTACGTGACCAAGTGGACGAAGCGGGTGGCGCTCGACATCCGAGGCACTACGGCGCAGACGTATGCCACCTACTACCGGGTCCACATCAAGCCCACGCTCGGCAGCGTCGAGTTCCGGCACCTGGACAGCGAGGCGGTGCGGGACTGGTACGACACGCTGCGCACGACCAAGCGCCACGGCAAGAAGGACTCGCCGGCTCTCAGCCGGGCGACGTGCGCCAAGACGTACAAGCTGTTGAAGCGGATCTGCGCCGATGCGGTGGACGACGGCTACATGGCGACGAACCCTTGTCGCATCAAGGGTGCGAGCGCCGAGCCGGACTACCGGCTCAGCTACGAGGAACCGCCCGACGCTGAGGAGGTGCGAGCCCTGGCGGCTGCCGTGCCCGCCGAGTTCCAGGCGATGGTTCTCCTTGCAGGCTTCGGCGGTCTTCGCTGGGGCGAGGCAGCGGGGTTGCAGCGTCGGCACATCGACGTCCAGGCAGGAACCGTGCGTATTGAGCAACAGATCGTGAGGGGCGAGAGGGGAGAGCCGACCGTCGGCGTCCCCAAGACCGACGCAGGCAGGCGCACTGTTCATCTTCACGGCGAGGTGGTCGCCGCCCTGCGGTTGCACCTGGCGGACTACTGCGGCAGAGGACCGAACGCCTACCTGTTCACGACCGAGCGAGGCGCACTGCTTCGAGCCAAC
>DATMGQ010000124.1:0-15162 GCA_035555395.1 Acidimicrobiales bacterium
CCTCGGCCACCTTGCGGTGGAACTCGTCGCCCGCGGCCTCCAGCCGGTCGGGCTTGCCCGCCTCGGCCAGGCGAGCACCGGCGACCTCGGGCGGCACCACGAGCAGCAGCACCAGGTCGGGCACAAGACCGTCGGTGGCGAAGGTCGACAGCGCCTGCACGGCATCGATGCCCAGGTCACGGGCGTAGCCCTGATAGGCGAGCGACGACCCGACGAACCGGTCGCACACGACGTCCTTGCCCCGGTTGAGGGCCGGCCGGATCTTCGTCGACACGTGGTGGGCCCGGTCGGCGGCCATCAGCAGCGCCTCGGCCCGGGGGTCCAGGTCGCCGGTCTCGGGGCTGAGCAGGATCTCCCGCAGCCGCTGCCCGACGTCGGTCCCACCGGGCTCGAACGTGCGCACCGCGCCCCACCGCTCCGCCAGCAGGCGCGCCTGGGTGGACTTCCCCGACCCCTCGCCACCTTCGAACACCACGAACCGGCCCATGCCCGCCCGACCCTACCCATGCGGCCCGCGTGCGCTCGCACGTCCTCACGACCCACCAACGCAGGCACCCGCCTACCGAACCCCACACGCGCCCACCACCCCACCGCCACCCGCGTGCGCTCGCACGTCCTCACGACCCACCAACGCACGCAGCCGCGGCCGCGGCGCGGGTGAGCGTCAGAAGGGGGCGTCGTCGTCGGGGGCTTCGGACGACGGGGCGGACGGGGCCGCCTTCTTCGCTGCCGCCTTCTTCGCGGGGGCCTTCTTGGCGGCCGCCTTCTTCTTCGCCGGGGCCTTCTTCTTGGCCGCCTTCTTCTTGGCGGGCGCCTTCTTCTTCGCCACCTTCTTGCCGCCGCCCTCGGCGATCCGGTCGCGGCGGGCCTGGAGCAGCTCGGAGGCCCGCTCGTCGGAGATGGTCTCGAGCTGGTCGGCCTTCTGGAGCGAGGCGTTGACCTCACCATCGGTGACGTAGAGGCCGAAGCGGCCGTCCTTGATCACCATCTGCTTCTCGGAGATCGGGTCGATGCCGAGCTCGCGCAGCGGCGCCGCCACCGTCTGGTTCCGGCCCCGCTTGGGCTGGGCGAGGATCGACAGCGCCTTCTCGAGCGTGACGTCGAAGATCTGCTCCTCGGTCTCCAGCGACCGGGTCTCGCTCTTGGCCGCACCCGTCTCCGGGTCGGTGAAGTCCTTGGTGAGGTACGGCCCGTAGCGGCCGTTCTGCGCCTTGATCACGCCGCCGTCGGCGGGGTCGGTGCCGACCGTGCGGGGCAGCGAGAGGAGCTGGAGCGCCTCCTCGAACGTGAGCCGCTCGACGGTCATCGTCTTGAACAGCGACGCCGTCTTGGGCTTGTCCTCGGGCTTGAGCTTGCCCTTGCCCTCGGGCATCTCGCCGACCTGGACGTACGGGCCGAACCGGCCCGCCTTCACGTAGATGTCCTTGCCGGTCTCGGGATCCTGGCCGAGCACGCGGTCGCCGCTGGGCGCCTCGAGCAGCTCGATGGCCTTGTCGAGGGTGAGCTCGTCGGGCGTGAGGTCGTCGGGGATCGACGCCGTGTCCTCGCCTCGCTTGAGGTACGGGCCGTAGCGCCCGGGCTTGACGACGATCTCCTCGCCGTCCTCGGTGATGAACCGGCGGACGACGTTGATCTCGGCCGGGTCGATGGCCTCGCTCTTGCCCCGCTCCACCAGGGCGGCGAGCCCGGGCGAACCAGGCGAGACGTCGGCCAGCTCGGCGGTCTGCTCGCCGGCTTCATCGCCGAACCAGAAGCGGTTGAGCCACGGCTCGCGCTGCACCTGGCCGGCGGCGATCTGGTCGAGCTCGTCCTCCATGCGGGCGGTGAAGGCGTAGTCGACGACGTCGGCGAAGTGCTCCTCGAGCAGCTGGATCACCGCGAACGCGGTCCACGTCGGGACGAGCGCAGTGCCCTTCTTCGACACGTAGCCGCGGTCGACGATCGTCTGCATGATCGAGGCGTAGGTGGAGGGCCGGCCGATGCCGAGCTCCTCGAGCTTCTTGACCAGGGTGGCCTCGGTGTAGCGGGCCGGCGGCGAGGTCGAGTGGCCGTTGGGCTCGAGCGCCGGGCTCGGCAACACGAGGCCCTCGGTGAGGTCGGGCAGCCGGGCCTGCTGGTCCTCGGCGGCGCCGCCGTCGTCGGTGCCCTCGACGTACGCCTGCTGGTAGCCGGGGAACGTGATGGTGCGGCCGGAGGCGGCGAAGAGGGTGTCTCGGCCGTCGGATGCGGTGGCGCCGATGCGGACCCGCTTGTCGAAGCCGCGGGCGTCGACCATCTGCGAGGCGACGGTGCGCATCCAGATCAGCTCGTAGAGGCGCAGGGCGTCGGCCCGCAGCTCGCCGGCGACCTCGGCGGGGGTGCGGAACACCTCGCCGGCGGGACGGATGGCCTCGTGGGCCTCCTGGGCGTTCTTGACCTTGCGGTCGTAGGTGCGGGGCGCGGACGGGAGGTAGTCGTCGCCGTAGAGCGAGCGGACCTGGTTGCGGGCCGCGGTCAGGGCCGTCTCCGACAGCGTGGTGCTGTCGGTTCGCATGTAGGTGATGTACCCGTTCTGGTACAGGTCCTGGGCGACCCGCATGACCTGCGCCGACGTCATGCGGAGCTTGCGGCCGCCCTCCTGCTGGAGGGTCGACGTCATGAACGGCGGCTTGGGCTTGGACGTGAACGGCTTGTCCTCGACCGAGCGGACCGTGAACGTCGACGACTCGAGGGCGCTGGCCAGGCCACGGGCGGCCGGCTCGTCGAGCACGACCGCGTCGCGGGTGAGCTGGCCGTTGTCGTCGAAGTCCTTGCCGGTGGCGACCCGGGTGCCGCCGACCTCGACGAGCGTGCCCTTGAAGTCCGGCGTGGTCGGGAAGGCGGCGTCGATGTCCCAGTAGTCGGCCGTGCGGAACGCGATGCGCTCCCGCTCCCGCTCGACCACCAGGCGCACGGCCGGCGACTGCACGCGACCGGCGGACAGGCCCCGGTTCACCTTGCGCCACAGCACCTCGGACACCGGGTAGCCGAAGAGCCGGTCGACGATGCGCCGGGTCTCCTGGGCGTCGACGAGGCCCTCGTCGATCTCGCGCCAGTTCTCCACGGCGTGCTCGATGGCCGACGGGGTGATCTCGTGGAACACCATCCGCTTCACCGGGACCTTCGGCTTCAGCACCTCGAGCAGGTGCCAGCTGATGGCCTCTCCTTCGCGATCCTCATCGGTTGCGAGATAGAGCTCGTCGGCCTCCTTCAGCAGCGCCTTCAACCGGCGGATGACGTCCTTCTTGGAGGCGTGCACCTCGTAGGTGGGCTCGAAGTGGTGCTCGACGTCGATGTTGAGGCCGCTGGACGGCAGGTCGCGGATGTGCCCGACGGAGGACTCGACGTTGAAGTCGTTGCCCAGGAAGCCCGCGATGGTGCGGGCTTTGGCAGGGCTCTCGACGATCACGAGTGGCTTGGGCACGCGCAGTAGAGAAAGCCATGTGATGGCCCGCTGTCAACACCAACGGGTGAGCGGCGCCCCGGTTCCGGGGTCCGCGAGGTTGGCCGCGGCAGGCGCCGGGAGCTAGGCCAGACGGCGTGTCGACGGTCCTCACGCCCTCCACGCGGTCCCAGCGCGACCGGCTCGTGCGCCTCGGCGTGATGATCTTCCTCGCCTCGCTGCCGATCGCCGGCATCCTCCTGGCGCTCGTGAACTGGCAGGTCGCCCTCATCTTCATCGTGGTGTGGACGGTGGGCCTGCTCTTCGGCGTCGGCCAGCAGCGCACCGTCTCGCTGAAGGTCGACGGCAACGGCCTCCAGTACGAGGCGGGGACCTTCGTCCTGCGCACCTCCTGGGCGGACCTCGACCGGATCGGCGAGGCCACGCTCCCGTCGGGCAAGACCCAGGCCATCGTCTTGAAGAAGGGCGGCCTGCGCTGGGCGCACACCGCCGCCACCCGGGCCCAGGTGCAGCAGCGGGGCTGGGACCGCATCATCCCCATCGACGAGTTCGCCCCCAGGTGGCCCCAGGGCAAGCTCGCCGACGCCATCCGAGAGCACCGCCCGGACCTCCTGTCGTAGGGCGGCGCCGGTCGCCGGTCAGTCCCGGCGGACGAGCACCAGGGTGTCGCCGTCCTCGCCGGTGATGCGGGCCCGGTCGCCCACCACGTCGACCTTCGGCCTGCCCACCCCCTTGTGGGCATCGGCGTTCGGCGCCAGCACGCGGGTGATGAACGCCTGCTGGTCGGCCTCGTCGCCGTCGCAGCCCATGCCGACGCCGCCCTGGAACGGGACGTAGCGGATCGTGTGCGCCTCCTCGTCCAGGTCGGCGATCTCCCCGCCGAACGATCCGCACCCCGACACGCGGATGGCGCGCTCCATCTGCGACTCGTGATCGACCACGACGTCGAGGTGGGGGTCGCCATCCAGCGGGCGCGGGACGCCGCCGTCGGTAGCACCGACGATCGACCAGCGCGCCGTCGACGGGATCAGCCAGTCGTCGAAGAGCCCCCACGGCGACGACGACGTGTCGGTCACGGCCTCGAACGAGCCCCGGCCGGACCGCACCACCAGCTTCGGTCCGGAGCGCTGCAGCGTGGCGCCGTCGCCGATGATCTCCTGGATCGCCGCGGCGTGCTCCACCGCCGGCACCCAAGCGCAGTCGAGCATCCGCTCCTGCCACCGACCCGGCGTCATCACGAACCGGCCGTCCTCAACGGTGCCGTCGCGGGTGGCCGGACCGCAGCCCTCGACGGCGACCTCGCCCTCTGTGCGGAGGTCGACCACGGTTCCCTCGCCGTCGGGCATGGCGACCGTCTCGCCGTTGGCCGTGAGCTCCGTGGCCATCCAGCGTCGCCCGACGATGTCGGTCTCCGGCGGCAGGGATCCGACCGGCCGGAACTCGTACCGGACCCCCGGACGGGACAGCACGAGGCGGTCCTCGGATGCGTGGACGCCGACGCCGTCGAAGTGCAGCAGGTCCTGCAGCGGGTCGGGGCACGCCCCCACCTGGCCCCAATCGACGTCGAGGCGTCCGTCGACGACGCGGACACCGCCCCTGCCGCCGTCGCCGACGGTGATCAGGGAGCAGGGGCTGCCGAGCACGAGGGTGCCTCGCTCCCGGGCGTCGAGGGTGACCGGGTCCCCGTTGGGCTGGACGAGCTCGGTGGTGATCGAGCCGCCACCCACGTCGACCTGCACGAGCTGCCACTTGCGGCCCCACAGCTGGCTCGGGTCACCGCCGTCGGCCCGATCGGTGCGATCCGACCGGCCCCGTAGGGCGATGGCGCCGGCGAGGACGACGACCACCAGGACCACGGCGGCGGCCACGAGCAGGCGACGGCGATCACCTGGGCCGGACGTCGCCGGCGGTCCCGCCAGGTCCACGACGTCGGCCTCGGCGGGGGCGGCGGCGCGGGCGAGGATGTCGGCCCACTGATTGGGCGGGTCGAGGGCATCGAGGGTGCGCAGGCGGTCGTCGGTCATGGGGTCACCTCGTCGTCGAGCAGGGCGCGCAGGCGTCGGCGGGCCCGCATGAGCTGGACCCGGACCGTGGCGGGCGACGTGTCGAGCACCGCCGCTGCCGACACGGCGGTGTGGCCGGCCCCGTCGACCAACACGAGGCACCGGCGCTGCTGGTCCGAGAGGTGGGCGAGGGCCCGGACCAGGTCGATCGCCTCATCAGGAAGGCGGTCGGGGGACTTGGGCAGGTGGTCGACCTGGTCGGGACCGCCGGCGGATGCTCGTCGACGGCGACGCTGCAGGTCGCCCGCCGCCAGCCGGAACGCCGCTCGCCACACCCACGCCGCCGGGTCCCGCACCTCGTCGCCCCGCCGGAGCAGCTGGGCAAACGACTCGGCCACGGCCTCATCGGCCACATCGGTCGAGCCCGACCAGGCGAGCAGCGCCCGCCAGAGCGGACCCCGCACCTCCAGGTAGGTGGCGTGCACGGTGTCTCGCCACGACGGCGACGACCCGCCCGCATCCACCGTCCCGGTCACCACCGCCGCATCCTGCACCACCCTCCAGGGCGCCGATCGGCCCGAAGCGTGAACAGGGTCGTTCGAGGGCCCCGAGCGAACCCCCGCCGTCGGGCGGGTGACGGGCGGACGAACGGTGACAGAAGACCTCCTGACCTGCTTGGGAGCCGGGTCGAGGCGGGCTCTAGCTTCGCCCGCCGTGCCCGTCGTCGACCTCCTCGCGATCACCGCTTCCGTGGTGTTCCTGATCCGGTTGCTCCCGCAGCCCATCCGCCTGGCGCGCTCGGGCGTCGCCGCCGGGGTCTCGTCGGCTGCGGCGCTCAACGCCTGCGTGTCCGCGCTGGCGTGGATCGCCTACGGCGCCATCCAGGGCCTGCCGGTGGTGTGGGGCGTCTCGGTGCTCGCCCTCATCCCGTGCACGTGGCAGGCCGTGCTGCTCCGGCGCCAGGTCGCCCGCCGGGACCTCGCCGCCGTCGGCGCGTTCGTCGGCGCGCTGCTCGTCGCCGCCGCGCTCGGCGTCCTCGGCGTCGCCCTCGCCGGGACCGTCCTCGTCACGACCGGCCCGCAGGTCCGGCGGGTGCTGCGCGAGCACGACCTGTCGGGCATCGCCCCCGCCACCTGGTGGGTCGCCGTGGTCGACGCCGCCACCTGGGGCGCCTACGGGTGGGCGGTGAGCGACGCCGCCCTCATCGGCTACTTCGTCGCCCTGCTCGCCGCCGCCGTCATCGTCCTCAGCCGACTGGCCTGGACGAACCGCATCCCGGCCGAGCGCGCACCCGCGATCTGAGCCCAGACCGCCACCGGTCCCCGGCGCACGATCCGACCGCTCGTGGCTGAGCAACGGCAGCGCCGCCCCCGTCCCTAGGTGGGTCCTAGGCGTCGTAGCGGGGCGGGCGGCGGTTGGCCTTGGTCTCCGACCGCTGCTTCTTGCCTTGGAGCCGCCGCTCCTTCGCGCCCTTCGACGGCTTGGTCTTGCGCCTCGGCGCCTCCACGTGGAGGGCCTGGCTGAGCCGGGCGACGAGCCGCTCCTCGGCGATCGCCCGGTTGCGCAGCTGGCTGCGCTCGTCGTCGACGACGATCCGCACGATCGGCCCGAGCTTGCCCATCACCCGCTCGCGCTGGACCGGCAGCAGGGCGGTGGAGTGCTCGACGTCGTAGGTCAGCTCGACGCGCGTCGCCGTCTTGTTGGCGTGCTGCCCGCCCGGCCCCCCGGACGCGGAGAACGACACCACCAGCTCCCGCCGGGGGATGCGCACCCCTCGGGACACGGGAAGGTCGTCGTCGGCCATCCCCCGATCGTCCCACGCCCACCCCGACCGGCTGCGGTCCGTTCTTGTCGTCGAACAGCACCCATGGGCTGTCGAACGACGACAAGTTCCGGCCGGGCGCGCTTCTTGTCGTCGAACAGCACCCATGAGGTGTCGAACGACGACAAGTTCCGACCGCCCTCGGTTCAGGAGCGGACGAGAACGTGTTCTCGTTTTCGTCGTAGGGTCCCGGCCATGACGACTGCTTCTCGCTTCGACGGCCGCACCGCAATCGTGACCGGGGCCGCCTCCGGCATCGGCAAGGCCACCGCCCTGCGCCTCGCCGCGGACGGTGCCGCCGTCGGCTGCCTCGACATGGCCGAGTCGGTCCACGAGACCGCAGCGGAGATCCTCGACGCCGGCGGCCAGGCGGTCGCCACCACGGTCGACGTGAGCGATCCGGCGAGCGTCGACGCCGCGGTGAAGCTGGTCGAGGGCGACTTCGGCCCGACCCGCATCCTCGCCAACGTCGCCGGCGTCCTGCGCTTCGGCATCACCCACGAGTCGAGCGTCGAGGACTTCGACCTGCAGATCGCCGTCAACCTCAAGGGCCCGTTCCTCATGGCCCGCGCCGTGATCCCGTCGATGCTCGCCAACGGCGGCGGCGCCATCACCACCGTGGCCTCGTCGGCCGGCGTGTTCGGCCAGGCCTACATGCCCGGGTACGCGGCGTCGAAGGGCGGCGTCGCCATGCTCAGCCGGGCGATCGCGTGGGAGTACCAGAAGCTGGGCATCCGCTCGAACGCCGTCGCCCCCGGCGGCGTCGAGACCAACATGACGAGCGCGGTGACGTTCCCCGAGGGCATCGACTTCGACCTCATCAAGAAGACCGCCGCCCCCGGCTACAAGATGATGCAGGCCACCGAGCCCGCCGCGCTGATCGCCTTCCTGAGCAGCGACGAAGCCAGCGCCATCACCGGCACCGTCATCCCCATCGACTTCGGCATCACGGCCTGAGGCACGGCCGCACGATGCCTCGGGAGCCGCGCTCATGACCCACGTGGTGCGCGGGCGGATCCCGTGGGTCGGCGCGGCCACGGGGATGCTGTGGAGCCCGACCGGGTGGTTCACCCGGCAGCGGGCGGCGCACGGCGACAGCTTCGAGGTCGAGGCGCTCGGCCACCGCTTCTTCTGCGTGTTCGGGCCGGTGGGCGTGGCGTCGCTCTACGCCGTGGCCGAGCGGGACGCCTCGTTCGGCTTGGCCACCTACACGATGGTCAAGACCAAGGTCCCCGAGGAGCTGTTCTCGGAGATCCGCAACCCGCCCCACAAGCTGTTCGGCAACCAGCAGGTCGAGGGGTACCTCCGGAACCTCGACGAGGCCATGGCCGCCGAGATCGAGGCGCTCGGCACGCACGGCTCGTTCGACCTCTTCGCCGAGTGCCGGCGCATCGGCCACCGGCTCGGCCTGGCGTCGTGGGCCGGCCACGAGGCGGTGTCGCCCCCGTACATCGAACCGCTGATCGCCGCCCTCGACCGGCTCGACACCTCCGAGTCGTTCGTCCACCCGCTCCGCACCGCGTTCACCCTCGCCACGAAGAAGCGGCGCGAGCGCAAGGCGATGGCCGAGGTCGAGGGCCTGATCGGCGACATCCTCTCGGCCCGGCGGGGCAGCCCCGGCCAGCGGCCCGGCGACTTCCTCGACCAGATCGACGAGTCCTTCGCCGACATCGAGGACCGCGCCCGCCGCGATCAGTTGGCGGCCCGCGACGTGATCGTCCTGCACCTCGGGTCGCAGTCGAACCTGTTCGCCGCCCTGGCCTGGACGATGGCCAACCTGCTCGCCCGGCCCGCCGACCTCGAGGCCGTCCGAGCCGGCGACGACGCCCTGCTCACCCGCGTCGCCTACGAGTCGATCCGCATCGCCCAGCGGTCCATCACCCTGCGCCAGGTCCTGCGGCCGATCGACTTCGAGGCCGACGACGGCACCCACCGGCTCGAGCCCGGCACGCTCATCACGACGATGCTGTCCGTCACCAACCCGACCGCCTCGCCCGACCTCGACCGGTTCGACCCCGACCACTACGAGGGCCGCAGGCTCGCCCCCGCCGTCGCGAGCCAGCTGCCCGCCAAGGAGCTGGTCAGCACGTTCGGCCACGGCAGCCACACGTGCCCGGCGCAGCGCTTCAGCATCTCGGCGATCCGCACCGCGGTCCACGCCCTGCTCGACGCCTACGACCTCGCACCCGGCTTCAGCGATCCCCACCCGCTCACCCGCCAGATCGGCGGCGTCGCCCGGGCGGACCGACCCACGCCCGTCGCCTACCGCTCCCGCTGACGCGCCCGGTGCTCCCGCCACGCCGCGAGGTGGTCGGCGGGGATCGGCACGAAGTGCGGGTCGGCCCGGAGCGCCGCCGCCTCGTCCGGGCTCACCTCCCGGACCGTCTCCCGGACGTCGACCCCGGAGACCCACCACGAGCCCTCGTCCTGGTCGCGCTTGAGGTCGTGGCAGCGGCTCGAGGCGCCGCCTCCCGGCATCGGCGGGTACGCCCGTCGCCAGCCGGTCTCCGCCGTGGGCGCCGGCGGTTCGAACGAACCGACCGGTTCCAGGTGAGCGCAGCGGAGCTGGATCTGATCGCCCACCTCGACCTGGCGCCGGCCGTCGGGCGAGACGTCGGTCGGCGCCGGGACGAGCCACGGCCCGAAGCACCGGTCGAGGGTCGTCTCGCTCCACGGCGCGCGCCAGACCTGGATGAGGAGCGACTCGGGATCGCCGCCGTCCGCTGCGACGGGGTCGGCCCAGTGGACCCGCATCCGCCAGCTGCCCGGCTCCAGCTGGACCGACGCCGGCGGGGGCGCGGCGAGGTCGACGTCCCAGTGGAAGAAGCCGAGCGTGCCCGTGCAGTCGACCGACGTGCTGGCGACGTGGTCCCACTCGGGGCCCGGATCCCCGGGATGGGCGTCGTGCACCTCCACGGCGACGCGGACCAGCGGGTGCTGGCCTCCGGTCCCCACGTACGCGAACGAGCCCCTCGACCAGAGGCGCCACTCGTACCCGAGCCCGTCGACCCCGGTGTCGTCCCAGTCGTCCGACCCGTTCACGTAGACCTGGAAGAAGTCCGCCTGCAGCTCCGCCTCGGCCGTCTCGATCACCGCCATCGCCGCACCGTAGCGACCCGGACCGGGACCCGGCCGCGGCCGCAGAACGAGGCGGGTACGGTCCGGCGCATGGACTTCTCCTACTCCCCCAAGGCCGAGGCGCTCCGCACCGAACTGCTCGACTTCATGGATTCGCACGTGTACCCGGCCGAGTCCGTGTACCACCAGCAGATCGTCGACTCGGGCGACCCGCACACCCATCCGCCGGTGATGGAGGAGCTCAAGCAGGAGGCCCGCAAGCGGGGGCTGTGGAACCTCTTCCTGCCGCACAAGACGCAGTGGACCGACGGCCTGTCCAACTCGGACTACGCCCCGCTCGCCGAGATCATGGGCCGCAGCCACATCGCCTCGCAGGCCTGCAACTGCTCGGCGCCCGACACCGGGAACATGGAGCTGCTCACGATGTTCGGCACGCCCGAGCAGCAGGAGGAGTGGCTGTACCCGCTGCTCGAGGGGCAGATCCGCAGCGCCTTCGCCATGACCGAGCCGGCCGTCGCCAGCTCCGACGCCACCAACATCTCGTGCCGCATCGAGCGCGACGGCGACGAGTACGTGATCAACGGCCGCAAGTGGTGGATCTCGGGCGCCGCCGACGAGCGCTGCAAGCTCTTCATCCTCATGGGCAAGACCGACCCGGAGGCCGCCCGCCACGTCCAGCAGTCGATGATCCTCGTCCCCCGCGACACGCCGGGCGTCGAGATCGTCCGGGCCCTGCCGGTGTTCGGCTACCAGGACCAAGAGGGCCACTGCGAGATCCAGTTCACCGACGTCCGCGTCCCCGTGAGCAACCTCCTCGGCACCGAGGGCAGCGGCTTCGCCCTCGCCCAGGCCCGCCTCGGCCCCGGTCGCATCCACCACTGCATGCGCTGCATCGGCGCCGCCGAGCGGGCCCTCGAGCTGATGTGCCAGCGGGTCACCGACCGGGTGGCCTTCGGCCGTCCGCTCAGCGAGCAGGGCGTGATCCGCGAGTGGATCGCCGACTCCCGCATGGAGATCGAGCAGGCCCGCCTCCTCACGCTGAAGGCGGCGTACCTGATGGACACCGTGGGCAACAAGGGTGCGGCCATCGAGATCTCGGCCATCAAGGTGGTCGTGCCGAACATGGCGCTCAAGGTCATCGACCGGGCGATCCAGGCCCACGGCGGCGGCGGCGTCAGCGACGACTTCCCGCTCGCCTCGATGTACGCCGGCATCCGCACCCTGCGCCTCGCCGACGGCCCCGACGAGGTCCACCGCCGCCAGGTCGCCAAGCGCGAGCTCGGCCGCTACACCCAGACCGAGATCCCGCCCGACGTCGGCCGCGTCTGACCTAGGACCGCCCCACCCCGAATCAGGTCGTTCGAGCCGCCCCACGCGGCACAGGTGACCCGATTCGGGGCAGCGCCACCGACCCGGACCCGCGAATCAGGTCGTTCGAGCCGCCGTACGCGGCTCAGGTGACCTGATTCGGGGTGACGCGGCGGGCGGCCCGCGAATCAGGTCGTTCGAGCCGCCGGACGCGGCTCAGGTGACCTGATTCGGGGTGGCGCGGCGGGCGGCGAGGGTGAGGGCGATCGAGCCGATGGCGGCCGCGGCGATCGAGGCGACGAGGATGCCGATCTTGGCCTGGTCGGCGAGGGCAGGATCGCCCTCGAAGGCGAGCGCGGTGATGAACAGCGACACCGTGAACCCGACCCCGCCGAGCGCGGCGATGCCGACGAGCTGCGAGAACCGCACGCCCTCGGGGAGCACGCCCCAGCCGAGCTTCACGGCGACCCACGAGAACAGGCTGATCCCCACCGTCTTGCCGACCACGAGGCCCAGCACCACGCCGACGAGGACCGACGACGGATCGCTGACCGCGTCGCCCGTGAGCACGATGCCCGCGTTGGCGAAGGCGAACAGCGGGACGATCAGGTAGCTCGTCCACGGGTGGAGCGCGTGCTCGAGCCGTTCGGTGGGCGGCACCGCCTCTCGCACGAGGAACTCGACGCGGCGGACGTCGTCGGCCGTGAGGTCGTCGCGCCCCTCGAGCTGGTCGACGATGGCCTCCGCCTCGACCTCGGGCAGCAGCGGCTTGGCCGGCGTCAGCAGGCCGAGCACGACGCCGGCGATGGTGGCGTGGATCCCGGACTCGAACACGAACAGCCACGCCGCCACCCCGAGCACGACGTACACGACGAGCGAGCGGACCCGCGCCCGCTGGGCGAGCACGACCAGCCCGAGGACCACGAGGGCCTCGATGAACCAGGTCCACCGGATGCCGTCGCTGTAGAAGACGGCGATCACGACGATGGCGCCGATGTCGTCGACGATGGCGAGCGTCAGCAGGAACACCTTGAGCGGTGCCGGCACCCGTCGGCCGAGCAGCGCCACCACGCCGAGGGCGAAGGCGATGTCGGTCGCCATCGGGATGCCCCAGCCGTGCGAGCCGTCGCCGCCGGCGTTGAAGGCGATGAAGACGAGGGCGGGGACGACCATGCCGCCGAGCGCCGCCACCGCTGGGAGCACCGCGGCCCGGCGGTCCCGCAGCTCCCCGGCCACCAGCTCCCGCTTGATCTCCAGGCCGACCACGAAGAAGAACAGCGCCATGAGCCCGTCGTTGACGACGTGCTGGAGCGACTCGTCGATGGCGAACGACCCGACCTCGATGGACAGGTGGGTGTGGATCAGCTGCTCGTACGCCTCCCGCCACGGCGAGTTCGCCCACACGAGGGCGACGACCGTGGCGACGACGAGCAGGATCCCGCCGGCGGCTTCGACGGCCAGGAACGACTGGACCGGACGGGCGACGGCACGGGCGAGGCGGGCATCGCTCCCGAGCCAGGTGCCGGGGTGCGGGGCTGAGCGGGCCATGGGCGAGGTCCTTGCGGGCAGGGGGCAGCGACTCGCCGACCAGGCTTCCCGGCACTCCTGGGCCTGAGGCTACCCCTCGCCGCTGGCGGGCTCGTTCCCGTTGACGGAGCCGATGACCGGCCGCAGCCCCGGCGTGCGCGGCTCGAAGCGCATCACGACCGTGGTGCCGTCGCCCGTGGGCTGGAACTCGAGGTGGTCGGCCAGCATCTTGATCAGCGGGATGCCGAGGCCGCCCTCGTAGTTGAGCCGGTCGGGGCTCGTGACCTCGGGGTGCGCTTCGAGGCCGGCGGGGTCGAAGCCACCGCCGTGGTCGGTGATGGCGACCTCGATCTGGCCGTCGGCGAGGACGCAGCGCATCATGATCGGCTCGGCATCGGGGTCCACCGGCGCATCGCCGCGGCCCTTCATCTCGGCCTGGATGGCGTTGGTGCACGCCTCGGAGATGGCGAGGCGGAGGTCGGCGGAGCGCTCCTCATCGAAGAGCGGGTCGGCGGCGACGAGGGCCCCGATGACGAGCCGGGCGACGGACACGACCTCCGGGCGGGCAGGGAGCTCCAGCTCCACCACGTCGCCGGCCGCGGCCGTCGGAGCGGTCACCGTCCGGTCCGGTTCCCCGAGCAGCAGCCGCTCACGGCGCCACCTCGTCGGCTTCGGCCTCGGGCGCGATGGCCTCGTCGACCGAGGAGCACACGTTGAACACGGCGAGCAGCCCGGTGATCTCGAACACCTTCAGGATCCGCGGCTCGGTGCAAACGAGGGCGAACCGGCCCCCATGCGTTCGGACCCGCTTGAGGCCGCTGATGAGGACGCCGAGACCGGTGGAATCGATGAAGTCGACCGCCTCGAGGCTGACCACGATGTGGTAGCGCTGGTCGTTGACCAGGGCGATCAACTGCTCGCGGAGCCGGGGTGCGGTGGCGACGTCGATCTCGCCGCCTGCCTCGACCACGGACCACTCGCCCCGTTCGCTGACCTCGAGTCGTAGATCCATCCACCGCTCCTGCGCTGATCGTTCGGGCCCCAAACCTACCTGCGGGCACCGTCGACCGAGGGGACGTGTCGACCCTCCCGTCGATGCGCGTGGGTTCAGTCGTACCCGATTCGTTGCCTGGTCAACCGCCCGAGCGGGTGAGAACCGGCTCCTGCCCTCCCCGATCCGAACCACACGGGTGTAGTCTTCCGAACGCCTGTTCCCTCCCCGGTCCCTCCTGCCATGGCCATCACCTCGCTCGATCCGGCGGCCTCGCTGCTGCACGCGCTCGGCCTCCGCCTGGGCGAGCACGGGCTGGCGCACGTGGAGCGGCTGCCCCCTCGCCCCGCCCGCACCGCCGGGCTGAGCCGGCCGCTGCCGCCGTGGCTCGACGAGCGGCTCGAGGAGCTCGGCTACCCCGCGCTGTGGTCGCACCAGGCGGCCGCGGTCGACCTCCTGCGCGACCGCCAGCACGTCGTGGTCGCCACCGGCACGGCGTCGGGCAAGTCGCTCTGCTACCAGGTGCCCATCGCCGAGGCGGTGAACGACCCGATCAAGCCGGGCACGGCCATCGCCCTGTTCCCCACCAAGGCGCTCGCCCAGGACCAGCTCAAGGGGTTCGGGCACCTGGCGATCCCGAACCTGCTGGCCGCCACCTACGACGGCGACACGGACCCGGACAACCGCCGCTGGGCGCGCCAGAACGCCAACGTCATCCTCACCAACCCCGAGATGCTGCACTGCGCCCTGCTGCCGCACCACGAGAAGTGGGCGACGTTCCTCATGCGCCTGCGCTACGTCGTCATCGACGAGCTGCACGTGCTGCGCGGGGTGTTCGGCACCCACGTGGGCCACCTGCTGCGCCGGTTGCGGCGGCTGTGCGAGCACTACGGCTCCTCGCCCACGTTCGTGTTCTCGTCGGCCACCATCGGCGAGCCGGGCCGCCTGGCCCGAGACGTGTGCGGCATGCCGGTCACCGAGATCACCGACGACGGCTCGCCGCGCGGCGAAC
>DATMGQ010000125.1:0-14305 GCA_035555395.1 Acidimicrobiales bacterium
TCCGGGATCCCGAGACGGGCGGCCTGGAGCGGGCCATCAGCTACACCGACTTCGACCCGGACCGCATCGCCATGCAGGACGCCACCGCCCAGATGGCGCTGCTGCAGTTCATGACCGCCGGCCTGCCCGAGGTCGCCGCCCCCACCACGGTGCACTGCGACCACCTCATCCAGGCGAAGGTCGGCGCCAGCATCGACCTCGGCGTCGCCATCGACACCAACAAGGAGGTCTACGACTTCCTCGAGAGCGTGTCGGCCAAGTACGACATCGGCTTCTGGGGCCCCGGCTCCGGCATCATCCACCAGGTCGTGCTCGAGCAGTACGCCTTCCCCGGCGGGATGATGATCGGCACCGACAGCCACACCCCGAACGCCGGCGGCCTCGGCATGGTCGCCATCGGCGTGGGCGGCGCCGACGCCGTCGACGTGATGACCGGCTTCCCGTTCAACGTCCGCTTCCCGAAGGTGATCGGCGTCCACCTCACCGGCACGCTCACCGGCTGGAGCTCGCCCAAGGACGTCATCCTCGAGGTCGCCCGCATCCTCACCGTGAAGGGCGGCACCGGCGCCATCGTCGAGTACTTCGGCCCCGGCGCCGAGTCCATCTCCGCCACCGGCAAGGCCACGATCTGCAACATGGGCGCCGAGATCGGGGCCACCACGTCGGTCTTCGCCTACGACGACAGCCACGACGCCTACCTGCGGGCCACCCGCCGCGGCGAGATCGCCGACGCCGCCAAGGCCGTCGCCGCGGACCTCCGCCCCGATCCCGAGGTCTACGCCGACCCGCACGCCTACTACGACCAGGTCATCGAGATCGACCTGGACACGCTGGCCCCGCTGATCAACGGCCCCCACTCCCCCGACTACGCCCACAAGGTGAGCGAGATCGGCGCCACCGCCGTCGAGAAGGACTGGCCGCTCGAGATCAGCGCCACCCTCATCGGCAGCTGCACCAACTCCTCCTACGAGGACATCACCCGGGCCGCCTCCATCGCCCGCCAGGCCTCGGCCAAGGGCCTCAAGGCCAAGACCAAGCTCCTCATCACCCCCGGCTCCGAGCAGGTCCGCGCCACCATCGAGCGCGACGGCCTCCTCCAGGACCTCGAGGCCATCGGCGGCGAGGTCCTCGCCAACGCCTGCGGCCCGTGCATCGGCCAGTGGAGCCGGCCCGACATGGATCCGAACACGGTCAACACGATTGTGAACTCGTACAACCGCAACTTCCCGAAGCGCAACGACGGCTCGGCCAACACGCTCAGCTTCGTGACCTCGCCCGACACGGTCATCGCCATGGCCCTCGCCGGGCGGCTCGACTTCAACCCGGTCACCGACACGCTCACCACCGAGTCCGGCGAGCAGGTGAAGCTCGACGAGCCCGTCGGCATCACCCTTCCCGAGGCCGGCTTCGACCCGGGCCAGGACACCTTCACGCCCCCGCCGGCGGACCGCTCCGGCATCGAGGTGAAGGTCTCCCCCGACTCGGAGCGCCTCCAGCTCCTCACCGCCTTCGAGCCGTGGGACGGCAGCGACTACGTCGAGCTGCCGCTCCTGCTCAAGGCGCACGGCAAGTGCACCACCGACCACATCTCGATGGCCGGCCCCTGGCTCAAGTACCGAGGCCACCTCGAGAACATCTCGGGCAACCTGTTCCTCGGCGTGATCAACGCCTTCACCGAGGCCGACGGCTTCGGCAAGGACCCGAGCGACGGCGAGACCAAGCGCTTCCCCGAGATCGCCAAGCACCTGCACGAGCAGGGCATCGCCTGGGTCGCGGTGGGCGACGAGAACTACGGCGAGGGCAGCTCCCGCGAGCACGCCGCCATGGAGCCCCGCTTCCGCGGCGGCAAGGTCATCCTCGTGCGCAGCTTCGCCCGCATCCACGAGACCAACCTCAAGAAGCAGGGCGTGCTCCCGCTGACGTTCGCCGACCCGTCGGTGTACGACCAGATCGAGGAGGACGACAAGCTGTCGTTCCTCGGCCTCGCCGACCTCGCCCCCGGCAAGCCGGTCTACGCCGAGATCGTGAAGCCCGACGGCTCCAAGGTCTCCTTCGAGGCGCTGCACACGATGAACGACGAGCAGATCGAGTGGTTCAAGGCCGGCGGCGCCCTCAACATCATCCGCCAGCGGACGGGATCGAACGGATGACCTCCGACCTCGAGCTCTTCGCCCAGTTCGTCCGGGACGAGGAGAAGAAGGAGCGCGACGCCAAGAAGGCGGCGCGCGACGAGCGCCGCCAGGCCGACGAGCACAACAAGCTCGTGCAGGCCAAGGAGGACGCCGCCGCACTGGTGAAGCGCCTGCGCAACAGCGAGCGCGCCACCGCCCAGGAGAAGGCCGACGCCGACGCCACCTACAAGGCCGCGCTCGCGGCGGTCGTCGCCGCCGAGACCGGTGCCGCCCCCACCTGGGCCCCGGAACCCGCCGAGCCGGCCCAGGCCGAGGGCGAGGAGCCGGCGGCCGACGAACCGGCCGAGGAGGCCGCAGGCGAGGAGCCGGCGCCAGACGAGCCGTCGGCCGACGACGGCGACGCCTGACGGCTCGGTAGCCTCGCGCTCATGCACACCGCTCGTCGCGCCGCCACCGCCACCGCCTGCCTCCTGCTCGCGGCCCTCGTCTTCACCGGCTGCGGGGTCGACGCCGGCGATCAGACGACGTCGGGATCGACCGGCTCGTCGTCGTCCTCGGGGTCGTCGGACTCCTCCACCACCGCGCCGAGCAAGGACCTCTCCCCCATCGAGGAGGAGGCCGTCGACCGGGCCAAGGACCTCTACGTCGACATGGGCATGGATCCCGACGACGCCGAGTGCCTCGCCCGCGGCCTCGTCGACGCCGGTGCCGTCGAGGGCACGGTGGACCCCAGCGACACCAGCGCCATGATGGACATCGTCAACCAGTGCGACATCGACATGGGCGACCTCAGCAGCCTCGGCAGCGAGAACGGCATCTCGTCCATGGAGGACGGCGTGAAGTTCGGCCTCGAGTCCAGCCTGAAGGCCGCTGGCCTCACCGATGCGCAGGCCGAGTGCGTGGCCGCCGCCTTCGTCGACGAGTTCGGCACCGACATGTCGGCGATGCAGGACATGGACCAGATCACGCCGCTGCTCGAGGGCTGCGACGTCGATCCCTCGACGCTCGGGGGCTGACCGCCCTCAGTCCGAGCCCGGCCGCCGATCGACCTCGGCGTCCGGATCGCCGTGGTAGCTCGCGGGGAGCGACCGGGCCAGCTCCTCGGGCGTGGGCTCGCGGTGGATGCGGGCCTCGTCGGGCAACTGGTCCACCAGCGCCGCCATGATCGCCTTGGTGTCGGTGTCGACGTCGGAGAGGCCGAGGTCCACCGGCGGCCCCACCCGGATCCGCACCGTGGGCGGGTGGCCGATGGCCATGACGTCGGGGGTGCGGGCGTTGCGGGGCCACGCCTTCTCGGTGCCCCACAGCCCGATCGGGATCACGGGCGCACCGCTCAGCGCCGCCAGCTTGGCGGCGCCCCACCGGCCCTTGAGCTCCGGGTCGAAGAACGCCCGGCCCCGGGGGATCGTGCCCTGCGGCATGATCGCCACCGCCTCGCCGGCGGCGAGCGCCTCCGCCGCGGCCTTCAGCGGCTCGTCGGAGCCGGAGCCCCGCTCGACGCGGATCCCGCCCAGGGCGGTGACCACCTGGCCCACCACCGGTGCGTCGAACACCTCCTTCTTGCCCAGGAAGCGGACGGGACGCCCCGCCTTCGCCATGGCGTACCCGATGGCGAGCGGATCGAGGTACGAGCGGTGGTTGCCGACGATGATCGCCGGACCGTCGACCGGGATGTTCTCGACGCCCTCGACGTCGAGGCGCACCCAGGGGAACAGCTGGGGCCGGGCCAGGATCTGGACCGCCCGCTGCGGCTCGAGCCCGAGGAACTTGGGCACGCCCGCCGGCACGTCGAAGTACTGGGTGGGCCACCGCCGGATCGCCGCCACGACCCGCAAGCGCGGATCGGGGTTCACCGCCGTGGCGTGCGCCACCGCGGAGAGCAGGGGCAGGTCGTAGACCGAGTCCGAGTAGGCGAAGCTCTCGGCGACGTCGACCCCGTTCCGCCGCGCCCACTGCTTCACGGCCGCCAGCTTCCCGGGGCCCCACACGAAGAAGCCGTCGATCGACCCGTCGTAGCGGCCGTCGGACTCGCCGTACTTCGTGGCGATCACGTCATCGAGCCCGAGGGCGTCGGCCAGCGGCTTCACCAGGTCGTACGGCGAGGTGGTCGCCATGATGACCCGGCGGCCCTCGGCCTGGTGCTGGGCGATCAGTCCCTTCGCGAACCCCGGGACCTCCTCGACGAGGCGCTCGGCCGCGAGCTCGCCGGCCTCCTTCACGAGCGACCGGTCCCAGCCCGACGCCGCCCGCGCCATCTGGCGCGTGGCGATCATCGACGGCAGCGTCTCGCCGATCACGTCGAACACCTTGAAGACCAGGCCCTCGCCCGGGATGCTCCGGTCCGGCAGCAGCCCGACCCGCTTGAGCATCGTGCTGAACATCGGCCCGCTCGCCCCGGTGAGGAGCGTGCGATCCAGATCGAAGAACGCGGCGCCTTCCATGGCCGAGGAGCCTACGACCGGCTCGGCGGGCAGGTCTCCCGACCCAGTTGACGACCCGTCAGATTCCGACGAGGGTGCCGCCATGGTTCACCCCCTCGACGAGTTCCCGATCCACCAGGCCGCCCTGTCGATGGCGCACGTGGTGTCGTCGGACCGCAACGCCTACGACCGCTGCTACTTCAACGCCCACGGCCGCACCGGGGACCTGTTCCTCATCACCGGTCTCGGGATCTACCCGAACCTCGGCGTGATCGACGCCTACGCCACGGTGCGCGTCGGCGACCGCCAGATCAGCCTGCGGGCCTCCGACGTGCTCGACGGGCACGACCGGCTCAACCCCGCGGTCGGTCCGTTCCGGATCGAGGTCATCGAACCGCTCGAACGGCTCCGGTTCGTGTGCGACGGCGACGACCACGGCGTCGGCTTCGACCTGACCTGGCAGGGCTCGCACCCCGCCGTCGACGAGGTCCCCCACGTCTGGCGCTCCGGCCCGGCGCGCAAGGTCGCGCTCGACGCCCAGCGCTTCGCCCAGATGGGCTCCTGGGAGGGCGAGCTGCGCGTCGACGGCACGACGCACACCGTCGACCCAGACGTCTGGCTCGGCAGCCGGGATCGCTCCTGGGGCATCCGCCCCACGGGCGAGGCCGAGCCGCCCGCCCGCGCCGGCGACGAGCCCATCGAGGGCTTCTGGTGGCTCTACGTCCCGCTGCGCTTCGACGACTTCACCATCGTCGTGATCATCCAAGAGGACCCCGACGGCCACCGGGTCCTCAACGACGCCACCCGCGTCTGGCCGGCCTCGGCCAACCGCCGACCCGAGCAGCTCGGCTGGCCCCGCGCCGAGATCCACTACCGGTCTGGCACGCGCATCCCCACCGGCGCCACCATCCACCTCACCGAGGCCGACGGCACGCCCCTGGTCCTGGAGGTCGAGTCGCTCGGCTTCGTGGCCCTCAACGCCGGCACCGGCTACGGCGGCGACATCACCGGCTGGACCCACGGCACCTGGAAGGGCCGCGACTGGGTCGACGGCGTCGACCTCGACATGACTGCCCCCGAGGTCGCCGGCATGACGCCGTTCGGCCTGTTGGACCACGTCGGCAAGGCGACGATCAGCGGCGGATCCACCCGGGAGCAGGAGGGCTGGGGCCTCTTCGAGCACGGCACCTTCGGCCGCCACGACCCCAGCGGCTTCGCCGACTACGGCTCCGTCGCCCCCTGATCAACCCCGAGTGCCGCCGGCCACGGCCCCACCAGCGGGTCGCCGCTGTCGACCTTGGTGGGTGTGGGCTCCGGCCAGGTGAGGCCGGCGTCGAGCGCCCGGATCCGGGGCAGGTCCTGCTGCACGCGCTCGACCAGCGCAGCGGGCAGCATGAAGCCCTCCTCCGCCACTGGCTGGAGCGGGTGCGTGAGGTCGTACCAGTCGTAGACCGAGACGTGGCGCACGGTCGGGTCCAGCCCGAGGTCCGCAAACGTCCGGATCGCGAGCTCCAGCATCAGCACCCAGGTCCGGACCGATGAGTGGTGGACCCGGATGTCGAGGCTCTGCGACGAGTGCTCGGCCACCAGCGACCGAGGCGCCGGCTCGGCCTGCAGCACCACGAAGAACGTCGACCGCTCGTGCAGGGCGATCGGGAACCAGCGGTCGTCCGACCAGTACGGCCAGGAGTCGGGGAAGCCTTCGTCGATGCCCTTGAAGTCCTCCCAGTACCCGAGCGCTTCGGCGGGGGCCAGCCACCCGATCCACCAGTGGCCCCAGCCGATGTCCACCCCGCCATGGCGTCGCCAGAGGTGCAGCACCTCATCGGGGAGCACGAAGGGAGCAACGGCCTCGACCACCGCGTCGACGGCCGCCGGGTCCGCCGGTGGCAGCAGCCAGTGCGAGCATCCGATCTCCGCCAGCGCCGCCTCGAGCCGATCGATCGCCCCGTCCAGCTCCCGATCCATTGCCGCACCGTAGGCCTCCGCCCCGCGCCCTGGCCGAAAACGAGACCGACCGGCCAGGGGCGGCCGGTCGGTCTATCGATCGGAGCGGCAGGGGAACCGCTCTCGATCCGTCGCTCGAGGTTCGGGAGGGGGACCCGGTCACCTCGGCGGTCTTGAGTATGCCAAGTGTGTAACTCCAGCAAGCAATCTGTCCAACAGTTGTTTCTGATGTGTGCCATCATGACGGGCGATGGATCTCCGACAACTGTCCGCCCTCACCGCCGTGGCCGACCACAGCAGCTTCTCGGCTGCGGCCCGGGCCCTCCACACCGTGCAGTCCAACGTGTCTGCGCACATCGCCAACCTGGAACGGGAGCTGGGCACGCCGCTCGTCGACCGCACCACCGGGCTGCTCACCGAGGCGGGCGAGCTCGTCGTCGTGCGGGCCCGCCGGGTGCAGGCCGAGCTGGAGGCGCTGTCGGCCGACGTGGCCTCGTCGCTGGGCGAGATCTCGGGCGTGGTGCGCTTCGGGGTCATCGGCACCACGGGCCGGTGGCTCGTGCCGAAGCTGCTCAGCGAGCTGGCGGCGGCCCACCCGAAGGTCCGGCTGGTGGTCATCGACGCCACCACCACGTCGCTCGTCCCCCAGCTGGCGGCCGGGAGCCTCGACCTGGCGGTGGTGAACCTGCCCGCCGTCGACCCCGACGTCGACACCGAGGTGCTGTTCGAGGAGGAGCACGTGCTGCTGCTCACCGACGCGCACCCGCTGGCCGGCCGGCGCAGCGTGCACCTCGCCGACCTCGCCGACGTCCCGCTCCTCCTCGAGCCGGCCGGCACCGGCTTCCGCGACGACCTGGACGCCGATGCGGCCCGGGCCGGCGTCACCCTCACGCCGCAGGCCGAGGTCGACGGCATGCGCCTGCTGGCCTCGCTGGCGTACCAGGGCTACGGGGCGGCGATCCTCCCGGCGAGCGCCGTCGTGGAGTGGTCCGACGGCACCTGGTCCACGGTCGCGCTCGAGGGCACGACGCCCCGCGGCGTCGGCCTGGCGACCCCTCGCCGCGGCCGCCTCTCCGCCCCCACGCGCTCGACGATCGACGTGCTCCGACACGTCATCGCGGAGGAGGTGCCGGCCCGTCCGCTGCTGCACCTCCGGGCGCCGGGACGCTCCTGAGCGCTCTGGTACCCGTCACCCCGGCGGGCCGGTACCATCGGCCTTGGAAGCACGGCTGGCGGTTCACCGGAGACGACCCGGCCAAATGCTGACTTGGAACCCACAGAGGCAGGAAGAAGCGCGTGACCGAAAGTGTGACCCTCACCGACAACCGCACCGGCGAGTCGATCGAGATCCCCATCGTCAACGGGGGCGTCGACGCCGGAGCATGGAAGAAGCTCCTCGGCAACACCTGGTTCGCCGACCCCGGGTTCACCCAGACCGCCGCCACCGAATCGGCCATCACCGAGCTCGACGGCGACGCCGGCATCCTCCGGTACCGGGGCTACCCCATCGAGCAGCTCGCAGAGCACTCGACCTACTTGGAGGTCGCGTACCTCCTCATCTACGGCGAGCTCCCCACGGAGGAGCAGTTCGCCGAGTGGAAGCACGAGATCACGTACCACACGTTCATCCACGAGAACGTGCGCAAGCGGTTCATGGAGGGCTTCCACCACGACGCCCACCCCATGGGGATGCTCGTGTCGGCCGTGGCCGCGCTGTCGACCTTCTACCCGGAGTCGAAGCAGATCGCTGACCCGGAGATCCGCAACAAGCAGATCGTCCGGCTCATCGCCAAGATGCCCACGCTCGCCGCGGGCGCCCACCGCTTCAGCGTCGGGATGCCGTTCGTCTACCCGGACAACCGGCTCGACTTCTCGTCGAACTTCCTCTCGATGATGTGGAAGATCGCCGAGCCCGAGTACCAGGCCGATCCGATCCTGTCCCGTGCGCTCGACGTGCTGTTCATCCTCCACGCCGACCACGAGCAGAACTGCGGCACCACCGCGATGCGCGTCGCCGGGTCGTCGCACGCCGATCCGTACTCGGCCACCGCGGCGGCCACCGCCGCCCTCTACGGCCCCCGCCACGGCGGCGCCAACGAGGCCGTCATCAAGATGCTCAACGAGATCGGCCACGTCGACAACGTGCCGGCCTACGTGGCTGCGGTGAAGGAGGGCAAGGGCCGGCTCCAGGGCTTCGGCCACCGGGTCTACAAGAACTTCGACCCCCGGGCCACGATCATCAAGAGCATCGCCTACGACGTGTTCGAGGTGACCGGCAAGAACCCGCTCCTCGACATCGCGCTGAAGCTCGAGGAGGTGGCGCTGGCCGACGAGTACTTCATCAGCCGCAAGCTCTACCCCAACGTGGACTTCTACTCCGGCCTGATCTACCAGGCGATGGGCTTCCCGATCGAGATGTTCACGGTGCTCTTCGCCATCCCGCGGACGGCCGGTTGGCTGGCGCACTGGAAGGAGCTGCTGGAGCAGGATCAGAAGATCGCCCGCCCCCGCCAGCTCTACACCGGTGCCGGGGCGCGCGACTACGTCGCCATGGGCGCCCGCTGACCCAGTACGTCCCGCCCCCACCCGGTTGGGGGTACGCCTGGGGTCCCCCTGCTCCCCCGCGCCCGGTCGGGCCGGTGGCGAGCAAGGGGGTCCGGGTCGCGGCACGGGCCATCGACGCCGCGGCCGAGGCGGTCCTCGTGCTCCTCGCGTGGTGGGCCGTCGGCGACGCCCACAAGCTCTTCACCGACCTGTTCCTGGCCGCAGCGGTCATCACCGCGTACGAGGCGCTGTCGTGCCTCTGGCTCGGCGCCACGCCCACGATGCGGCTGTTCGGGCTGCGGGTGGTGGAGCTCGACGCGTCGGGACGGCCCACCGGGCCCGTCTGCCTGCGCCGCGGCGTCATGGTCGCGGTGCTCACCGTGATCCCGGTCCTCGGCTGGGGCCTCTGGCTCGCCAGCATGCTCACCGACGCGCTCGGCCGGGGCTTCCCGGACCGGGTGGCGGGGTCCATGGTCGTGCCCGATGCCTTCGCCCGCTCGGTGGCCACCAAGGACCTGGCCGGCTTCGCCGACGGCGTGCGGCCGCCCCGCCTCACGGCCTGGGGCCGCGTCGGCGACCTCGATGTGCGCTTCCGGGCCCGGCTGCGGCGGCTCACCGACTCGCGCCTGATGGCGTGCGCGATCGCGTTCCTGGCGCTGATCGTGACGGTGCCGCCCTTCGCCACGGGCGAGATGATCCTCATCAGCTCGGCGATCTGGATCGTCGTCTTCGTCGCCCACGAGACCTGGCTCGTCCACCGCACCGGCGCCACTCCGGGCCACGTGATGGCCGGGCTGGTCATCATCTCCAGGGAGACCGGCGCCCCGCCCGGCGCGGGGCGGTCGTTCGCCCGGGCCCTCGTGCTCGGCCTGCTCCTGTACGTGCCCCTGCTGTGGCCCATCCTCTTCGTGTCGATGTCGATGATGCGGTACAACGACACCGGCCGCGGGCTGCACGACGTCGCCGGCGGCACGCTCGTCGTCGCCGACCCCAAGCTGGACCCGGAGACCCAGCGGCAACGGGCGATGCGCATGCGCCTCGGACTGGCGGGCTGACGTGGCCCTCCCGCTCCGCGACGACGAACGGACCCGTCGGGTCCCTTGGATCACCATCGCCCTGATCGCCATCAACGTGCTGGTGTTCCTGTTCGTGCAGCCCGCCGGGTTCCAGGGCGGCGGCATCAGCAACCGCCAGGACCAGTACTGGCAGGCCCAGGAGCAGGAGGAGTTCGCCTACCGCTGGGGTGCGGTGTCCTGCGAGATCACCACCGGCAAGACGCTGGCCCAGCACCCCTCGGGCTGCCGGGGCGAGCGACCCGACTCGCCGCCCGCCGGCAAGTCGATCTCGCTGGCCCTGCTCACCGCCATGTTCCTCCACGGCAGCATCGCCCACCTGGCCGGGAACATGCTCTACCTGTGGGTCTTCGGCAGCGCCGTCGAGGACCGCCTCGGCCGGCTCAACTACCTGGGCCTGTACCTGCTCGGCGGCATGGTCGCCACGCTCGGCTACGTGGCCTTCAACGCACGGTCGCCCGTCCCGCTCATCGGCGCGTCCGGGGCCATCGCCGTCGCCATGGGCGCATACCTGGTGCTGCTGCCGCGTGGCCGCATCCTCACCGTGATCTCCACCGCGGCCTTCCAGGTCGTGTACGTGCCCGCCATCGTCGTGCTGCTGCTCTTCTTCGTCACCCAGCTCTTCACCGACCCCCTGGACCAGGTGGCGACGGAAGCCCACGCCGCGGGGATGATCGCCGGCTTCATCGCCGCGCTCGTGTTCCGCCAGATCCCGGCGGTGCGGCGCCGGGCGAAGACCGATGCAGCCGACGCCGAACTGCGAGCCGGCACCGCCTTCTGACCCATGGAGACCCTCACCCGGCCCACGGAGGCACCCCCCGAGCGCTTCGCGTACCAGCCCGCGCTCGACGGCGTCCGCGCCCTGGCCGTGGCCGCGGTGCTGCTGTTCCACGCCGACGTGCCCGGGTTCGGCGGCGGCTACGTCGGCGTGTCGGTGTTCTTCACCCTCTCGGGCTTCCTCATCACCAGCCTGCTGATCCGCGAGCACCGCTCGGCCGGGCGCATCGACGCGTCGGGGTTCTACGCCCGCCGGGCCCGGCGCCTGCTCCCGGCCAGCGCGCTGTGCCTCGGCGGCATCATCGTGCTGTCCGGCCTCGGCGCCTGGGACCAGGTCACGCACCTGCGAACCGACATCTGGGCCGCCGCGCTCCAGGTCTTCAACTGGCTCCGGCTCACGGGTGACACCAGCTACGGCGACCTGTTCGCCCAGTCCGCCGGCCAGGTCAGCCCGGTCGAGCACTACTGGTCGCTGGCGATCGAGGAGCAGTTCTACTGGGTGTGGCCGCTCGCCTTCGCCGGCTTGGCCGCGGTGGCGCTGCGGACCCGGCGGTCGCTGATCCTGATGCTCGGCGTGCCCGCACTGCTCGCGGTGGCCGCCGCACCGGTCATCGGGGCGGTCTGGGGTCCCGAGGCCGCCTACTGGTCGACCTTCGCCCGCGTCGGCGAGATCCTCACCGGCGCCGTCGCCGCCGCCGTGGTCGCCGAGCGCGGTGCACCTCGGTGGGCGCGCGGCGCCGCTCCGATCTGCCTCGCGCTCATCGCCCTCGCCATCGTGTTCTTCCCGTCGGCCAGCGGGCCGGCGTACGAGGGCTGGCTGCCGGCGCTGTCGGTCGTCACCGTGGTGCTGCTGCTCGGCCTCCAACACGACGGGCCGCTGCGCCGCGGACTGTCGCTGCGGCCGCTCGTCGCCCTCGGGGCCATCAGCTACGGCGTGTACCTCTTCCACTGGCCGATCTTCACGCTGGTCGACGAGGCTCGCCTCGGGCGCGGCGGCGTCGTGCTGCTCGCCGCCCGGCTCGGCCTGACGCTCGTCGTGGCCATCGCCTCCTACCACCTCGTCGAGCGCCCGGTGCGGCTCGGCCGCTGGGCGCCGCGCCCCACGCTGGTCGCCGGCGGCGTCCTGACCGTGGCGGTGCTCGTCCTCGCCCTCACCGTGCCCGACCGGTCGCTCCAGATCGACACCGCGGGCGATGCCGCCGACGCGGCCGCCATCCGGCCCGAGGCGCCCACCGAGGACCTCGCCGTCACCAGCGGCGCCGTCGTCGCCCCCGATGCGTGGCGCGAGGCGGTGCTCGCCGCCCCCGCCACCAACCGGCCCGTCCGGATCCTCGTGCTGGGCGACAGCACCGCCAAGGCCACCGGCGGCGGGCTGGCCCGCTGGGCGGCCGCGCACCCCGACCAGGCGCAGGTCACCATCGCCGGGCAGGCCGGATGCGGGTTCGTGCAAGGCGGCACCCGGGTCTTCCCCCAGGGCGACCAGGAGATCTCGCCCGACTGCGACCAGTACGTCGACGAGGTCCTCGCGGCCAAGGTCGCCGAGCTGCAGCCCGACGTCGTGATGATGATGACGACGGCATGGGACGTCATCAACCAGCGCTTCGAGGGCACCGGCCCCGAGGCCCCCACGGACCCCGAGTACCGGCGGCACGTCCAGCAGGACTTCGCCGATGCCACCCAGGCCGTGCTCGACGCCGGTGCGCCGCAGGTGGTGTGGATCGCCGAGCCCACGGTGAACCCGATCTGGAACCCGATCCACTCGCCCCAGGAGGAACCCGAGCGCCACGCCGTCCTCCACGACACGATGGCCGGCCTCGCCGCCGCGAACCCCGAGCAGGTGGCCGTCGCCGACCTGGCCTGGTGGATCGACGACGCCGGCCTGGCCGAGGACCGCGACGCCCGACCCGACGGCGTGCACCTGAGCACCCCGGCCGCCGAGCGGGTCGCCACCGAGTGGCTCGGACCGCTCCTGGTGAACGCGGCGGTCAGAGGTCGATGAGGACCTTGCCGACGTTGGCGTTGCTCTCCAGGTACCGGTGGGCATCGGCGATCTCCGCGATCGGGTAGCGCCGGTCGATCACCGGCCGGATCGCTCCGGACTCGATCGCCGGGATCACCTCGGCTGCGAAGCGAGCGGACGCCGCCGCCTTCTCCTCCAGGGGACGAGGCCGCAGCACCGTCCCCATCAGGTGGGCGCGCTTGGGCAGCAGCATCCCGAGGTTGATCTCGGTCGCTCCCCCGCCCATCACGCCGACCTGCACGATCGAGCCGCCCACGCGGATCGCGGCGACGTTGCGCATCAGGTAGTCGCCGCCCACGACATCGAGCACGGTGTCGACGCCGACGCCCTTCGTCGCCTCCGACACGGCCTCGACGAAGTCCTCGGCGTTGTAGTCGACCACCCGGTCGGCGCCGAGCGCCCGCACGGCCTCGACCTTGCCGGCCGACGTGGTGGTCACCACCCGGGCGCCCATCGCCTTCACGATCTGGACCGCCATCGACCCGACGCCCGACGCGCCGGCGTGCACCAGCGCCCACCCGCCCGGGCGCAGCCCGCCCTGGACGACCAGCGCATCGTGGGCGGTGATGCCGACCTCGGGGATCGCCGCGGCATCCGCCACGTCGACGCCCTCAGGTACCGGCATCAGCTGGCGCTCGTGCACGGACACCAGCTCGGCGTAGGCGCCGCCGGCGACGATCGCCATCACCTCGTCGCCCACCGACCAGCGGGCCACCCGGGCGCCGACCGCCGCCACCCGGCCCGACAGCTCCATGCCGGGCACCTCGTGCTCGCGCTTGGGGCCGGGCTCGGGGTAGAAGCCACGGCGCTGCAGCAGGTCGGCCCGGTTCAGGGCCGTGGCGGCCACCTCCACCAGCACGTCCTCCGGTCCGATCTCCGGCGCCGGGATGTCGGTCAGGGTGAGCACGGAGGGGTCCCCGTGCTCGGTCAGCACGATCGCACGCATCCGCGCACCCTACGGTCCTGGTCGTGGACTTCGCGCTCTCGACCGACCTCCTCGCCCTCGGCCAGGAGGCACGGGCCGTCGGGCAGGCCGGGGCCGATCGTCGAGACATCCGGGAGGACGGGTGGCTCATGGGCCACGACCCCGGATTCGCCCTCGAGCTGGCCGACCGGGGTTGGCTCGGCATGACCTGGCCCACGGCCGTCGGCGGTGGTGGACGACCCGCGATCGAGCGCTTCGTGGTGTTCGAGGCGCTCATCGCCGAGGGCGCACCCCTCGCCGCCTGCTACTTCGCCGACCGCCAGATCGGACCGACCCTCCTCCAGTTCGGCACCCCCGAGCAGCAGGAGCGGTGGCTCCCCGGGATCCTCGCCGGCACCGACGTGTGGTGCATCGGGATGAGCGAGCCCGACGCCGGCTCCGACGTGGCGTCGCTCCGGACGCGAGCG
>DATMGQ010000126.1:0-3989 GCA_035555395.1 Acidimicrobiales bacterium
GCAACGATTGCTCAATTCGGTGCTCAGCCCGCCTGAGCAATCGCCCGGTAGGCCGGGAGGACGGGGGCGAGGTCCTCGGGCGGCGATCCGTGGAGGATGACGCCGTCGACGCCCAGGTCGAACTGGCCGCGGATCGCCGCCGCGCACCGCTCGGGGCTCCCGGTCGCCGCCGCGGCCAGCCAGTCCTCCGGGATCAGGCTGGCGATCTGCTCGAGCTGGTCGGTGGTGGCGACCGCGTCGATCGCGCCGGGGAACGTGGCCACCAGGGGGTCGGCGCGGAACCGCTCGAGCGCGGCCGGGTCCCAGCCGTTGGTCCGCACCATCAGGTCGCCGTAGCCCTGCAGGTAGGTGGCGAGCCGGCCGACGGTCCGCTTGAGGCGGGTGCCCTCGTCGAGCGTGTCGGGCACGGTGGCGAAGCACGACCAGATGCGCACCGCCGCCGGGTCGCGGCCTGCCTCCTCGGCCGCCTGGCGGACGGTGGCCACGGCCCGGGCCGTGGTCTCGTCGGTGAAGAACGTGTGGAGCACCACGGCGTCGAACGTCCGGCCCGCCAGGCGCAGGCTGTTGGGCCCGAACGCCACCAGGAGGAGCGGGATGTCCTCGTCGAACGACGAATCGAGGTGCAGGACCGGGTACGAGCCGATCGGGCCGTCGTGGCCGAAGATGGCCTCGCCGTGCCACAGCCGGCGCAGCACGTCGGCCACGTCCTCGAGCTGGGCGGTGGTGATGGGCTCGAGCCCGTAGGCGCCCTGGAGCGCGGCCACGCCGCGGCCGAGGCCGAGGGTGAACCGGCCGCCCGTCAGGCGGTGCATCGTGGTCGCCATCGATGCCGTCACGAGCGGGTGGCGGGTGTTGTGGTTCGTGGCGGCGGTGGCGAGCTGGATCCGGCTGCTCGCCGCTCCCGCCGCGCCGCACAGCGTCGCCGCCTCCTTCACGTTGAACCGCTCGGACAGGAAGCAGGTCCCGAACCCGAGCGCCTCGCCCAGCCGGACCTCGTCGAGCAGGGGCGCCGGCGTCGTCGGCCCGCCCGCCAGCCCGTAGAACCCCAGCTCCGGCAGCACGTCATCCACGCTCGGCTCGCTCATGAGCCGTGACGGTACCGGTGATCTGACGACCCGTCAGGTGGCGTGGGGCCCCATCGTGGCCGACCGCATCGGCGGGGCGCGGAGGCCGATAGGTTCGGCGGCATGGCTGGGATCCGGATCGGGGTGTTGGGTGCGGCGCGGATCGCGCCGCAGGCGATCGTGAAGCCGGCGGCGTCGAGCCCCGACGCCACGGTGGTGGCGGTCGCGGCGCGGGATCGGGCCAAGGCGGAGGCGTTCGCCAAGGAGCACGAGATCCCGCACGTGCACGACAGCTACGCGGCCCTCCTCGCCGATCCCGAGGTCGACGCCATCTACAACCCGCTGCCCAACGGCCTGCACGGCGAGTGGACGATCAAGGCGCTCGAGGCCGGCAAGCACGTGCTGTGCGAGAAGCCGTTCACGTCGAACGCCGACGAGGCCCGCCAGGTGAAGGCGGTGGCCGACGCCCATCCGGACCTGGTGGTGATGGAGGCCTTCCACTACCGGTACCACCCGTTCGCCGAGCGCCTCCGCTCGATCGTGCAGAGCGGCGAGCTGGGCACCATCGAGCGGGTCGAGACCGCGATGTGCTTTCCCCTGATCCACCGCAACGACATCCGCTGGGACTTCGGCCTGGCGGGCGGGGCCACCATGGACGTCGGCTGCTACACGATCCACTGCCTCCGCCTGCTGGCCGGCGAGGAGCCCGAGGTCGTGTCGGCCGAGGCCAAGCTCAAGACCCCCGACGTCGACCGGGCGATGGTGGCCGAGCTGCGGTTCCCGAGCGGCGCCACCGGCCGGATCCACTGCTCGATGTGGTCCACCTCGATCCTGAAGCTGGGCGCCCGCGTCATCGGCTCCGAGGGCGAGATGAAGGTCCGGAACTTCACGATGCCGCACCTGTTCGGCAAGCTCACCGTGTCCACGAAGGCGGGGACCCGCAGCGAGGTGGGCAGCAAGGACCGCACCTACGTCCGCCAGCTCGATGCGTTCTGCAGCGCCGTGCTCCGCGGCGAGGGCAACCTGACCCCGCCGAGCGACTCGATCGCCACCATGGAGGTCATCGACGCCGTGTACCGGGCCGCGGGGCTGCCCCTGCGGGGCGAGGGGTAGCGGAACCCATGGGCCCGAAGAAGCTCCCCAAGGACGACCCCCGCGCCGCTCACCAGGCCACCGAGACCACGGTCGACCTCGACGGGCTCGCCGCCCACCTCCGCGGCCGCAACCGCTGGGTGCTGGCCACCACCCGCGCGGATGGCCGACCGCAGATGAGCCTGGTCACGGGCGGCATGACGGCCGACGGGAAGCTGGCCATCAGCACCTACCCGGAGCGGGTGAAGGCCCGCAACGCCCGCCGGGATCCGCACGTCTCCGTGGCGGTGATGGGCGAGGAGTTCAACGACGCGTGGGTGCAGGTCGACGGCGACGCCACCGTCCTCGACATGCCCGAGGCCGGCGATGCCTTCGTCGAGTACTTCCGTTGCATCTCCGGCGAGCACCCCGACTGGGACGAGTACCGCCAGGCCATGGCCGACCAGGGCAAGTGCCTCATCCTCATCGAGCCCACCCGCTGGAGCCCGGTGAGCACCGGCGGCTTCCCGCCGTCGCTCTTCGAGGACTGATCCCACCGCCCGCCGGGGCGAGCGGGGAGGCGAGGGCGCACGGCCGCTTCGGTGGTCGGCCGCCGTAGCGTGACCACGTCCCCGCACCGTGGAGGAGTCCTCGTGAAGGCTGCCGTGTACTACGAGACCGGGGCGCCCGACGTCCTCCGCTACGAAGACGTGCCCGACCCGGTGCTGCACCCCGGCGGTGTGCTCATCGAGGTCGCCGCCATCAGCATCGAGGGCGGCGACACCCTCAACCGGGGCGGCGGGGCGATGGCGAGCGTTCCCCACATCGTCGGCTACCAGTGCGCCGGGACGATCGTCGCGGTGGGCGACCAGGTCACGGACCGAACCGCCGGGCAGCAGGTGGTGGCATCGATGATGCACGGCTCGCACGCCGCCCTCGTGTCGGTGCCCGCCGGTTCGACCTGGCCCATCCCCGAGGGGCTCGACCTCGTGCAGGCCGCCTGCATCCCGATCGCGTTCGGCACCGCCGACGACTGCCTGTTCGAGTTCGGGCGCCTGGTCGCCGGCGAGACGGTGCTGGTCCAGGCCGGGGGCGGCGGGGTCGGCATCGCGGCCATCCAGCTCGCCAAGCGCGCCGGCGCCACGGTCCTGGCGACGGCGTCGTCGGCCGAGAAGCTGGCCCGCCTCGAGCGCTTCGGCCTCGACCACGGGATCGACTACCGCGCCACCGACTTCGCCGACGAGGCCCGGCGCCTCACCGGCGGCCACGGCGTCGACCTGGTCGTCGACTCGGTCGGTACCACGCTGCCCGGCAGCATCCGCTCGCTCGCCTACCGAGGCCGCATCTCCTACGTCGGGAACGCCGGTCGGGACCAGCAACCCGTCGACGTGAGCGCGCTCATGCAGGGCAACCAGTCGATCCAGGGCGTGTTCCTCGGCGCCGAGCTGTTCGCCAGCCACCGGGCCTACGAGAACATCGCCCGCCTCATCGGCCTGGTCGCCGATGGCGAGCTCGAGGTCGTCATCGACTCGACCTACCCCCTGTCCGAAGCGGCCGCTGCCCACGCCCACCTCGAAGACCGCAGCGCCTTCGGCCGCGTCGTCCTCGTTCCCTGACCTCACGGACTGGCGCGACTCCGCCGGTCCCACACGGCGGACCTCCGTTCGGCCCGATGGGGCAGAGGCGGGCCTGGATGGGCGGGTGGACCGCCCTCGCGCTGGTCGTGGATCGCGCTCGGTCGACCACCGCACCCCCTACGCCGCCAACCCCGAGACCAAGCTCGACGACCTCGACCCCCTCTGCACCGGCAACGGCGGCTGCCACGACCTCAAGACCCACCACGGCCACCAGCTC
>DATMGQ010000127.1:0-5894 GCA_035555395.1 Acidimicrobiales bacterium
GCCGTCCCGAGCTGCTGGGACCACGCGGTCCAGGCGGCGAGGGCCTCGGCGAGCACCGTCGAGAACAGCCGCTCCGCGTTGCCGGTGGCCTCCGCGGCGGGCACGAAGCGGTTCGGCTCGATGTCACCGTGGACGGGGTGGTGCCAGCGGGCCAGCGCCTCCACCGAGCACAGCGCACCCGAGCGGAGGTCGAAGCACGGCTGGTAGTCGCACGTGATCTGCGAGTCGAGCGCGTCCGCCACGTTCGCCTCCAGGAACAGCCGGTCGCGCACCTGCGCCCGCACCGAGCCGTCGAAGGACCGGACCGTCCCCCGGCCCGCCCGCTTCGCCTCGTAGAGCGCAGCATCGGCCTCGCCGAGCAGGTCGATCGGCTCCGGTCCGGCGACGCCGGCGGCGATGCCGACCGACATCGACGGGCGCACCTCCGCCGACGAGCCGAGCGCCAGCGGCGACGACACCGACTCGACCATGCGGCGGGCGATCCCGACCGCTTCTTCGGCCGGGACGCGGCGGAGCACGACGACGAACTCGTCGCCGCTCGGCCGCGCCAGCACCCCGCCCGGCGGCAGCTCGGCGCTCATGCGCTGGGTGAGCGCGACGAGGAACTGGTCGCCCGCCTGGTGGCCGAACGCGTCGTTGACGAGCTTGAACCCGTCGACGTCGCACGCCAGCACCGCGATCGGCGTCTCCGGCTCGATCGCTGCCAACTGCTCGTCGAGCTGGGCGCGGTTCGGCAGGCCGGTCAGCGCGTCGTGCAGCGCAGCCTGGCGCAGGGCGGCCTCGAAGTCGTGGCGGGACACCAGGTCCTCGGCCATCGACGCCAGGAGCAGCGTCGTCGACGCGATCACCGCCAGGTAGGCCTGGAACGAGGTGAGCGACCGGGCGGCCTCGGCGGTGCCGTCGACGCCGAAGGGCCCGTAGCCGTGCAGGGTGGCCCAGTGGGCCCCGAGCGTGGTGATGGCGATGGCCCAGGTCGTGGCCCGGATGCCGTGGCGGAGGGCCGTCCACACGAGGAGCGGCACCGTGAGGAGCGGGACGCTGACCTCCCAGCCGTGCTGCCAGGACCGGAACACGGCGAACGGGGCCAGCACCACCAGGCTGGCGAGCAGCACCTGCTCGCGCCGCGAGCGGGCCGGGCCCTCGTCCCGGACCGACAGGATCACCGGAGCGACCACGAGGACGCCGAGGCCGTCGCCGACCATCCACTTCAGCCACACCGACGAGAACGAGTGCTCCGACGCGAGGGTCGTGCCCATCGCGCCGAACGCCGCGCCGACCGCCGGCGCGACGAGCACCGCGCTGACCAGGAAGGCGATGGCGTTGCGGACCGGGACCAGGAACCGGTCGCCGCTGGTGAACAGGACGATCAGCGAGGCACCGATCAGGGGCTCGACCGTGTTCGCCGCCGCCCACCACAAGCTGGGCGGGACGGCGTAGCCGTGGACCAGGTTGCCGGTCATCTCCGCGAGGAAGACGCCTCCGAGGACCCACGGCCACCGTGCCCGCGGCAGCAGCACCAGCGCGGCGAGGGAGATGCCCGCCGCGGGGAAGAAGGCGGCGCCCTGCCCGACCGGGTCGTCGAACAGCAAGACGAGCTGCGCGCCGACGCCGTAGACGACCGCGACGGCGACCAGGCACGCCGGCCCGTGCCACCAGTCGGACCGCTGCTCACCGCCGCCGTCCGCACGCTGACGTGCCGGCGCTGCTCGCAACTGGATGGTGGCTGCTGGTTCCAACCTGTGCTCCGTGACCCGCCGACGGGCGAGCCCTACCGCCGGAGCCACCACCTCCGGACACCTCGCAGGGTGACCCTACCGTCACGCATGGTCGAGGTTCCAAGCCACCCGCCAGGACCACGACCGAAAACGAACGAAGGCCTGGTCTCCTGACCAGGCCTTCTTCCGTGGAGCTAAGGAGAATCGAACTCCTGACCTCTTCCATGCCATGGAAGCGCTCTACCAACTGAGCTATAGCCCCGAGGGAGAAGTGACCTTAGCAAGCAGGTCGGCTGGCTCTAAATCCGGATCGCGGATCGAGGCCACGCCTCAGGCGGAGGCCGCCTCGCGCCAGTCGACGCGCTCGACGTCCGCCCACAGGCGCTCCAGGTCGTAGTACTCGCGGGTCTCCTGGAGGAAGACGTGCACCACGAAGTCGCCGTAGTCCATGAGGACCCAGCTGAGGTCATCGCGGCCCTCGACGCGGATCGGCTTCGGGCCACCGGCCTGGCTGATCTGCTCCTCGACCTCGTCGGAGATCGTGCGCACCAGTCGGGTGTTGCCGGCCGAGGCGATCACGAAGTGGCTGCACAGGGCGAGCACCGGGCCCACCTCGAGCACCACGACGTCGTCGGCTGACTTCGCGTCGGCAGCCCGGGCGGCGGCGATGGGCCAGCGGGCGTCGTCGTCGAGGTCGGTCATCTAGTCCCCTCCGGGGGCGGTCGTCTCAGGGGTGGTGGCACCAGGGGCTCCGGCACCGGTCGCATCGCCGAGCACGTCCTTGCCCAACACGATGGTGAGGTCGACGGTATCGGGTGCCTCCCGGTCCAGCCGCACCTTTCCGGTGGCCCCGATGCTCTCGGCGATGAGCGTCGCCAGGTCCTTGTCGGCCGGGTTGGCGTAGACGACCGTGGTCTCGTCGGCGCCGAACTGCGGGCCGTTGCCGAGGACGGTGACCGCTCCCCCGCGCCCGACGATCTGGCGTACGAGGTCCGAGGGGATCCCGTCGGCCGACACGCCGTTCAGGAGCCGTACGGTGAACCGCGAGCCGGGCACGGCAGCGGTCGGCGAGGCGACGGTGTCGGTGATCAGCTGGTTCACCTCGTCCTTGTCGATCCTGAACAGCGGGATCAGGCCCGGCACCGAGTTCACCGGGAGCGTGTCGAACGTGACCGGGCCGCTGGCGAGGGTCTTCGCGAACTTGCTGATGCCGGCGGTGGACTCGCCGGGCACGGCCTCGGCCTTGCCGGACTCGGCGAGCTGGTCCAGCCACGCCGTCCACACGGCTTCGTGGCGGGCGAGCCGGTTGAGGTCGCTCTCGCCCTCGATCGTGGCAGCGAGGTACGGCCCCACCTGGCCGGGCTGGAGGGTGGTCTCGCCGCTTGGGATCACCCCGCCGAAGCCGAGGTCGATCTGATCGGGGTTGTCGATGGTGAGCGGCCCGACGGTGGTGACCAGCTGCTCCCAGCCGGCGTTGTCGAGGTCGATGATCTCGTCGACGCCCACGTTGAGCAGGCGACCGACCTGCGACGCCAGCCGCTCGCGGGCCACGGCGGGCCGGTCGGCCACGACCTCGTAGGACGTCCGCAGCCGGTCGACGCCGTACGACGGCTCGCTGACCTCGGTGTCGAGCGGGACGAAGACGACCGAGCCGCCGCCCTCGTCGCCGGCGAGCGACAGGAAGGTCACGCCCGTGGGCATGTGCTGGTCGTCGTACTGGATGGCGACGGCGGTGGGGGTCGGGTCCACCGGCGCCTCGTAGCCCGGGTCCTGGGGCGACAGCGTGGTGCCGGTGAACTGGCCGTCCTTGCTCTCCGACACCAGGTGGTACCCGGCGTAGCCGAGGACCGGGATGGCGGCGATGAGCCCGATGAGCACGATGGCGAAGGTGATGCGCCGCCACATCGGCGGCTTGGACCGGCCCGATCGCGGGACGCGCACCTCAGGTGGCGGGGTCGATCCCCCGTCGCCCGGCACGGTGGCGGTCGAGGCGAGCGGGTCGATGCCCGAACGGCCGGCGTAGCGGTCCCCCGCAGGCTCGGGCGGGGCCGTGGGCGGGGTGAACGCGACCTGCGGCTGGACCGGCGCGGTCAGCGGCGCCGCCTCTGCGGCCTTCGCCTCGGGCGCCGCCACCTCAGGGGCCTTCGCGTCCGCGTCCTTCGCCTCCGCGGTCTTCGCCTGGGGGGCGGCGACGGTCGCGGCCGTCCCTGCGGCGGCCGCGACGGCGGCGCGCTTGGGTCGCGCCGGCGCCGCCGGCTTGGCCGCCTGCTTCTTGGCCGGAGCCGGGGGCGTCGCCGGGACCGGGAGCGAGTCCACGGGTGCCACCGGCGTGAGCTGGAGGAGCGGGTCGTCGGGGCTGAGGTCGGGGATGCGCGAGAGCGACTCCCGCAGGCTCTCGCGCCGGGCGGCCGCAGCGTCGGCGGGCGTCGCCGGGGCGGCGGTCGCCGGCTGGGTGGCGAGGGCGTCGCCGTCTGCTCCGTCGCCTTCGTCGAGACCGAGCGCGCGCCGGCGCGCATCGGCACCGGGGCGGGGACGCCGCGACGGAGGGGGCGTCTCCGAGGTCATCGGGTCAACGATAGAGGGAACGGTCCGCGATGGCGGACGCGACCCCGGGTGGCGTGAGGTAGCGGATCGAGCGTCCGGCGGCGACCCGGGCCCGGAGCTCGGTGCTGGAGATCTCCAGCTCCGGGATGTCGACGCGCACCCAGTCGAACCGCGGATCGACCGGCGTCGGCGTTCCGGGGCGGTCGACGACCACCAGGGTGGCCGCCTCGGCGACCTCCTCGTAGCGCTCCCAGGTGGCGAACCCGGCCGCGGCGTCGTTGCCGAGGATGACGAAGAGCTCGGCGTCGGGCTCCTCCCGGCGGAGCTCGGCGAGCGTGTCGGCGGTGTACGAGGACCCGCCGCGGCGGATCTCGATGTCGCTGACCTGCAGGAACGGGGTGTCCGCCGCCGCCGCCCGGACCAGCGCGAGCCGGTCCTCGGCGGGCGAGATCTCCCGGCTCTCGACCTTCTGCCACGGCACGTTGGCCACGACGAGCAGCACCACGTCTAGGCCCAGCTCCCGCTGGGCATCAACCGCTGCGACCAAGTGACCGATGTGGGGAGGATCGAACGTTCCGCCGAAGACGCCGATCCGGCGCCCCTTCGCGCTCCGAACCATCAGTCGACCGTCGTCCGACGGACATCAGGGCAGGTCGTGACGGTTGTCACCGCTCGTCCAGGAAATAGATGCGCCCAGGTCACGGTTCCAAATTACCTGCAAGGAACTTGCCCGTCGGAGTTCAGCGAAGTCCGTCGGGTGGGAATGGTCACCGTACCGAAGTTGTTGGAGAAGCCGTCATGAGCGATTCCGTTGGTCAGTACCTGAATGAGATCGGCGCCGTTGCGCTGCTCAACGCCCAGGAGGAGCGCGAGCTCTCCCAGATCATCGAGCGGGGTGTGGCCGCGCGCGAGCGCATCGCGGAAGGCAACGGCACCGCCGAGGACCGGCGGCTGGACCGCGCCGCGGCCCGCGCCAAGGACCGCTTCATCCGCGCCAACCTCCGCCTGGTCGTCTCCATCGCCCGCCGCTACCCGCTGCCCCCCGGCATGGAGCTGCTGGACCTGGTCCAGGAGGGCAACCTCGGCCTTGAGCACGCCGTCGACAAGTTCGACTGGCGCAAGGGCTTCAAGTTCTCCACCTACGCCACGTTCTGGATCCGCCAGGCCATCGGCCGTGCGCTGGACCAGAAGGCCAGCCTCGTGCGGCTCCCGGGCGACCGCTCCGCCAGCCTCCGCGCTGCCCTCCGGCAGGTGAGCGGCGACGGCGACGAGCTCGACGACGAGCACGCCCGCCTGCACCGCCTCGCCACGCCCACCTCGCTCGACCGCTCGGTCGGCGACGACGACGGAAGCGAGCTGGTCGACCTGCTCGCCGACTCGGCTCCTGGTCCCGAGGACCTGGCCGTGGCGGCCGAAGAGGACCGCATGGTCACGAGCCTCCTCGACGTGCTCGACGGCCGGGCCCGCTTCGCCGTGGAGCAGCGCTTCGGCCTGCACGACGGGCGCAAGCGCTCGTACCGAGAGGTCGGCGAGGAGCTGGGGGTGACGGCCGAGGCCGCCCGCCGCATGGTCAAGCGAGCCGTCAACACGGTCCGCACCGAAGCGGCCACCCGCACCGACGCCGCCTGACCCAGG
>DATMGQ010000128.1:0-3156 GCA_035555395.1 Acidimicrobiales bacterium
AGAGGGTCTTGGTCCGAGCCATGGCGAAACCCTAGCGGTGGGGTCTGACAGTCGAACGGATGTTCGCCACGCCCGCGAGGTGAGGTTCGACCCATCCGGCCGCCAAGCCATGGGCAAGAATCGGCCGATGCGCCCCGAACGAGCCCTGGCGTGGCTCGCCCGCCTCGCCCGCGTGCTCAGCTGGCCGTTCGCCCGCTTCGACATCGACGGCGGCGACGCCATGAACGACCGCGTCGACACCGGGATCATCGTCGTCGACCACCGCAGCCTCTTCGACGTGGTCGCCGGGCTCATCATCTTCCACAAGTACCGCCGCTACCCCCGGCTGCTGATCGAGAAGAAGTACGTCGACAGCAAGTGGACCCGGCCCTTCGCCCGGGCCATCGGCGCCATCCCCGTGGACCGGGCGGCCGGACGGGGCGAGGCGTTCCGGGCGGCCGTCGAGGCGCTCCACGGCGGCATCACCATCCTCCTGCTCCCCGAGGGCCGCATCCAGTACGACCCCGACCGCCCCCTGGAGACCGGCAAGGCCGCCACCGGTGTCTCCCGGCTGGCCGAGGCCTCGGGCATGCCCGTCATCGCGGCCGGCATGATCGGGACGGAGCAGGTGTGGCCCGGCTCCCGCTACCTGCCGTACCTCAACCCGTTCCGGCGCCGGCCGTTCGTGACCTGCCGCATCAGCGACCGGCCCGTCGTGTTCACCGGCGCCGACCACCACGAACGGACCGAGGAGGCCATGGCCGACGTCCGCCGGATGATGGCCGAGTGCGCCGCCGTCGCCGAGCGCCGCACCCAACGAGCCCTCGCCGCCTGACGGGCATCGGCGGGAACGCGACGAGGCCCCGCCTTGCGGCGGGGCCTCGGTCAGATCAGCGAGCCGATCGGGATCAGGTCGGGGTGAGGTCCCCGGCCGCACCGGTGCCGGTCTCGGCCAGCTCCGGGGCGATGGTGGGCTCGAAGCCCTCGACGGCCCGGAAGACGATGCCGTTCTCGCCGGTGTCGGGGTCGACCCCGGTGTCGACGATCACGATCTCGCCGGCCCGGAACTGCTTGTAGAGCAGCCGCTCGGACAGCGGGTCCTCGACGAAGCGCTGGATCGCCCGGCGGAGCGGACGGGCGCCCATGGTGGGGTCGTAGCCCTTCTCCACCAGGTACGACTTGGCGTCGTCGGTGAGCTCGATGCCGATGCCCTGCGCCTCGAGCTGGACCGAGGTCCGCTTGATGAGCAGGTCGACGATGGTGGTCACCTCGGCCTTCGACAGCTCGTGGAACACGATGATGTCGTCGATGCGGTTCAGGAACTCCGGGCGGAAGTGCTGCTTCAGCGCGTCGTTGACCTTCTCCTTCATCTTCTCGTAGGAGATGGCCTCGTCGTTCTTGCCGAAGCCGACGTTGGCCTTCCGGAGGTCCTGGGTGCCCAGGTTGGAGGTCATGATCAGCACGGTGTTGCGGAAGTCGACCGAGCGGCCCTGGGAGTCGGTCAGGCGACCTTCCTCCAGGATCTGCAGCAGCGTGTTGAAGACGTCGGGGTGGGCCTTCTCGATCTCGTCGAAGAGGACCACGGAGAACGGCTTGCGGCGGACGGCCTCGGTGAGCTGGCCGCCCTCCTCGTAGCCCACGTAGCCGGGGGGCGAGCCCACCAGGCGGCTGACCGTGTGCTTCTCCATGTACTCCGACATGTCGAGGCTGACCAGGCTCTGCTCGTCGCCGAACAGGAACTCGGTGAGCGTCTTGGCCAGCTCGGTCTTGCCGACGCCCGAGGGCCCCAGGAAGATGAACGAGCCCGACGGGCGCTTCGGGTCCTTCAGGCCGGCGCGCGTGCGGCGGATGGCCTGCGACACCGACTTGATGGCCTGCTCCTGGCCGATGACCCGCTTGTGGAGCTCCTCCTCCATGCGGAGGAGCTTGGCCGTCTCGGCCTCGGTGAGCTTGTAGACGGGGATGCCCGTCCAGAGCGAGAGGACCTCGGCGATGGCTTCCTCGTCGACCTCGTCGAAGAGGTCGACGCCCTGCGCCTTGATCTCGATCTCCTTGGCGTCCTTCTCGGCCAGGAGCTCCTTCTCGCGGTCGCGCAGGCGGCCCGCCTCCTCGAAGTTCTGGGCCTCGACGGCTTCCTTCTTCTGCTGGACGACCTGGGAGATCGAGTTCTCGAGCTCCTTGTAGTCCGGCGGGGTCTCCATGCGCTTGATGCGCAGGCGGGAGCCGGCCTCGTCGATGAGGTCGATGGCCTTGTCGGGGAGGTGGCGGTCCGAGAGGTAGCGGTCGGCCAGGTTGGCCGAGGCCACGAGCGCCTGGTCGGTGATCGTGACCCGGTGGTGCTGCTCGTAGCGGTCCCGGAGGCCCTTCAGGATCTCGATCGTGTGGGCCACCGTGGGCTCCTCGACCTTGACCGGCTGGAACCGGCGCTCGAGGGCGGCGTCCTTCTCGAGGTGCTTGCGGTACTCGTCGAGCGTGGTGGCGCCGATGGTCTGCAGCTCGCCGCGGGCCAGCATCGGCTTGAGGATGCTGGCGGCGTCGATGGCGCCCTCGGCGGCACCCGCACCCACGAGGGTGTGGATCTCGTCGATGAACAAGATGATGTCGCCGCGGGTGCGGATCTCCTTGAGCACCTTCTTGAGGCGCTCCTCGAAGTCGCCCCGGTAGCGGGAGCCCGCGACGAGGGCACCGAGGTCCAGCGTGTAGAGCTGCTTGCCGGTGAGCGTCTCGGGCACGTTGTCGGCGGCGATGGCCTGGGCCAGGCCCTCGACGATGGCGGTCTTGCCGACGCCGGGCTCGCCGATGAGCACCGGGTTGTTCTTGGTGCGGCGGCTGAGGACCTGCATCACGCGCTCGGTCTCACGGGCCCGGCCGATGACCGGGTCCAGCTTCTTGTCCTTGGCGAGCTGGGTGAGGTTGCGGCCGAACTGGTCCAGCACGAGCGAGCCCGACGGCGCCTCGCCGCTGGCCTGCCCGGTGGCGGCACCGGCCTTCTCGCCGCCCGACGCACCCGAGCCCTGGGGGCCCGAGCCGGAGTAGCCCGAGAGCAGCTGGATGACCTGCTGGCGGACCCGGCTCAGATCGGCGCCCAGCTTGACCAGCACCTGGGCGGCCACGCCCTCGCCCTCGCGGATGAGGCCGAGGAGGATGTGCTCGGTGCCGATGTAGTTGTGGCCGAGC
>DATMGQ010000129.1:0-25526 GCA_035555395.1 Acidimicrobiales bacterium
AGCGCCCCGGAGCCCTCGGCCGTGCCGGTCGCGTCCTCGTCCCCGGCGGCCACGCCTTCGTCTGCTCCACCTGCGTCTCCGGCCGGTTTGAAGAACCCCATGTCGCTGCCTCTCGTGCTCGTGGGCCGGGCGCTCCGGCCACCGTGGCTTCGATGCTCGGCCACCGGACGGATGACGTCATGAGTAGGCACTGCTCAATCTGGGCCGGAAGGGGGTGAGACGGCATCGCCCGCGCGGGTACGTTCGCGGCGTGGATCGTGCGGGCCGAGACCAGTGGCGCAGCTGAGCAACCCCTGGCCGCTCGCCCGTCGAGGCGCCGAGCAGGACGCCTTCGCCGCGGCCCTGGACCAGGACGGCACCAACGTGGTCGTGCTCTACGGGCCGGCCGGGGTCGGCAAGTCGCGCCTGGCCGACTCCTTCCTCGATGCTGCCGAGGACCAAGGGCGCCTCACCGCCCGGGTCACGGGCAGCGCCGCCGCCGCGCTGATGCCGCTGGGTGCGCTCGCCCCCGTGCTCCCCCCGGACCTCGACGCCACGGCGACGGCCCGCGAGCTCTTCGAGCGCACCCGGTCGCAGCTCCAGTCGCTGGGCGGCGACGGCCGGCTCGTCCTGCTGGTGGACGACGCCCACCTGCTGGACACGTCGTCGGCCGTGCTGCTCACCCAGCTGATCGACGCCGGCGCGGTGTTCGTGGTGGCCACGATCCGGGAGGGCGAGGCCCTGCCCGATGCGGTGGCCAGCTGGTGGCGCAGCGAACGGGCCACCCGGGTCGACCTGAAGGACCTGGACCGCGACGCGACGGGCGACGTGCTGCGCTTGGCGCTCGGCGGCGAGGTCGGGGCCGACACGATCCGCCGCCTCCACGACGCCAGCGGCGGCAACCCGCTGCTGCTGCGGGAGCTGGTCATCCAGGCCCTCGGGGCCGACCGCCTGCGCGACGACTCGGGCACCTGGCGCCTGGTGGGCCCCATCCCCCCGAGCCAGCGACTGAGCGAGCTGTTCGCCGTCCGCCTCGGCCAGCTCGGCGACGACGCCCGCCACGTGCTCGAGCAGCTGGCGCTGTGCGCCCCGCTCGGCCCCGCCGAGCTCACCGGCACGAGCACCGACCGCGACCTCGAGGAGCTGGAGCGGGCCGGCCTGATCCGCGTGCTGCTCGACGACCACCGCCAGCAGCTGACGCTCGCCCACCCGCTCTACGGCGAGGCGCTGCGCGCCAACCTGCCGGTGCTGCGCCGGCGCTCGATCCTGCTGGCCGCGGCCGAGCGGGTCGTCGAGCTCGGCGCCCGGCGACGGGAGGATCCCCGGCGCATCGCCACGTGGCGCCTCGACGCCGGCGGCACGGCCGATCCGGTCCTGCTGCTGCAGGCGGCCACGGTGGCCCGCTACGCCCACGACTTCGCCGAGGTGGAGCGGCTGGCCGAGGTCCTCATGCGCACCTCGCCCTCGCCGGAGGCTGCCCTCCTGCTGGGCGAGGCCCACTACGAACTGGGCCACTTCGACGCGTCCGAGGCGGTGCTGGCCGCGCCCATGCCCGACGGCACGCCGGTCGACGTCCTCACCCGCCAGGCCACGCTGCGGACCAAGAACCTCCAGTGGGGCCTGTGCGACTGGGGCACCGCGATGCAGGTCGTCGACGACGCGATCGAGGCCATCGGTCCGGAGGCGGGCGTCGACGTCGTCGCCGAGAAGGGCTCGGTCCTGCTGTTCTCCGGCCGGCCGCAGGAGGCGCTGGACCTGTTCGCCACGATCGAGCAGCGGACGAACCGCACCGAGGTCCTGATCGCGCTGGTCGAGAGCCCGGCCCTCGCCGCGGTCGGCCAGACCGCCCGAGCGGTGGAGGTCGCGGTCGAGGGCTTCGCGACCCACAGCGGGATGGACGACCCGCTCGCGCTCGCCCACCCCGGCACCCACTTCGTGAACCAGGTGTTCGCGCTCGTCGAGGCCGGACGCCTCGACGAGGCCGACGAGCTGGCCGGCCTGGGCTACGAGGTCGCGGTGGCCGACGCGGTGCCGATCGCCCAGATCTGGTTCGCGGTCATGCTCGGCAAGTCCGCCGGCCTCCGGGGCCGCATGGACGAGTCGCTGCGCTGGTACCGCGAGGGGGCGTCGACCGCCCGCCTCCACGGCTTCCGCGGCCCGCTCTCGGGTGCCCTCGCCGGCATCGCCGTGGCCGAGGCCAACCTCGGCCGAGCGGTCGAGTCGGCCGCCGCGATCGAGGAGTACCGCACCCTCCCGCCGTTCCCGTTCTTCGGCCACGACCACGCCATCGGGGTGGCCTGGTCGCAGTGGGCCAACGGCGATCCCCAGGGCGCACGGTCCACGCTGCTCGCCGAGGCCGAGCTGGCCTACGACGACCACCACAACGGCTCGGCCGGCTGGCTCTGGCACGACGCCTCCCGCCTCGGGGCACGGGGCTTGGGCGACCGGATGCGATCTGTGGCCGACACCGGCGACAGCCCGGTCGTCGCCGCCCGGGCCGCGCACGTGAGCGCCCTCGAGGGCGCCGATGCCGACGGGCTGGCCGCTGCGTCGGACGCGTTCGAGGGGTTCGGCGCCATCCTCCTGGCCGCCGAGGCGGCGTCCGACGCGTCCACGGAGCTGCGGCGCCAGGGCGACCAACGGCGGGGCGCGGCGCTCGCGAACCGCTCGAAGCAGCTCATGGAGCGTTGCCCCGGCGTGCGCACCCCCGCCCTGGCCCCCGCCGACGTGGCCGTCCCGCTCAGCACCCGGGAGCGGGAGGTGGCCTCGCTGGCGGGGAGCGGACTCACCAGCCAGGAGATCGCCGACCGGCTGTTCCTGTCGATCCGTACCGTCGACAACCACCTCCAGAAGGCCTACGCCAAGCTGGGTGTGAACCGGCGGGACCAGCTGGCGGGCATCCTGGGCGAGGCCTGAGGAAGATCCCTCCTGACCTGCGGCGACGCAAGGATGAGTAGTCACTGCTCATGACGGTTCGGAACGTCGTCCGTACGTTCGCTCCATGCACTCGATCACCCCCGTCCGGGCGGTCGGCCTCGGCGTCGTCGCCTCCCTGGCCGCCCTCCTCGCCCCCGCCGCACCGGCCGGTGCGACCACCACCAAGAAGCCGGTCACGGCACTGGCGTCGATCGCCACCGACGGGAAGACCGGCAACAACGCGTCGACCGGTTCGGCGCTGAGCAACCAGGGCCGGTTCGTGGCGTTCGACTCGATCGCGACCAACCTGATCGCCGGCGACACGAACGGCAAGAAGGACGTCTTCGTCCGCGACACCCTCGCGGCGACGACCACGCGGATCAGCGTGGCCACCGACGGGACCCCAGGGAACGGCGACAGCAGCCAGGCGTCGATCAGCTTCAACGGCCGCTACGTCGCCTTCCGCTCGACGGCCACGAACCTGGTCCCCGGCGACACCAACGGCCAGCCCGACGTGTTCCTGCGCGACACGCTGAAGAAGACCACCGTCCGGGTGAGCGTGGCCGGCAACGGCGCCCAGCTCACCGGCGGCGAGTCCTCCAAGCCCACCGTGTCGGGCGACGGCACCGAGGTCCTCTTCCTCACGGCTGCCACCAACGCCGTGGCCGGCGACGCGAACGGCAAGCCCGATGCGTTCATCCGCAACGTCAACGCCGGCTTCACCGAGCGGATCTCGGTCACCGGAGGCGAGGCGCCGCTGACCGCCGGTGCGGTGACCGCGTCGATGAGCAGCAACGGCCGCTACGTGGTGTTCGACTCCGCCACCACGCAGATCGCCGGTGACACGGACGCCAGCTCCGATGCGTTCCTCCGGGACCGGGTGCTCGGCAGCACCGAGGTGGTCAGCATCGCCAACGACGGCAGTGCGTCCAATGCCCCCTGCCAGTTCCCCACGGTCAGCGACAACGGGCGCTACGTCGCCTTCCAGACCCAGGCCACGGGCATGAGCCCAGCCTCGGACTCGGCCGAGACCGACGTGTTCGTGCGGGACCGCACCACCGCCAAGACCCAGCTGGCGAGCCTCACCGACGGCGACCAGCCCGGCAACCAGGGCGGCTCCGTCCCCCAGCTCTCCGCCGACGGGTCCCGTGTCGCCTTCGGTTCGGGCTCGACCAACCTCGTGAGCGGCGACACCAACGCCACGAGCGACCTGTTCGTCCGCGACCTCGCCGCCGGCACCACGACCCGGACCAGCGTGAAGACCCTCGGCGGGCAGCTGACCGGCCTCAGCTTCTCAGGAGCGATCAGCCCCGACGGCACGGCCACCTCGTTCACCACGCTGGCGAAGGACGGCTACTCGTCCGATGCGAACGACACCTTCGACGTCTTCGTCCGCCAGACCTTCGAGATCGGGCCCTTCGCCGACAGCACCGGGCTCATCCAGCGCAACGCCCAGGACTTCACCGGCTCGAGCCTGGCGATCGGGAAGCTCGTCGCCCTGAACGACAAGGTCCTCTACGGCACCGCCACCCCGGCGTCGACCATCGACGACTTCGCCCACGGCACCTTCGACGACGCCCGCGGGCCCGTGATGCGGCTCTACTGGGCCTTCTTCCACCGCATGCCCGACCTCAACGGCCTCAACTACTGGGTCGGCAAGTACCAGGGCGGCATGACCCTCAAGGCCATCGCCAACTCGTTCGCCAAGAGCTCCGAGTTCAAGACGAAGTACGGCTCGGTCAGCAACGACGCCTTCATCACCCTCGTGTACCAGAACGTGCTCGAGCGGGACCCCGACGGGCCCGGCAAGGCCCACTGGGTCGGCCGCCTCGAGGACGGGGTGACCCGCGGCGAGATGATGACCGCCTTCTCCGAGTCCAACGAGGGCATCCGCAAGATGCGGGGCGAGATCGACTCGATCCTCCTCGCCATCGGGATGCTCCACCGCCTCCCCACGCCCGCCGAGTTCACCAGCTGGGTGAACCTCCTGGAGGCGAACGGCGGCCAGGTCACCGAGGTCCTCATCGTGACCATCCTCACCAGCTCGGCCTACGCCCAGGTGATCGCCGGGTCCTGACCCGGCCGGCTCTGCCGGTCGTCGCCCCCCAGACGGGAGGGGGCGGCGGCCGGCGGCGGGATCGATCGGCCGTCGCCCCAGCGGGAGGGGCGGCGGTCGTTCGAGCACCCGGCGCCGTCAGGGGTTCCAGTTCGCGGGGACGTCGTCGGGACGGAGCTGGGCGTCGGTGCCGCCGTCGACCAGGAGGAACGACCCGCAGAACCAGCGGGCGTCGGGCCCGAGCAGGAACTCGACGAACGCGGCGAGCTCCTCGGGGGTGCCCTTGCGCCCCACCGGGATGGGCAGGGCGTCGATGAACTCGCCGACCGTCCGGTCGCTGCGGCTCTCCTGGAGCAGCGGCGTCTCCACCGCCCCGGGGGCGACGACGTTGAGCGTGATGCCGGCGCCGGCCCACGCTTCGCCCGGCGCCTCGCGGCGGACCCAGCGGGCCAGCGCCGTCTTGGTGGCCGGGTAGGCGTTCAGCGACCCGACCTCGTCGGCCGCGGCCCGGGCGGCCTCCTCGTCGCCGGAGAGGCACGCCTCGACGACGGCCTGCGGGACCGAGGGCTGGATCACGGTCGAGTTCGAGCTGACGGCCACTGCGGCCGGCCGATCGCCCCGGGCGAGCAGCGGCCGGAGGCCCTCGAGCATCCCGACGGTCCCGAAGTGGTTGACCGACGCGAGCAGGGAGCCGGGCCGGTCGGTGAGCCCGGCCAGGCCCGCCCAGGTGACCAGGCCGTCGATCGCGCCGTCGGCGCCGCCGACGTGCTCGGCGACCTCGTCGATGGCCGATCGCCGGCCCTCGGGGGTGCCGAGGTCGGCGATGACGGCGGCGTCGCGCAGGTCGATGCCGATCACGCGGTGGCCCGCGGCGACGAGGCGCGACGCGGTGGCCGCCCCCATGCCCGAGGCCGATCCGGTGACGACGATGGTGCGGGTCATACGGCACGCTCCGATTCGGGCACGAGCACGCAGCGCGTACCCGAGTAGATGGTGGGGAGGCACTTGTTGCAGTGGATGCAGGTGCCCCGGTCGGCCGAGCCGGCGGCCAGGCGGTTCACCAGGTCCGGTTGCCGGAGCAGCGCTCGAGCCATGGCGACGAACTCGAACCCCTCCACCATCGCGCCGTCGATCGTCGCCCGCTCGTTGATGCCGCCGAGGAGCACGAGCGGCATCGACAGCTCCTCGCGGAACTGCCGGGCGAACGGGAGGAAGAAGCCCTCCTCGAAGGGGATGTGGGGGAAGAGCCGGCGGCCCACGACCCGGAGGCCGAGCCCGACGACGGGTCCCTGCGCAGCGGCGAACTCCTTCATCGGGACGTCGCCGCGGAAGAAGTACATGCCGTTGAGCAGCGAGCTGCCACCGGTGAGCTCCATGGCATCGAGGTGGCCGTCGTCCTGGAGCAGCCGCGCGAACTGGAGGCTCTCCTCCAGCCAGAGGCCCTTCTTCACGCCGTCGGCCATGTTGAACTTGGCGAGCACGGCGAGGCGCCCGTCGGCCACGCGGCGGACCGCCTCCACGACGCGGCGCGGGAACGTCGACCGGTTGGCGATGCTGCCGCCGAGCTCGTCGTGCCGCCGGTTGAGGTTGGGGCTGAGGAACGAGCTCAGCAGGTAGTTGTGCCCGAGGTGGACCTCGACCGCGTCGAACCCCGCGTCGATGGCGACGCGGGTGGCCCGCTCGAACTCGGCGACCACCTCGTCGAGCTGCTCCTTGGAGGCGCCGTGCACCTTGCCCATCGCCGGCATCGAGAAGCGGGTCGACGGGCCGAGGCTCGGGTTGCGCTTCGACTGGTTCTGGGCGACGTACCCCGCGTGGCCGAGCTGGGCCGAGACGGCCGCGCCCTCGGCGTGCACCGCGCTGGTGAGCCGCTGGAGGTCCGGGATCAGGTCCTCGGTGAAGACCATCGTGTCCCGGCTGACGCGCCCGCCCTTCGACACCGCGCAGTACGCGACGGTCGTGAGCGCGGCACCGCCGCGGGCGACGCCGACGTGGAAGTCGATGAGCTCCTGGGTCACCGCGCCCCGGGGCATCACGCCCTCGAAGGTCGCGGCCTTGATGACGCGGTTGCGCAGCTGGAGCGGTCCGAGCGCGGCCGGCGCGAACGCCGACGGTGCCCGATCCGGTGCGACGCCCGGTTCCTGGTCGTCCGACATGAACAGAGCATGGCCGAGAATTTGACGGTCCGTCAGAACCGCCGAGCAGGGTCCACCCGATCGGGGTAGGTTCCCCTCGTCGCCGTGGAGACGGCGTCGCGTTGTCAAGGGGTTGCAGGGGTGGTGGACCTCGGTCTGTCGTCGCTGCATGGACACGAACAGATGGGGAAAACATGAAGAAGCTCCTCGGCCTGCTGGCCGTGCTCGCGCTCACCGTCGTCGCCTCCAGCTGCGGAGACCGCGGCTCCGACTCCTCCGGGGGGTTGGGCGGCAGCGACACCACGGCTCCGGCCGACGACAGCGGAGGCGGCGGCAAGGGCGACTGGGGGGACCTCACCGGCGTGTGCGGTCCGAACGAGAAGGGCGGCGCGGTCCCCGACGGCGACGACTCCCAGGGCGTCACCGAGGACAGCATCACGCTCGGCACCGTCGCCGACCCCGGCTTCTCCGCCCGGCCCGGCCTCAACCAGGAGATCTTCGATGCCGGTGACGCGTTCGTCGCGTGGTGCAACGCGGCCGGCGGCATCAACGGCAAGGAGCTGAAGCTCAACAAGCACGACGCCAAGCTCACCGACTACAAGCCGGCCCTCGACGACGCCTGCACCACCGACTTCGCCATGGTCGGCGGCGGCGCCGTCCAGGACAACCTCTGGGAGACCACCGGCAAGGCGTGCGACCTGATCGACGTCGCCGGCTTCGCCGTCACCCCCGAGAAGGCCGGCCTCGCCGGGCAGACCCCGTCGGAGACCCGCACCGTCCAGCCCGTGCCCAACCCCGGCGACCGCTACATCGTCGCCGGCCTCAAGCTGGTCGACGAGAAGTTCCCCGACGCCCTGGCCAAGACCGGGTTCCTGACGGCCGACTTCCAGACGCTGGCCGCGCAGTACACGAAGGAGTCGCAGGGCTTCGAGAGCCAGGGCGCCGACATCGTCTACAAGGGCGTCTACGGCATCAACGGCGAGGCCAACTGGAAGCCCTTCGCCACCGAGATGAAGAACAAGGGCGTCACGCTCCAGAAGTTCATCGGCGAGGGCGCCAACGCCGCCGCCTTCGAGCAGGCCCGTGCCCAGGTCGGCTTCGAGCCCGAGGTGCGCCTCTACGAGACCAACTTCTACGACCAGGCGTTCGTGGAGGCCGGCGGCAGCGCCGTCGACGGTGCGCTGATCACCAGCGTGTTCATCCCGATGGAGGAGGCCGACACCCACCCGGCCACCCAGCAGTACCTCGACGTCATGGACGAGCAGGGCGGCAAGAAGGCCCTCCTCGGCATGCAGAGCACCTCGGCGTGGCTCCTCTTCGCCACCCTCGCCCGGGACTGCGACCAGGCCGACGACCTCACCCGGGACTGCATCTTGAAGGGCGCCGACGCCGTCACCGAGTGGACCGGCGGCGGGCTCCATGCCCCCACCAACCCCGGCAAGAACGATCCGGCCGAGTGCCAGATGGTGATGGAGATCAAGGCCGGGAAGTTCACCCGGTGGGCCCCCACCGACGAGGACTTCTTCTGCGGCGACGACAACGTCGTCGACGTCGAGCCGGCCTGAGCAGGCGCCTTGGACGAGTTCCTCACGTTCACGATCATCGGGCTGGTCACCGGCTCGCTCTACGCGATCGCGGCGAGCGGGCTGGTGGTCACCTACACCACCTCCGGGATCTTCAACTTCGCCCAGGGCGCCACCGGCATGTTCGCCGCGTTCGTCTACTGGAAGCTGCGGGTCGACCTCGGGTGGCCGGCGCCCATCGCCCTCGCGGCGGTGCTGCTGGTGATCGCCCCGGTGTTCGGGGCGGTGGTCGAGAAGGTGATCATCCGCGGGCTGTGGAACGTGTCCGAGGTGACCAAGCTCATCGTGTCGGTGAGCCTCCTCTTCGGCGTCTACTCGGCGGCGACGATCCTGTTCTCCCCGAACGTCGGCCGGCGGCTGCCGGGGTTCTTCGAGGGCAACACGATCGACGTGTTCGGCATCTACGACCTGTCGTGGCACGAGGCGATCACGATCGTGGCCGCCGGGGTCACCGCCCTGGCGCTGCGGTTCCTGCTCTTCGGGACCCGCAGCGGCATCGCCATGCGGGCCGTCGTCGACGACCGCGACCTGTCGCGGCTCAACGGCGGCCGGCCCGACCGCTCGGCGATGCTGTCGTGGGCGATCGGGTCGTCGCTCGCCGCCCTCGCCGGGATCCTGCTCGCCGGCAGCCAGGGCGCTCTGACCCACATCCCGCTCACCCTGCTCGTGGTCAACGCGTACGGGGCGGCGATGTTCGGCCGGCTCCGCAGCCTGCCGCTCACCTTCCTCGGCGCCGCCCTCATCGGCCTCGCCGAGTCGTACGCCATCGGCTACCTCGACCTGGGCAAGCCGCTCGGCTCCTTCTTCGGCCACCAGCTGGTGACGCCGCTCTCGCTGAACGGGTTCCGGGCGGCGATCCCGGTGCTGATCCTCTTCACCGTGCTGCTGTTCCTGCCGCCGCTGAAGGTCCGGGCCGGTGCCCAGCTGAAGTCCCGTGAGGTGATCCCGTCGCCCGGTGCGAAGCGGTGGCTCATCGGCACCGCCGTGCTCGGCGTGGCCGCCTTCGCCTTCGCCACGATGTACGAGGGCATCCGCACCTTCCAGATGGGCCAGGGCCTGGCGCTCGGCATCGTGATGCTGTCGCTCGTGCCGCTCATCGGGTACGCCGGCCAGATCTCGCTGGCCCCGATGGCGTTCGCCGGCATCGGGGCGATCGTGATGGGCGGCTGGGGCGGCGACGGGTCGCTGTTCGGACTGGTCGCCGCGGTCGTCGTCACCGCCGCGGTCGGTGCGCTCGTCGCCCTGCCGGCGATCCGCCTGCGCGGCCTCTACCTCGCCCTCGCCACCGCGGCGTTCGCGGTGCTGATGGACCAGCTGGTGTTCAACCAGAACGCGGTGATGCCGAACGGCAGCCTGGCGGTCGGGCGGCTCGACCTCTTCGGCTTCTCGTTCGACGACGACCGGGCGCACCTCGTGCTGATCAGCGTGGTCTTCGGCCTCGTCGCCACGCTCATCGTGTGGATGCGGGGCCGCCCGTTCGGTCGGCGGCTGCTGGCGATGAAGTCCAGCGACGCCGCATGCGTGACCCTCGGCGTGAACCTGGCCACCACCAAGCTCCAGGTCTTCACCCTGTCGGCGGCCATCGCCGGGCTCGGCGGCGCCCTCTACGGCGCCCAGCTCAACTCGGTGAGCTCGCCCACCTTCCAGTTCCTGAACGGCCTGCCCATCGTGCTGTTCGCCGTCATCGGCGGCATCGCTGCGGTCGGCGGCGCGCTGTTCGGCGGCATCGTCTACTCGCTCAGCTTCCTCATCCTCCCCGAGGTGTGGCCGGCGCTCACCAACCTGCTGGTCCTCGGGCCCGCCCTCGCCGGCATCAGCCTCGGCCGCAACCCGAACGGCGCGGTGAACGAGACCGCCCGCTCGGTCCGCCAAGCCCTCGCCGACCGCCGGGCGGCGAAGGCGGCCGCCGTCGCTGGCGTCGCCCACGACGACCTCGACGTGCTCGGGCTCGACGGCTTCACCGACGCGGACCGCGTCGAGCTCGACCGATCCACCGGCCTCGACGCCGAACCGCTCTACGGACCCCTGCGGCCGACCAGCCGCTCGATCGAGGAGGTGCTGGCCCGTGGCTGACGCACCGCTGCTCGCCGCCCAGGAGCTGACCGTCCGCTTCGGCGGGCACGTCGCCGTGTCCGACGTCGACCTCCAGGTGCGCGCCGGCACCATCACCGGGCTGATCGGCCCCAACGGCGCCGGCAAGACCACGACGTTCAACGCGCTGTGCGGCCTCCAGTCGGTCACCCGCGGCCGCGTGCTGCTCGACGGCAAGGACGTGTCGTCGCTCTCGCCGCACAAGCGGGCCCGCCTCGGGCTGGGGCGCACGTTCCAGCGCCTCGAGACGTTCTCGCTGCTCACCGTGCGCGAGAACGTCCTCGCCGGCGCCGAGTTCCGGCGGGGCGCCGCCGACGGCTCCCCGGCCCAGGTCACCGATCGGCTGCTGGGCCAGCTGGGGCTGGAGGACGTCGCCGACGAGCGCGTCGACGGCCTGCCCACCGGCCGGGCCCGGCTCGTCGAGGTGGCCCGGGCCCTCGCCAACGGGCCGCGGGTGCTGCTGCTCGACGAGCCGTCGTCGGGCCTCAACGAGGCCGAGACCGCCGAGTTCGCCACCGTCCTCCACCAGCTCACCGACGGCGGGCTCGCCATCCTCCTCGTCGAGCACGACATGAGCCTCGTGATGAGCGCGTGCGAGGACATCTACGTCCTCGACTTCGGCCGCATCATCGCCACCGGCGATCCCACCGCGGTGCAGGCCGACGAGAAGGTGCGCGCCGCCTACCTCGGCGATGACGACGACGCCGCGCCGGCCTCGTCCCCCGCCGTCGCCCGCGGGCTCACCGAGGCGGAGCACAGCGAGCTGGTCGAGACCCGGGTGCCCGTGCTCGAGGTGCGCGACCTGGCCGCCGGCTACGGCGACTTCGACGTGATCGAGGGCATCAGCTTCGAGGTCGCCGAGGGCGAGGTGTTCGCCCTGCTCGGCCCGAACGGCGCCGGCAAGTCCACCACGCTGCGGGTCATCTCCGGCCTGCTCGGCGCCAGCAGCGGCAGCGTCGCCATCTGCGGCCGGGGGATCCTCGGAGCCGACGCCGACGAGCTCGCCCGCGCCGGCGTCTGCACCGTGCCCGAGGGGCGCGGCGTGTTCCCGAACCTGAGCGTGGCCGAGAACCTCTGGATGGCCACCCACACGGGCACGTCGCGCAAGCGGGTCGAGGAGGTGGCGTACGCCCGCTTCCCGCGCCTCGGCGAGCGGCGCAGCCAGACCGCCGGCACCCTCTCGGGCGGCGAGCAGCAGATGCTCGCCATGGCCCGGGCCATGGCCACCGACCCCGCCCTGCTCATCCTCGACGAGCTGTCGATGGGCCTCGCCCCGCTCGTGGTGCACGAGCTCTATGAGCAGGTCGGCGCCATCGCCGCCACCGGCATCTCGATCCTCGTGGTCGAGCAGTTCGCCCACGAGGTCCTCGGCGTCGCGGACACCGCGGCGATCATGCTCCACGGCCGCATCGCCACCATCGGTGCGCCGAGCGTCGTGGCCGCCGAGCTCGAGACCGCCTACCTCTCCGGCGCCGTCGCCAACGGCGCCGACTGACCGAACCCGACCGAACCGACCGAACCGACCCAGGAGTCACGCACCGTGGACGACCCCAAGACCACCCGAGGGATGGCCCCCGAGCGCCGCCAGCAGTTCGAGGCCGACATCGCCCAGGTGCGCATCAAGACCGGCGGGGCCGGCAACGAGCCGCGCCTCATCGCGCTGGGCGGGGTGCTCATGGTCGTGGGCGCCGCGCTGGCCCTCATCGCCTTCATCGTGTCGGGCTCCCAGTCCGACACCCGTGACGTGCTCAGCACGGTCATCCTCGCCGTGCTCGGCCTGTCGATCTCGGTGATCGGCGCCACCGTGTTCCTCCGCTACTCGATCGGCCGCTTCCTGCGGTTCTGGCTCCTGCGCCTCATCTACGAGCAGCAGGACGCCGCCGGGAGCTGAGCAGGCCCCGCCCACCCGACCAGGTGTCTCCGCCTGGACACGCAGGTCACGGTGGTGTGGTAGTCCTGTTCCGCTGAGCGCTGCGGCGGGACCGCGGCGGGCGACGACGAGGAGATCACCCCCATGGCCCTGCACGACCGCGACTCCATCCGGCACCAGCTCGACGACAGCGTCTTCGCCGGACAGGACCTGTCCACCGCGCTGCCGAAGTTCAAGTTCCCGGGCGACGAGAGCAACCCGGACCACGCCTTCCAGGTCATCGCCGACGAGATCCTGCTCGACGGCAACGCCCGCCAGAACCTCGCCACGTTCTGCCAGACGTGGGAGGAGCCGCAGGTCAAGGCGTTGATGGAGCTGGCCATCAACAAGAACATGATCGACCGCGACGAGTACCCGCAGACCGCGGAGATCGAGCGCCGGGCGACGCACATGATGGCCGACCTCTGGAACGCCCCCGATTCGGCCAACACCGTCGGCACCTCGGCCATCGGCTCGTCGGAGGCCTGCATGCTCGGCGGCATGGCCGCCAAGTGGCGCTGGCGGGCCCGCCAGGAGGCCGCCGGCAAGCCCACCGACAAGCCGAACATGGTGTGCGGCGCGGTGCAGGTCGTGTGGCACAAGTTCGCCAAATACTGGGACATCGAGATCCGCGAGGTCCCGATGGAGCACGGCCAGTACCAGATGACCCCGCAGGACGTCCTCGACCGCGTCGACGAGAACACGATCATGGTCGTGCCCACGCTCGGCCTCACCTACACCGGCGTCTACGAGGACGTGAAGGCCATCGCCGACGCCCTCGACCAGCTCGAGGCCGACACCGGGCTCAGCGTCGACATCCACGTCGACGGGGCGAGCGGCGGGTTCCTCGCCCCGTTCTGCGCCCCGAACCTCGAGTGGGACTTCCGCCTCCCCCGCGTGAAGTCGATCAGCGCCTCGGGCCACAAGTTCGGGCTCGCCCCGCTCGGCGTCGGCTGGGTCGTCTGGCGCGACGTGTCCGAGCTGCCCGACGACCTGATCTTCCACGTGAACTACCTGGGCGGCGACATGCCGGTCTTCCAGATCAACTTCTCCCGGCCCGCCGGCCAGATCGTGGCCCAGTACTACGACTTCCTCCGGCTCGGCCGCGACGGCTACCGCCGGGTCCACGACGCCGCCTACGCCACGGGCCGGTACCTCGCGCAGGAGATCGAGAACCTGGGCCACTTCGAGCTCCTGCACGACAGCAACGAGGCCACCGGCATCCCGTGCGTCACCTGGCGCATCCCCGAAGGTGTCGACCTGGGCTTCACCCTCTACGACCTGGCCGACCGGCTCCGCATCAAGGGCTGGCAGGTCCCGGCCTACACGCTCACCGGCGGCGCCTCCGACATCCCGGTCCAGCGGATCCTGGTGCGCCAGGACGTGAGCCGCGACCTCGCCAGCCTCCTCATGGACGACTTCCGCGAAGCTCTGGCCCACCTCGACCGCCACCCGGTCTCGGTGCCCATGACGAAGGAAGAGTCCTCCGGCTTCAACCACCTCTGAGGCACGGCGTGGCCCGCATCGACCCGAAGACCGGCGGCAGCATCTGGTGGGACCCACGGGAGGCGGACTGGTGGGTGGCCGCCAACTTCGTCATCGGGTCGAGCTGCTTCATCCTCGGCTCGACGCCGGGGTACGCGCAGCTCGTCGGGACCGACGCCGATGACATCACCTACTTCATCGGGTCGCTGTTCTTCACCACCGCGGCCTGGCTCCAGGTGCTCGTGTCCACCGGCGCCATCGGCAAGGGCGTGCGCACCCGCCGCGCCGCCCGGTGGCGCGCGGTAGCCCGTGCACCGCACGAGGCCGCGTGGTGGGCCGGCATCGTGCAGTTCGCCGGCACCCTCTGCTTCAACGTCAGCACCTTCCTCGCCCTGCAGCACGGGCTGAGCGCCGAGCAGCAGGACCACCAGGTGTGGGCGCCGGACTTCTTCGGCTCGATCGCCTTCCTCGTGGCCAGCGCGCTCGCCTACGCGGTCGTGAAGAAGCCGTGGCTCACCTGGCGGCCCAAGGACCTGGACTGGTCGGTCGCCACGCTCAACATGGTCGGCTCGATCGCGTTCATGGCGTCCGCGCTCGCCGCCTACGTCATCGAGGACGGCTCGCTGCGCAACGCCCAGCTCGCCAACACCGGCACCTGGATCGGCGGCGCGTGCTTCTTCCTGGGCGCCGTGTTCCTGATCCCCGAGGAGATCCCCTCGACCGACGGGTAGCGGTCAGCCGACGGGGAGGCCCTTCGCGTCGCAGGGCATGTCCTGCACCGGTGCGATCTCCTGCTCCTGGTCCAGCAGGTGCAGCGAGCGCTGCATCGCCACCGGCCGGAGCCCGCCGATGCCCTTGCGGAACGGCTGGTCGAGCACGTTGATGAGCAGCAGGCTCGACACCACGACGGCCACCACCGAGCCCATGAGCGTCGCCTGCACGAAGCGGGCCTCGCCGCTGTCGGCGAAGAGGAGCATGTACCAGAAGATGACGCCGGCGCTGAAGAGCAGGACGATCCACAGCGACGTCGGGATCACGCCCACCGCCCCGTGGATGCGGTCGTTGCGCGCCGCCTCGCGATCGGACGTCTGGTCCAGCCACTTCCCGTAGGCGGCCTGCTCGGCGTTCGACTCCGGCTCGACCTGCTTCGTGGTGCGGAACAGCTGCGTCGCCCACGGGTTGATCGTGTCGCCGAGGGTGCCGTCCTGCATCTTGGGCCAGGCCTGGTGGACGACGTGGCGGGCGTAGCAGACGAGCTCACCGCTCAGCGCGTCCCGCTGGGCCTCGGGTAGGAACTGCGCGGTCTCGTACTGCTGGGTCACGATCAGGGCCTCGGTCTCGGCCCCGCTGCGGGACTCGTCGAAGCTGGTGAACGCCAGCACCACCACCAGGCCGAGCAGGACGGCGAAGCCGGTGGCGAGGACGCCGAACACGCCCGACGCCCGGTCGCCGTCGTGGAACCAGCTGCCGTCGGGCGCCCGGCGGCGGGCGAACAGCATCAGGCTGATGCCGATGGCGACCGCCACCACCACGGTCAGCACGCACGCGAGGAGGCTCACGGCTGGAACACCCCCGAGCGCAGGTTGGCGACGACCGCGTCGATGGGGCCGCCGCTCACGATGAAGCCGCCGGCGAACGGCGAGCTGATGGCGATGAGGAGCGCGAGCGCGAGGGCGACCACCGCGACCAGCCCCCCGGTGAGTAGCGCGACCCGGCGCGCCTTGTCGACCGCGAGCGCGGCGGCGTTGGCCACCAGCGCCAGGCCCGACACGAGGACCACCAGCAGGTAGCCGTCGGGCAGGCGGTTGGTGGCGTGCGCCAGCCGCTGCCGGCGCAGCGAGGTCATGGCATCCATCGACGTGAGCAGCTCGCCCGCCTGGGCGCTGCCGAGGTCCTTGCTCGCCGCCTCGGTCCGCACCGTCCGCTCGAGCCGGCCCAATGCCGCCATCGTGGCGGCGGTGCCGTCGCGGTCGCCCGCGCGCCACTCCGTGCGGCGAGTGGTCTCGAGGTAGCGCACGAGGTCCTGGTGGATCGCGTCGGCGTCGACGCCGGGGCTGGTGGCCGCCCAGCCCAGCCGCGACGCCGCGGCTGCCTCCGCGCTCACGTCATCGCCGGCCGAACGGTAGAGCGACGCCTCGGCACCGATGGTCGTGGCCGCCAGCAGGGCGAACACCGCGCCCAGGGCCGGCATCAGCGGCGCGGCGACCGGGTGGGCCGCCGCCAGGTCGTCGCCCAGGTGCCGCCGCAGCACGATGCGGAACCCGACGGCCAGCACGCCGCACATGAGGAGGCACGCCCCGAGGACGAGCCACGGAGAGCCGTCGACGAGCCAGCTCACTCGTCCTGGTCCCAGTCGATCCGGTAGTCCTCCGGGTGGTCGACGAGGGCCGAGGGCCGCTTCTTGCTCACGTAGTCCTGGCTCCAGGCCGCCAGCGCCCCGACCTTCTCGCGCACCCCGGAGAGCAGCGACGCGTGCACGCCCAGCCACGCGGCGAACGCCAGCGGGCCGGTGATCTCGTGACGGTCCGCCCCCAGCTCGGCGACCGCGGCGTTGCGGCCGACCATCGCCATGATCCCCTTGTCGTGGTACTCGAAGGGCTTGGTCTCCTTGCCCGCCATGTTGGCGATCACGTTGTGCGCCGCCCACGTGCCGGCCTGCTGGGCCACCGAGCCGAGCTGCGGCAGCGGCTTGCCGTGCTGGTCGGTGATGTTGGCGGCGTCGCCGATCACGAACACGTCCGGGTGGCCCGGCGCGGTGAGGTCGGGCTCGACGTCGACCCGGCCGCCGCGGCCCTGGGGCAGACCGGCCGCGCCCACCACCGACGACGCCTGGAGCCCGCCGGCCCAGATCACGAGCCGGGTGATGATCTCGCTGTCGTCGGTGAGCACCACCTTGTTCGGGTGGATCTCCTTCACACCGGTGCCGAAGCGGAACTCCACGCCGTCCTTCTCGAGCGCCTTGGTGGCGAAGGCCTGCGACTTCTCGGAGAACCCGTTCAGCACGTGGGCGGCGTGGTCCACGACGATCACGTTCACCATCAGCGTCGGCAGCTCGGGGTAGAAGTGCGGGAGGACGTCCTTCACCATCTCGGCCAGCGCGCCAGAGGTCTCGACGCCCGTGGCGCCCGCACCGACGATCACGAAGTTGAACGCGCCCTGCTCGAGGTACTTCTGGTCGCGGTCGACCGCGTCCATGATCCCGAGGATGCGCGAGCGCAGGCGCTCGGCGTCGTTGACGCTGTAGAGCGGGTAGGCGTGCTCCTCGGCACCGGGCGTCCCGAAGAAGTTGGCCTTGGCGCCGGCCGCGATCACCAGCACGTCGCCGCCGACCGTGCCACCGTCGGCCATCGTGACCGTCTTGGCGTCGGGGTCGATCGCCACGACCTCACCGGTGGTGACCCGCACGGTGCCGTGCTTGGTGAAGATGTCGCGCAGCGGCCGGGCGATGTCGGGCACGCCCAGCTGCGCCGTCGCCACCTGGTAGAGCAGCGGCTGGAACTGGTGGTAGTTGTTCCGGTCGATCAGGTGCACGTCGACCCCGTGCTTGGCGAGGCCCTTCGCGCAGGCCACACCCGCGAACCCGCCTCCGACCACCACGACCGATCGCTTCACCGCGCCCCTCCTCGTGCCGTGCGCCCGTGCCCGGCACGGCCCGACACTACTGGCCGATCGCCGCGGATAGCTCACCTCACCAGGGAAGATGCCGACTAGGTTCGGGCGCATCTTGGTGCTGCACCGCGGGGGTGCAGGGGGCGCCGGAACGGAGAGATGGCCATGATCCAGCGGATCGGCTCGGGGGTCCTCTGGGCCTGCATCGTCGGGGCCGTGGCCTCCCTCGCCCTGGCGCTCGTCAGCCCCTGGTTCCTGTTGCTCGAGATCGTGTTCGTGCCGCTGGTGATCCTCGGCATCTACGACTACACGCAGCCCCGCCACAGCATCCTGCGGAACTTCCCGATCCTCGGGCACATGCGGTTCATCATCGAGGACCTCGGCCCCGAGCTGCACCAGTACCTCGTGGAGAACGACGAGGACGGCCGCCCGTTCAACCGGGACACCCGGTCGCTCATCTACGAACGGGCCAAGGCCGTGCCCGACCAGAAGCCGTTCGGCACCGAGCTCGACGTGTACGAGAACGGCTACACGTGGATGGCCCACTCGATCGCCCCGCACCCGATGGCCGCCGACCCCGTGGCCGACCTGCGCGTCACCGTCGGCGGGCCGCAGTGCACCAAGCCGTACTCGCTCTCGGTCCTCAACATCTCGGCCATGAGCTTCGGCGCCCTCGGCCGCCAGGCCGTCCGGGCCATGAACATGGGCGCCAAGGCCGGCAGCTTCGCCCACTGCACGGGTGAGGGCGGCCTGTCGAAGTACCACCTCGAGAACGGCGGAGACCTCGTCTGGCAGATCGGCACCGGCTACTTCGGCTGCCGCAACGAGGACGGCACCTTCTCCCCCGAGCTCTTCGCCAAGAACGCGGCGCACGAGCAGGTGAAGATGATCGAGATCAAGGTCTCGCAGGGCGCCAAGCCGGGTCACGGCGGCATCCTCCCCGGAGCCAAGGTCACCGACGAGATCGCCGAAGCCCGCATGGTCCCGCCCGGCAAGGACGTCATGTCGCCCACCTACCACCGGGCGTTCTCGACCCCGCTCGAGATGACGGCGTTCATCGCCCAGCTGCGCGAGCTGTCGGGGGGCAAGCCCGTCGGGTTCAAGCTCTGCATCGGCGACCCCCGCGAGTTCATGGCCATCGTCAAGGCGATGATCGAGAGCGACACCTACCCGGACTTCATCGTCGTCGACGGCGCCGAGGGCGGCACCGGTGCGGCGCCTCTCGAGTTCTCCGACTCGCTCGGCTTCCCGCTCGTCGAAGGCCTGATGACGGTCCAGAACATCCTCGTCGGCGCCGGGATCCGGGACCGGATGAAGGTCGGCGCCAGCGGCAAGATGGTCACCGCCTCGGCCATGGCCCAGTCGATGGCCCTGGGCGCCGACTACTGCAACTCGGCCCGGGCGTTCATGTTCGCCGTCGGCTGCATCCAGTCGCAGCGCTGCCACACCAACCAGTGCCCGGTCGGCGTCGCCACCCAGGACAACAAGCTGCAGCGGGCCCTCGTCCCCTCGGACAAGTTCGAACGGGTCCACCAGTTCCACCGCAACACGGTCCACGCCCTCGCCGAGATGATCGCCGCCATGGGCCTCGACCACACCGACCAGCTCACCTACGACCACGTGATCCGCCGGGTCAGCCAGTACGAGGTGCGCACCTTCGGCGAGATCCACCAGCCGTTCCAGACCGGGGCGCTGCTCGACGGCACCGCACCCGAGCGCTTCCAGTTCGCCTGGGACAACAGCGCCACCGACCGCTTCCGCCCCGCTCCGGGCCGGGTCGCCAAGTGGCCGTCCAACGTCGCCGCCGAGTCGGTCGACGCCCCCACCGACGCCCCGATCTGAGGACCACCATGGCCAAGACCAAGAACGTCGCGCAGGTCCTGCTCGACATCCTCGCCGACGCCGGCGCCAGCCAGATCTTCGGCGTCACCGGCGACGCCCTCAACCCGGTGCTCGACGCCATCCGGACCGATGACCGGTTCACCTGGTACGGCGTCCGCCACGAGGAGAACGCGGCCTACGCCGCCTACGCCCAGGCCGAGCTCACCGGCGGCATCGGCGTGTGCGCCGGCACCGTCGGACCCGGCGCGCTGCACCTCATCAACGGCCTCTACAACGCCAAGCGCGAAGGCGCCGGCGTCGTCGCCATCACCGGCCAGGTCGCCCACCACGAGAAGGGCACCGGCTACTTCCAGGAGGTCGACCTCACCAAGGCCTTCGACGACATCTGCGAGTACCAGGCCATCGTCAACACACCCGAGCAGATCGCCCGCGTCGCCGAGATCGCCGTGCAGAAGGCGCTCGTCGAGAAGTGCGTCGTGCGCATCGAGCTGCCGGTCGACGTGATCGGCGCCCCCAGCGCCGGCCGCCACTTCCTCCACCCGCTGCTGCACGCGTCCGCCACCCAGGCGCCCGACCCCCAGTCGCTGGCCGCCGCCGTCGACGTCATCGGCCACGGCAAGAAGGTCACGCTGTTCTGCGGGGTCGGCTGCCGCGACGCCCGCGACGAGGTGCTGGCCCTGGCCGAGAAGCTCGGCGCCCCCATCGTCCACACCCTGCGCGCCAAGGACATCTTCGACTACGGCGACCCCAACGTCGTCGGCCTCACCGGACTCATCGGCAACCCCGCCGGCTACCACGCCATCTGGGACTGCGACGTGCTGGTCATGCTCGGCACCAACTTCCCCTACGACGGCTTCATCCCCGACGGCATCGAGATCGTCCAGGTCGACACCAAGGTCGAGAACATCGGCCGCCGCGCCCCGGTCACCGCCGGCATCGTCGGCGACGTGAAGGCCACCGTCTCCGCCCTCACCCCGCTGGTGAAGGCGCACAAGGACCACTCGATCCTCCACCACAAGGAAGCCCACTTCCTGCAGCACCTCACCAAGGTGAAGGACCGCTGGCTCGAGGCCATGGACGAGCAGGCCGACCTCGGCCGCACCGACGAGCCCGTCCACCCCCAGCTGTTCGCCAAGGCCGTCAACGACCGGGCCGCCGACGACGCCTTCTTCTCGGTCGACGTCGGCGAGTGCACCGTGTGGGCCGCCCGCCACCTCCGCCTCCCCGGCGAGCGCCGCATGGCCGGCTCGTTCAACCACGGCTCGCTCGGCGCCGGCTTCCCCATCGCCATGGGCGCCGCCGCGCTCGACCCCAGCCGCCAGGTGTGGGCGTTCGTCGGCGACGGCGGCTTCGGCATGGCGATGCAGGACTTCGTCACCGCCGTCCGCTTCGGCTGGCCGGTCAAGGTGCTCGTGTTCGACAACAGCGAGCTGGGCTTCGTGAAGATGGAGACCGAGGTCGCCGGGCTGCCGCTCTACCCCGAGGCCACCGGCCTCGTGAACCCGGACTTCGCCGCCTACGCCCGAGCCTGCGGCGCCGAAGGCGTGCGGGTCACCAAGGCCGCCGACGTCGTGCCCGCCATCGAGGCCGCCATCGCCTACGACGGGCCGTTCATCATCGACGCCGTCGTCTCGCCCGGCGAGCTCACCATGCCGCCGCACGTCTCCATGGAGGAGGCCTGGGGCTTCGGCGTGTCGAAGGCCAAGGAGGGCCTCATCGGCATCCGCGGCGAGCACGAGCAGTGGGAGGGCTGGGTCGACGAGCTCAAGGCCAACCTCCACACCTTCAGCCTGAAGTCGATCTAACCGGGCGCCCCGAGCGCCTCCACCACCACAGATCCGAGGACGACGATGCGGGACGGTCCATCGATGCGGCTGCGAACGGGCACCGCCTTGCTCGCGGCCGCCCTCGTGCTCGGCCTCGGGGCGTGCGGCTCCGACGAGGGCACCAAGGCGGAACGAGCCAAGGCCGAGCAGCTCCAGGCGAAGCTCGCCTCGCTCGACGTCGATGCGGACATCGACGTCGACACGGCCGTCTCGCTCTACGGCGACGACGGCGGGAAGACCTGCGCCATCGCCGAGGACCCGGCCGCCATGGCGCGCGAGGGCCTGCTCGCCCACCCGCGCTTCGCCCTGCGGAAGACGGAGGTCGACCCCGACGCCGTCGCCTACACGAAGGCGGTCATCGAGGTGTACTGCCCGGACCGGCTGGCCGACGTCGAGGACTACATCGAGGGATTGCGGGTCGACGATGCGAACTGACGGAGCGGACCGCAGCGACGGCACCGGCGGCGAGACCGGCAGCGAGGGCGCCTTCGAGGCGTTCGAGGCCGAGGAGCAGGCGGAGATGGGCGAGGAGGTCGAGGGCACCTCGCCGAACAAGCTCGGCTGGGTGACCATGGGCTTCATGGCCATGGCGGCCACGGGGTCGATCGCCCAGCTGTCCGCCTCGGCCGAGTACGGCCTGGGCGCCGTCACCCTCTACCTGCTGCCCGCCCTGTTCTTCCTGGCCCCGGTGGCGCTCGTGGCCTCCGAGCTGGGCACCACCTGGGACGGCGGCGTGTTCGTCTGGGTGCGCGAGGGCATCGGCGAACGAGCCGGGTTCCAGGCCATCTGGCTGGTGTTCGTCGAGAGCATCGCCCTCTACCCCTCGCTGCTCTCGTTCGCGGCGGCCTCGCTCGCGTTCGCCATCGGCAAGCCCGGCCTGGCATCGAACGGCCTCTACACGGGCGCGGTCATCCTGATCGTGTTCTGGGGTGCCACCCTCATCGCCATGCGGGGCATGGGCGCCACCGCCAAGATCGGCCGCAGCGGCCTCATCGCCGGCACGATCATCCCGGCCGCCTCGCTCATGCTGCTCGCCGTCGTCTGGCTCGCCACCGACCACGAGTCGGCCACGCCCCTCGAGTTCCACGACGTCGTCCCGCCCTTCACCGGCATCTCGAGCATCGTGCTGATCGTGTCGAACTTCATCGCCTTCGCCGGCCTGGAGATCAACGCCGTCCACGTGCGGGAGATGGCCCAGCCCCGGCGCTTCCCCCGGTCGCTCGCCATGGCCGCGCCGCTCATCGTCGTCATGTACATCCTCGGGTCGATCGCCATCTCGGTGGTCGTCCCCTCGCACGCCCTCGACCTCAACGCCGGCGCCGCCCAGGCGTTCACGATCCTGGGTGACGGCCTGGGCATCCCGTGGCTCGGCCAGCTGCTCGCCGGCCTGCTCGTGTTCGGCGCCCTCGCCGCCGCCATCGCCTGGGTCGCCGGCCCGAGCCGCGGCCTGTTCATCGTCGGCCGCCAGGGCCTGCTGCCGCCTCGCCTCCAGGGCCAGAACGCCGCGGGCGCCCAGGTCCCGATCTTCATCCTCCAGGGCTGCGTGGTGACCGCGCTGTCGCTGGCGTTCGTGCTGCTGCCGAGCGTGGCGTCGGCGTTCTGGGTGCTCCAGGCGATGACCGTGATCCTCTACCTGAGCATGTACGTGATCATGTTCGTCGCCGCCTTCCGGCTGCGGCGCACCCGGCCGAACGTCGTCCGCGGCTTCCGGGCCCCGGCGATCCTCCTGCTGGTGGTGGTCGGCATCATCGCCGCCATCTCCGCCATGGCCATCGCCTTCGTGCCCCCGGCCCAGCTCGGCAACGACACCAACCCCGCCACCTACGCCCTCATGCTCCTCGTCGGCGTCCTCGTCATGGCCCTCCCCGCCCAGTTCATCTACAAGTTCCGCAAGAGCTCCTGGGTCAACGAGGACAACGTCGTCGCCCCCGAAGCCATGGAGCTCAACGGCCGCACCGACCACCCCACCTGACCCCCCCTGATCGAACTTGTCGTGATCGTGGTTGCAGAGCAACCAACTTCACGACAAGTTCGGAGGGGTTGGGGGGTCGAAGCGCCAGTTCGGTCGCATCGCTGGCTCCGCACGCAGCGGCGCGAGACCTTCGTCGGTCGTGGAAGCAGACCTGGCCAGCCTCGCCGCCTTCACCGCCCGCCACCACGGGCTGTTCCGAGCATCGGATGCGATGGACCGGGCGGTCACCCGGCAGCAGATCCGATCCATGGTCGCTCGCGGCTGGTGCGCGGTCGTGGTCCCGGGTGTCTACCGGGTCACCGCTGCGCCGCTGACCGGCCGCCAAGCGATCCTCGCCGAGGTGTGGTCGCACCCAGAAGGAACCGTCGCATCCCATCGGGGCGCAGCGTTCCTTCGATCGCTCGTCGGCTACCGGAGCGTACGGGCCGAGGTGAGCTGGCAGCGCGGGTCCAACCAACGCAACGGCAGGCGAACGCACTCCTCGCTGTGGCTCCCGCCGGAACACGTGACGGAGTACGACGGGATCCCGACGACCACCGTGGCGCGAACCACCTTCGACCTTGCCGGCATCGAGCCGAAGGGGCGCGTCTCCATCGCCCTCGACGACGCGCTCTCACGGAAGCTGTGCACGCTCCGGCAGGTCAACCAGGTGTCCTTCGCCCTCGCTGGGCGGGGCCGGAGAGGGACCGTTGCGATGCGGGAGATGCTGGAGAAGCGAGGCGAGGACTACGTCCCGCCGTCATCGGCGCTCGAGCGGCTCGCTCGCAAGGTGTTCGAGGAGTACGGCCTGGAGATGCCCACGTTCGAACTGAACATCGGCGATGACGACTGGATCGGCCGGGTCGACTGCGTCTGGCGTGAGGCCAAGCTCATCGTCGAGCTCGACTCAGAGCGCTACCACGGCTCGAAGTCGGCCCGCGATGCAGACCGGAAGCGTGACAACCGCCTGATGGCGACCGGCTGGCGGGTGCTTCGTGTCACCTGGGACGACCTCAAGCTGCGGCCGAGGGAGACCGTCGAACAGATCAAGGCCGCACTCCGGGCGACCCGATGACCCCACCACCTCGAACTTGTCGTGATCGTGGTTGCGGAGCAACCAACTTCACGACAAGTTCGGGTGTGTTGGGTGGGTCAGTCGAAGACGTGGCCGTGGTCGTAGCGTTCGTCGGCGCCGGCGGCTTCGGTGAGGGCGGCGACGTTGTCCCTCGTGAAGAAGCCCTCGTAGCCGTGGCAGCGCTCCACGTACTCGGTGATGAGGAGCGAGTACTGCGACGACTTGGAGAAGATCTGCTTGAGGTTGGGGTCGTCCTTGCACTCGCCGACGATGTCGGCGAGGAAGGGGGTGCCCATCTCGGCGAGCTGGCCGACGACGTAGTCGACGTTCTTGGCGCCGTCCACCTCGCCGTCGATGACCTCGTAGGCCATGTGGTGCATGCGGCGACCGAAGTTCCGGACGAAGTCCTCGGTCGGCATCGGCAGCCCCTCGAACGAGTTCACGAACGACGGCGTGTTGTTGGCGGTGAACACCCGGGCGGGCGAGACCTTGTCGTCGTCGACGTGGGGCGAGCGGGTCACGTTGGTCGACGAGTTCATCTCGTTGATGTTGTAGGCGCCCCAGAAGTAGTTCGGGACCATCGTGAGGTACTCGAGGATGGCGTCCTCGCGGTCGGCGGCGAGGATGCGGGTGGCCATGTGGTCGAGGCCCTTGACCCGGTCGGAGATGCCGTGGTCGGCCTGGAGCTGGGCGGCCTTGTCGAGCATCTCCTGCTCGGCGGCGGTGAGCGAGAACCGCTCGCCGAAGCCGAGGGCGTCGAGGTCGTCGATGTCGGTGTCGACGTAGCCGACCCGGTTGTACGTGTAGTCCGAGAGGAACGTGAAGGTCAGGTGCTCGGTGCGGTAGATCGGCGAGACGGTGTCGCCCTCGTACACGAAGCGGATGGCCTGCGGCTCGAGGGCGTCGCGCAGGGCGGCGTTGTCCTGGGACCGGTAGATCTCGCCGACGTAGCGGGCGTTGGGCTTCTTGGCGGCGAGCGGGTACAGCAGGTTGAAGCGGGTCGACTTGTCCTCGTAGCTGCCCGACAGCGGCTCGATCACGATGAGGCGGGGGTACGACGGGTCGGACT
>DATMGQ010000130.1:0-11809 GCA_035555395.1 Acidimicrobiales bacterium
CCGCTACCCGGGCGTGGTGGAGACGGCGGCCGAGCTGGGCCGGTCGTGCGCGTTCGACCTCCGCCTCGTCGCCCCGAACCTCCCGCCGTACCCCTGCCCCGACGGCCTCACCGAGATGCAGTTCCTCCGCCGCCTCGTCGAGGACGGCGCATCACGGCGGGACCGCTACGGCCCCCGCCCCACCTCCCCCAACCCCACCCCTGACGAACTTGTCGTGAACGTGGTTGAAGGGCAACCACCATCACGACAAGTTCGGGGCAGGGGGGCGGGGGCGGGGACGCTGAACGAGCGGGCGTGGCGGCAGATCGACCACGAGCTCGACGTGATCGAGGCGCTGGGGTTCCCGGGGTACTTCCTGATCGTGTGGGACATCGTCGAGTTCTGCCGGCGCAGCGACATCTACTGCCAGGGGCGGGGATCGGCGGCCAACAGCGCGGCGTGCTGGGCGCTGGGCATCACCAAGGCCGACGCCGTGCGCCTCGGGCTGCTGTTCGAGCGGTTCCTCTCACCCGAGCGCGACGGCCCGCCCGACATCGACCTCGACATCGAGAGCGGCCGCCGGGAGGAGGTCATCCAGTACGTGTACGGCCGCTACGGCCGCCACTACGCCGCCCAGGTCGCCAACGTCATCACCTACCGCACCCGCTCGGCGGTGCGGGACATGGCGAAGGCGCTGGGCGCCGACCCGGGCCAGCAGGACGCCTGGTCCAAGCAGCTCGACCCGTGGAAGGGGGTGCGGGGCAACCTCGAGGCGCCCGGCGCGGGACCCGCCATGCCGGCCACGCCGGGCATCCACGAGCCGAGGGCGCACGCCTCCCGGGCCGGCTGGGTCGACGAGCGGCCGCCGGTCGCGGCGTCGCTGCACGAGCCCGGTGACCGCCCCGGCGGCGGCCCCGGTCCCGGGTCCCGGCCCGAGCGCGGCCACGGCCACGAGCGGGGCGCGGTGGCGCCGGCTCCGGCCGCGCACCTCGACCACGACATCCCGATCGAGGTGCTGGAGCTGGCCGCCGAGGTCGAGCACTTCCCCCGGCACCTCGGCATCCACTCGGGCGGCATGGTCCTGTGCGACCGGCCGGTCATCGAGGTGTGCCCGGTCGAGTGGGCCCGCATGGAGGACCGCAGCGTGCTCCAGTGGGACAAGGACGACTGCGCGGCAGTGGGGCTGGTGAAGTTCGACCTGCTCGGCCTCGGCATGCTCACCGCGCTGCACCACATGGTCGACCTCGTCCGGGAGCACGCCGACCCCACCGTCGACCTGGCCACCGTCCCCCAGGACGATGCCGTCTACGACATGCTCGGCAAGGCCGACTCCATCGGGGTGTTCCAGGTGGAGTCCCGGGCCCAGATGGCCACCCTGCCCCGGCTGAAGCCCCGGACCTTCTACGACCTGGTGGTGGAGGTGGCGCTCATCCGGCCCGGTCCGATCCAGGGCGGATCGGTGCACCCGTACATCCGGCGCCGGAACAAGAAGGAGCCCGTCACCTACCTGCACCCGCTGCTGAAGCCGGCGCTGGAGAAGACCCTCGGCGTCCCGCTGTTCCAGGAGCAGCTCATGCAGATGGCCATCGACGTCGCCGGGTTCTCGCCGGGCGAGGCCGACCAGCTCCGCCAGGCCATGGGGTCGAAGCGGTCGGTCGAGCGCATGGAGCGGCTCAGCCACCGGCTCTACGCGGGCATGGCCGAGCGGGGCATCACCGGCGAGGTGGCCGACGAGATCTACGCCAAGCTGGCCGCCTTCGCGAACTTCGGCTTCCCCGAGAGCCACTCGGTGAGCTTCGCCTACCTCGTCTACGCCTCGGCCTGGTTCAAGCTGCACCACCCCGCTGCGTTCTGCGCCGGCCTCCTCAACGCCCAGCCGATGGGCTTCTACTCGCCGCACACCCTCGTGCAGGACGCCCGCCGCCACGGGGTCGAGGTGCGCACGCCGTGCATCGACCGCTCGTCGGCCGAGGCCACCCTCGAGCCCTGCGACCCGGCCACGAGCACCGGCGGGGTGGCGGTGCGCCTGGGGATCTCGTCGGTGCGGGGCATCGGCGACGACCTGGCGGAGCAGATCGCGGCGGGACGGCCCTACGCCGACATGGAGGACGTCGCCCGCCGCAACGGCTTGTCGCTCGCCCAGCTCGAAGCCCTGGCGACCTCGGGGGCGTTCGCCGCCTTCGACGACGACCCCGAGGGCGCCCGGGGTCCGGGCTCGGGCCGGCGCACCGCCATCTGGGAGGCGGGTGTGGTGGCCCAGGGGTCGGCCGACCAGCTGGCCGGCATCGTCACCGGCACCACCGTCCCGACCCTGCCGGGGATGGACGACCGCGAGACCGCCCTGGCTGACCTGTGGGCCACCGGCGTGGCGCCCGACGGCCACCCCACCCGCTTCCTGCGCGAAGAGCTCGACCGCCTGGGCGTCCTCCCTGCGGCCGCGCTGGGCGGCCGGGAGGATGGCAGCCGGGTCCTGGTGGGCGGCGTCGTCACGCACCGCCAGCGGCCGGCCACCGCGGGCGGCACCACGTTCCTGAACCTCGAGGACGAGACCGGACTGGTCAACGTCGTCGTGTCGAGGGGCTGCTGGATCCACCACCGCCGCCTGGTGCAGACGGCCCCCGCCCTGCTCATCCGCGGCCGCCTGGAGACGGCCGAAGGCGTCACCAACGTCATCGCCGAGACGATCTCCCTCCTCCCGCTCAGCGTCCACCTCCCATCCCGCGACTTCCGCTGACCCGACCCACGCGATCGACCCGCCCCCCGGGGCGAACTTCGTATGCAGGAGCGCCGGATCAGGCGTTGACCCATACGAAGTTCGCCGAGGCTTCCGACCACCGATCGAACTTCGTATGGCTGAGCTCCCATGCAGGAGCCCTGGGATACGAAGTTCGGGTTGGGGTGGGTTGGGGTGGGGTGGGTGGGGTGGGTGGGTGAGTGGGTGGGGTCAGTGGTCGCCGACGACGCGGAGCTGGGCGGGGCTGACGGGGAGCTCGGTGGCGAGGAGGTGGTCGAGGGCGGCGGCGGTGGCGTCGTCGGCGGGCAGCCAGGCGATGAGCTGCTGGTCGTCGCGGGCGAGGCCGAGCGCTTCGTAGCTGAGGCGCAGCTCGCCGGCCCCGGGGTGGTGCAGCACCTTCGGGCCGTGCTCCTTCTGCGCCACCGGGTGGGCGTCCCAGCGCTCGGCGAAGGCCGGGACGGCGAGCAGCTCGGCCAGCAGCGCGACGACGGCGGGGTCGTCGGCGAGGCGGCGATGGGCGGCGCGGAGGCGGGCGACCTGGGCATCGGCCGTGCCGTCCCAGTCGTCGTAGACCGTGGGCGCGTCGGGGTGGAGGAACACGTGGCGGACGAGGTTCGGCACGTCGAGCAGGCCGAGCGGGCCGGCGATCGTGCGGTAGGCGCCGTTCGATGCGAGGACGTCGCCCAGCGGCCCGATCACGAAGGCCGGGGCGGTGAGCTGGTCCAGCAGGGCGCGGACCGTGGCCGGGACCTCGGCGTCGAGCGCCGGTGCGGCGGGGCAGAACTGCTCGAGGTGCGGCGAGGCCGAGCGGGCGGCCAGGCCCATGAGGTGGAAGCGCTCGTCGCGGTCGAGCTGCAGGGCGTCGGCGAGGGCGGCCAGCACGTCGGGCGACGGGTTGGTGTCGCGGCCCTGCTCGAGGCGGATGAGGTAGTCGATGCTGACGCCCGCCAGCGTGGCGACCTCCTCCCGGCGCAACCCGGGGGTGCGCCGCCGGCCGGTGGCCTTCACCCCGGCATCGGCGGGGGAGAGGTGCTCGCGGCGGGAGCGCAGGAACTGGGCCAGCGGCGGCAGGTCGGACACGGCGTCCAGTGTGCCAGCGGCCCCCGTGGATCAGCCTGGCCCTGTCGCTACCAGGATCGAGGCGGTCTTCCTGGGTCCGGTGGTCGAGGCGCACGCTGCCGCCATGACCACCACCGAACCCACCACCGAACCCACCACCGCCCTTCCGCTCGCCCCCGGCTCGTGGGCGCTCGATCCCGCCCACTCGGCCGTGAACTTCACCATTCGCCACCTGGGCGTCTCCAAGGTGCGGGGCCGCTTCGCCCGCTTCACCGTCGACGTCCAGGTCGGCGAGACCCTCGAGTCCACGAGCGTGCAGGCGGTGATCGACGTCGACTCGGTCGACACCGGCAACCCCGACCGTGACGCCCACGTCCTGGCGCCCGACATGGTCGACGTCACCGTCCGGCCCACCCTCGTGTTCCGCTCCACGTCGATCTCCGGCGAGGGCGCCGACTGGGAGCTGGTGGGCGACCTGACCATCGGCGAGGTCACGCGCCCGGTCACGCTCGACGTCGAGCTCGGCGGCCTCCAGGAGTTCCCGGGCGGACCCCGCCACGCCGGGTTCGAGGCGACGACGCAGATCCGCCGCCAGGACTTCGGGCTCATCCCGGCGGTCCCGAGCGCCATGCTCGGCGACGTCATCAAGATCGAGCTCGACCTCCAGCTGCTGGAGCCGTCGGCGGCCTGAGCCCGGACGCGGAGCGACCCGCCCCGAGGGGCGGGCCGCTCCGGTTGGAGATCCGGGGGATCAGTTCTGGTGGGCGCGCTGCTCGGCCTCGCGTGCCTCCGCCTCGGCGCGGGCCTTCTCGGCCTCGGCCTCCTTGGCGGCGACGTCGCGCTGGGCGTCGGCCTTCTCCTGCTGGGCGGCACCCTCGCGCTCGAGGTCGTCGTTGCCGGTCACGATGCCGGCGGCCTCCTTGACCTTGCCCTTGACGCCTTCGACGACGCCCTTGGCGCCTGCTTCGGGTCCGGTCTCGTTGCCAGCCATGACGACTCCTTCGTGTTCGTTCCGGTGATGGCTCCCGGTACCCCCGTGCGAGGGCGCCAAACCGGCCTGTGCGAGATGTCACGAGGGGTCCGGATGGCGGTTCGGGCCGTGCGCCCGCCCCACATGCGCGGCATCCGGGCCGGGCTGTCAGACCCGGGTGCGAGGATGCTGCCCATGCCCGACGCCGTGCTCGCCGCCGATGCCCAAGCCGTCCTGGAGGACCTCGCCGGTCCCGGCGCGGTGCTCCGCGAGGACCAACTGGCGGCCATCGAGGCGCTCGTCGCCGGGCACCAGCGGGTCCTGCTGGTGCAGGCGACGGGGTGGGGGAAGTCGGCGGTCTACTGGATCGCCACCCGCCTCCTGCGCCGCGACGGCGCGGGCCCCACGCTCGTGGTGTCGCCCCTGCTCGCGCTCATGCGCAACCAGGTGGCGGCCGCGGGCAAGGCGGGCATCCGCGCCGCCACCATCAACTCGGCCAACGTCGACGACTGGCGCGAGATCGAGGCGCGCATCGCCGCCGACGAGGTCGACGTGCTGCTCATCTCGCCCGAGCGCCTCAACAACCCGCGGTTCCGCACCGAGGTGCTGCCGTCGCTGGCGGCCGCGGTCGGCCTGCTCGTGATCGACGAGGCGCACTGCATCTCGGACTGGGGGCACGACTTCCGCCCGGACTACCGCCGCATCGCCGACGTGCTCGCGGGTCTGGGGGCCGAGGTCCCGGTGCTCGCGGCCACCGCCACTGCCAACACCCGCGTCGAGGGCGACGTCGCCGCGCAGATCGGCACCAGCACCGTCACCTACCGCGGGTCGCTCGACCGTCCGAGCCTCCACCTCTCGGTGGTGCTGCTCGAGACGTCGGCCGAGCAGCTGGCGTGGATCCACGCCTGGACGGCCGACCGGCCGGGACCGGGGCTCGTGTACTGCCTCACCGTGTCCGAGGCCGAGCGGGTCGCCGGGTACCTGGCCGACCACGGCGTCCGGGCCGAGGCGTACACCGGCTCGACCCCGGCGCCCGAGCGCGAGCGCATCGAAGCGGCGCTCGACGACGGGTCGGTGTCGTGCGTCGTGGCCACCTCGGCGCTCGGCATGGGGTACGACAACCCGAACCTCGCCTACGTGATCCACCTCGGATCGCCCTCGTCGCCCATCGCCTACTACCAGCAGGTGGGGCGCGCCGGCCGCGGCCGGGTCGAGGCCGAGGTGGTGCTGCTGCCCACCACGGCCGAGGAGCGGATCTGGGCCTACTTCGACAGCACCGCCATGCCGCCCCGCTCCACCGTCCAGGAGGTCCTCCGGGTGCTCGAGCGTGCGGGGCCCTGCACCCTCCCGGCGCTGGAGTCGCAGGTCAACCTCCGTCGCGGCCGGCTCGAGGCGCTGCTCAAGGTGCTCGACGTCGATGGCGCGGTCGACCGGTCGGGGAGCGAGTGGTTCCGCACCGAGGTGCCGTGGACCTACGACGAAGCCCGCTACGCCGCGCTCGCCGCGTCGCGGCGCGCCGAGCAGGACGCCATGCGGGCGTACCAGCACACCGACGGCTGCCGGCTCCAGTTCCTGCGCCACCAGCTCGACGACGACGGCGCCGAGCCGTGCGGCCGGTGCGATCGGTGCACCGGGTCGGCCCCGCAGGTCGGGGTGGCGGCCGAGGCCGTGGCCGACGCCACCTGGTTCTTCCGATCCGCCGAGGTGCCCATCGAGCCGCGCAAGCAGTGGCCCCGGGGGATCGACGAGCGCAAGGGCAACATCCCGGCGGACCGCCGAGCGGAGGAGGGCCGGGCCCTGGCGTTCGGCACCGACCCGGGGTGGTCCGAGGCGCTGGGCCCGCTCTTCGCCGGGCCCGACGGACCGCCGTCCGAGGAGCTGGTGCGGGGCGTCGCCGCCGCGCTGAAGGCCTGGCCGTGGGGCGGCCGCCCCACCTGGGTGACCTGGATCCCGTCCCGCACCCGGCCGCGGCTGGTCCAGGGGCTGGCCGCCCAGATCGCCGAGCTCGGGAAGATGGAGCTGGTCGAGTCGGTCGCACGCGTCCGTCCCGGCGCGCCACCCCAAGCCGACATGGACAACTCGGCCACCCAGGCCGCCAACGTGCTCGACGCGTTCGAGTTCGGCCGACCCGACGGCGGCGAGCTGCCCACCGGGCCGGGCCTGGTGCTCGACGACGCGCTCCGATCGGGGTGGACGATGGCGGTCGTGGCGGAGGGCCTGCGGGCGTCTGGTTCGGGACCGCTCCTGCCGTTCGTCCTGTGGCGCCGCCCCTGATCGTGCTCCGGTGCGCCTCCCCTACGGTTGCGGCCCATGCCGGTCCGCTGCGTGGCGTTCGACGCCGACGACACCCTCTGGGACTTCACCGCCGCCATGGCCCAGGGGCTGACGCTCGCGATCGAGGCCGCCCAGGCGGCGGGGCCGTCGGCCACGGCGGGCCTGCGCGTCGATGACCTGATCGCCCGCTTCGACGCGCTCTATGCCGTCCACGCCGCTTCGCCCCGCCCGGGCCGGCCGATCGCCAGCCTGCGGCCCGAGTCGTTCGAGCTCGCCCTCGCCGACCTGGGGGTCGTCGATGCCGATCTCGTCGAGCGCATGAGCGACGCCTACTTCGAGCACCGCCACGGGAGCCTGCCGCTGTTCGCCGAGATCGTCGCGGTCCTCGACGAGCTGGGGGAGCGCCACCTGCTCGGCCTGGTGACCAACGGCAACACCGACGCCGAGCGCAGCGGCCTCGCCGGGCGGTTCGACTTCCGCCTGGCCGCCGACGACATCGGCCGGCGCAAGCCCGACCCGCGCCTGTTCCTGATGGCGGCCGCCGCAGCCGGGTGCCGCCCGAGCGAGCTGGTCTACGTCGGCGACCACCCCGGCAACGACGTCGCCGCCCCGCAGGCCGCCGGGTGCCGCGGGGTCTGGATCAACCGGACCGGCCGGCCGGTGCCGCCCGGCATCGAGCCCGACGCGGTCATCGCGGACCTGACCGAGCTGCCCGCGGTCATCGACCGCTTCGACGAAGAGGAGCGCCTCGCCGCCGGCGTGGTCGGGGTGGGCCCGCACCCGCAGCCGTGGCCGGACGACGCCCGGCTCGACCCGGCCCTGCTGGCCGGTGGCGACCGGCGCAACGTGCTGGACCGCTTCCGCTACTGGCGGGAGGAGGCGATCGTCGCCGACCTCGACCGCACCCGCCTGCCGGTGCACGTCGCCGTCGAGAACTGGCAGCACGACCTCAACATCGGGACCGTCGTGCGCAACGCGAACGCGTTCAACGTGGCCGGGGTGCACATCGTGGGCAAGCGGCGCTGGAACCGGCGCGGGGCGATGGCCACCGACCGGTACCTGTCCGTGCACCACCACGCGTCCGTGGCGGCGTTCGCGGCCTGGGCGGCCGAGGCCGGGCTGCCGCTCGTCGGCATCGACAACATCCCGGGCGCCGTGCCGCTCGAAGCCGGGGCCCTGCCCGACCCGTGCGTGCTCGTGCTCGGCCAAGAGGGTCCCGGCCTGTCGCCGGCGATGCAGGAGGTCTGCGGCGAGGTGCGGGAGATCACCCAGCACGGCTCGACCCGCTCGCTCAACGCCGGCGTGGCGTCGGGCATCGCCCTCCACTGGTGGTCGCAGACCTGCAGGTAGGCGCCTCGGCGTCCCGGCCGCGGGGTCACCGCTTGGCCCTGAGGCGGTCCGGTTCCGTAGCGTCTAGGCGTGGCCAGCAACAGCGACAGCAAGCAGAAGCGCGCCCGGCAGAACCGCGCGCAGCGCGAAGCCCGGGAGGCGCGCACCAAGGCAGCGGCGATCCCGTCCGACGAGCGCAAGGCCAAGTACGCCTCGGCGACGGCGGAAGCGTCCGCTCCGGCCAAGGGCCGCGGCGCCGACCGCCCCCGCCCGGAGCGCCGGCCCCGGCCCGGTGACCGCCCCGTCGACGTCGAGGCGCTCGAGGGCAACTGGTTCCAGAAGCGCATCGCCGTGCCCGGCGGGTCGCAGGTCCTCATGGGCACCGTGCTCATCGTCATCGTCTCGGTGATGTCGTTCATCGTCGAGCTCCCGAAGATCGAGGCCACGAAGGACCGGGCCGCCCGCCCGGCCGAGACGATGGTCGAGCGCCTCGGCCCGATCGCGCTGGTCATCATCCTCGGCACGCTCGCCCTGGCCATCGCCGCCTCGTACTTCGCCCTCGCCCCTCGCCGCCGCCGCATCTGGCTGTGGGCGGCGGTGGTCTGCTTCGCCATCTCGCTGAACATCCCGTGGTACATGTTCCCGGCCGGCTTCTTCGGCTACGCCGTGTACCGGGCCCGCAAGGTCGAGGGCCCGGCGCCGGGATCGCGCGCCGCACGGATGCTCGCCGAGCGCGATCAGGCGGCCGAACGGGACCCTGCTGAGGACGACGACGACGCCTGATCGTCGTCTGCCTGCTCTCCGCTGACGAACAATCGTTCCTCTTGACGCGCTCGGGCGCGAGGAGGAAGGTGACGGTGCATCCGGGTCCTCCGGGCCCCGGACACGACGAACCGTTCTCGTCCTGTGAGGAGGTGTGGAGACACCGTGAGGCTCACCGACCACCTGGAGCGTTCGCCTCCGAGCTGACGCCGACAGGCACCCCGGTCGTTCGGTGCGGCGCCGCCACCCGTTCCCATCACGGACCGCGGATGCGCTTCGGAGTCGACGCCACGGCGTCCTTCTGCTCGCCACCGGGCCCGTCCACACATGCGGCGGGAGCGGTCTCGCATCGATCGACACACACAGGACATCCCGTCAGGCCACCGCTCCACCCGCGGTGATCTGGCGGGATGTTCGCGTCGGGCGGGTGCTCCGAGCCGATACCGTGGCGCGCCGTGACCGGCCAACTCCGCCTCCTCACCGTCCACGCCCACCCCGATGACGAAGCGTCCAAGGGTGCGTCCACGATCGGCCGCTACGTCGCTGAGGGCGTCGAGGCCACGCTCGTGTGCTGCACCGGCGGCGAGGCGGGGGAGATCCTCAACCCGGCGATGGACCGCCCCGAGGTGCACGAGAACCTCGCCGCCGTGCGTCGGGCCGAGCTCGACGCGTCGGCCGCGGCCATCGGCTTCCGCGACGTCGTGATGCTCGGCTACCGGGACTCCGGCATGCCCGACTCCCCGGAGAACGCCGATCCGCGCTGCTTCGCCCGGGCGCCCGAGGACGAGGCCGTCGGCCGCCTGGTCGAGGTCATCCGCCAGGTCCGACCCCACGTGCTGCTCACCTACGGCGACGAGCAGAGCGGGTATCCGCACCCCGACCACCTGCGCGTGCACGACATCTCGATCATCGCCTGGGACGCCGCCGGCGACCCCGAGCGCTTCCCCGAGGCGGGCGAGCCCTGGACGCCGTCGAAGCTCTACTACTCGACCTGGGCGCGGGCCCGGTTCACGGCCATGCACGAGGCGTTCCTGGCCAACGAGCTGGAGTCGCCGTTCGACCAGAAGTGGTTCGACCGGCCCTCGCAGGACCACAAGATCACGACCCGCATCGACATCACCGGGTACTACGGGATCCGCAGCGCGGCGCTGCGGGCGCACGCCACCCAGATCGATCCCGAGGAGCGCTTCTGGTTCGGCCTCACCGACGAGATCGCCGAGGCGGCCTACCCCTTCGAGGACTTCGAGCTCGCCGCCAGCCGGGTGCCCACCGAGACGCCGGAGGACGACCTGTTCGCCGGTCTGCGGCAGGAGGCGGCCCGATGAGCATCTTCTTGAGCGCGGCTTGGCTCGAGGGCGAGGTCCGGGATCCGGCCGCCGAGGCGCTGGCCGCCGCCGGCGGTTCGGGGACCATCGGCCGCATCATCTCGGGTGCCCCCGATGGCGAGGCCCGGTTCACCGCCCGGGTCGGGGCCGACGGCGTCGTCTACGAGCCGGGCGTCGCCGACGAGGTCGACCTGAGCCTCACGGACACCTACGCCAACGCCGTCGCCGTCCTCGACGGCGCCGAGGACCCGAACGCCCTGTTCATGCGGGGCCGCACCAAGGTCGCCGGCAGCACCCGCGTGCTGCTCGACCTCCTGGCCGCCACCCGCACCGACCGCTACCGCGAGGTGCGGGCCGAGGTGGCCGCCGCCACCGACCACTGAGGGCCGGCGGACCAGCCCGCTCCTAGGTGTACGTGGCCTGCTGCAGGGCCCGCAGCGACCGGTAGCCGATGCGCTCGACGCCGGCGCGGGCGAGGACGTCGGGCAGGTGGGTGTCGAAGCAGACGAGGTGGTGGTCGTCGACCCGGTGGGACCACGCCGGATCGAAGGCCCGCTGCTCGGGGGTGTCCAGCGCCGGGTGCACGTGCAGCTCGGTGACGCCGGGCTCGAGGTCGGCGACCGCCTGCTCGATGGCCTGGCGGCTCCCGATGGCGGCCACCGACACGAAGTGGTCCGGGAAGACCACGCCCTCGGACGCGGCCAGGTTCCGGAACGGGAACCCGATGGCCCGCTCGGTGGAGGCATCGGAGAGCCGGACGGGCAGCCGGAACTCGACGGCGAGGTCGAGGTAGACGTCGAAGAACTCGGGCCGGAGCTGGAGGGCGCCGAGGTGCGAGTCCAGGTGGGTGACGTCGAAGCCCCACAGGATCGCCCGCTCGACCTGGGCCCGCAGCTCGCGACGGGCCTCGTCGAGGTCGGCGTGGTCCCACAGGTCGTCGACCGTGCGGGGGAAGCCGCCGTCGCCGTCGAGCAGGGACGGGGCGTGGGTGATGGGACCCCAGCGGTAGCGGTCGTACTCGGCGTTGAGCGTGAGGTGCACGCCGATGTCCTCGCCGCGGTACTGCGACGCTGCCTCGCGCGCCCACGGCGCCGGGACCATGATCGAGGCGCTGGTGACGAGTCCGTCGCGGAGCGACTGGAAGGTGGCCGCGTTGGCGGCCTGGCTGAGACCGAGGCCATCGGCGTTGATGATCACGAGCCGGGCATCGGCGGCGTGGCCCAGGCGTTCGGCGAGCTCCGTCATCGGGCTGCACGCTATCGCCGGTCACCCGTCGGGCGGGCAGGTTCCCCAGAGTCCGGCCCCGGCGGACCGGGCCGCCTCGGCCCGGGCGGCGAGGTCGGCCCGGTGGCTCGTGTTGGGCTCGATCGACAGGGT
>DATMGQ010000131.1:0-23637 GCA_035555395.1 Acidimicrobiales bacterium
CGCCGGCAAGTCGACGCTCACCAAGACGATGGCGGGCACGCTCATCCCCGATGAGGGCAGGATCGTGTTCGACGGCCGTCCCGTGAAGCTCCACGGCCCGGCCGACGCCTCGGACCTGGGGATCGCCACCGTGTACCAAGACCTGGCGCTCTGCGACAACCTCGACGTGGTCGCCAACCTCTACCTCGGCCGCGAGCCGGTCGGCCGCACCGCGGCGCTCGACGAGCTCGAGATGGAGACCTCGTCGATGGAGCTGCTGGAGCGGCTCTCGATCAAGATCCCGAGCGTCCGCACACCGGTGGCGTCGCTCTCGGGCGGGCAGCGTCAGTCCATCGCCGTCGTGCGGGCGGCGATGGGCGACCCCCGCGTGGTGCTGCTCGACGAGCCGACCGCGGCGCTGGGCGTGGCCCAGACCGCCCAGGTCCTCGACCTGATCCACGCGCTGCGCGACCAGGGCCTGGCCCAGGTCGTGATCAGCCACAGCCTGAACGACGTGTTCGCGGTGAGCGACCGGATCATCGTGCTGCGGCTCGGCCGCCGCGTCGCCACGTTCCAGACCGCTGATGCGACGACGGAGGCGGTGGTGTCCGCCATCACCGGCGCCGACGTCCAGCTGCCCCACGAGGAGGCCCCGTGACCGCGAGCTCTGCCGACCCCCGCCTGTTCGTGGGCAAGACCGGCGTGGCCGGCGCGTGGGAGGACTTCCGCCGCCGGCTCGCCCAGGGCGACCTGGGCAGCCTGCCGGTGCTCCTCGGCCTGGTCGCGGTGGTCGCGTACTTCCAGTGGCAGAACAGCGCCTTCCTCTCGGCGGGCAACCTCACGAACCTCACGCTCCAGATCGCCGCGGTGGCCACGATCTCGGTGGGCGTGGTGCTGGTGCTCCTGCTCGGCGAGATCGACCTGTCGGTCGGCGCGGTGAGCGGCTTCGCCGCCGCGGTGATGGCGGTGCTCGCCGGACGCCACGGCGTCGGTGCGCCCGCGTCGATCGCCGCCGCCCTGGCGGTGGGGGCGATCGTGGGGGCGCTCAACGGCCTGTGGGTCACCCGCTTCCGGGTCCCCGCGTTCCTGGTGACGCTGGCCGGCCTGCTCGTGTGGCAGGGCGCCCTGCTGCGGGTGCTCGGCCGCCAGGGGAGCATCAACATCACCAACAAGGGGATCATCGACGTCGCCAACACGTTCTTCGACTCGACCGTGACCTGGGCGGTGGCGGTGGCCACGGTGGTGCTCACGGTCGCCTTCCGGCTCACCGCCCGCCGCCGTCGCGCCGCCGCCGGGCTCGTGGTCGAGCCGATGTGGAAGACGGCCCTGTCGCTCGGGATCATCACCGCGTGCGTGGTCGCCGCCGCGCTCGTGTTCGAGTCCGACCGCGGCCTCCCGCTGGCCGCGTGCATCTGCGTCGGCCTCGTGGTCGTGGTGGACACGCTGCTGCGGCGGACGCGCTTCGGCCGCCACGTGTACGCCGTCGGCGGCAACATCGAGGCCGCTCGCCGGGCCGGCATCCGCGTCGAACGGGTCCGGCTCCTGGTGTTCGTCCTGGCGTCGACGCTGGCTGCGATGGGCGGCATCCTCGCGGCGAGCCGGAGCCTGTCGGTCAGCCAGTCCTCGGGCGGCAACGACGTGCTGCTCTACGCCATCGCCGGCGCCGTGATCGGCGGGACGAGCCTGTTCGGAGGCCGGGGCACGGCGTGGTCCGCCCTGCTGGGCGCCCTCGTCATCGGCTCGATCCTGAACGGCATGACGCTGCTCAGCATCGACTCGGACATGCGGTTCATCGTCACCGGCGTCGTGCTGCTGATCGCGGCGACGATCGACGCGGTCTCCCGTCGCGGCCGGGCCAGCGCCGGTCGGGCCTAGGGGCCCAGTGAGCGCGGAACGCCAGCCCGGTTGGGTCCCAGGGGGAGCGGGTAGCCGGGTGCCATGGCGAACGACTACCGCGAAGCCCACGGCGACGATGCCGCCGTCACCGAAGCCGTCGGGAAGGCCAGCGAGGCCCTCGAGTACGTGGAGCGGGCCCGGGGCCACCTCTACTCGCTGCACCAGCTGATCGGCCGGGCCGACCTCCTCTTCGAGGAGGCGGGGGAGCTGTTCGAGGAGGCCGGGCAGGCCGCGGCCGCCGAGCGGCTCGCGGCCGAGGTCGTGGGGCGCAACGTCCTCGACGGCCGGTGGACCTTCCAGGTCGTGGAGGAGTTCGATGCGCTGTACCACGACGTCGTCACCGAGGTCGTCCGCGACCTGGAGCGGGAGTTCCACGACGGCGAGCGCCACGTCTACGAGGCCCAGATGAAGGAGCAGCGCCGCACGACCGGTGCACCCGGTCACGAGCACCGCCCGGCGGGCGCGCACGACCCCAGCGTGGAGACCGATTGACCGACCGGGTCGTTTGCCGGCTGTCGCGGTCGGGAACTGCAGGGGCATGCCCACGGAACGCATCCCCTTCGACTTCGAGCCCCGCTACCGCCTCGCCGGACGCCTCTTCGGCGTGACGCCGTCGTCGGCCTACGTCGAACTGGACGACGAGCGCCTCGTCGCCCGCTTCGGCCCGTGGCGGGTCGAGACCCCTCGGTCGAACATCCGGGGCGCAGGCGTGACCGGCCCGTACTCGGTCGTGAAGACCATCGGCGCCGCCCACCTGTCGGTGGCCGACCGCGGCCTCACGTTCGCCACCAACAGCCAGGCCGGTGCGTGCCTCACCTTCCGGGAGCCCGTGACCGGCATCGACCCGATGGGCCTGGTGAAGCACCCGGGCCTGACCGTCACCGTCGCCAACCCGTCGGCGCTCGTGGCCGACCTGACCGATGCCGCCCCGGTGCTGCGCACCGACCTCGATGCCCGGGAGGCGGAGCAGCAGGCCGTCGACGACCTGCACACCATGACCGCGAAGGAGCTGCGGGCCTTGGCCGACGACCTGGGCGTGCGGCACACGTCGTCGATGAACAAGCAGGACCTGGTCGACCTCATCGAGCCGGCGGCCGGCGACGACCTGGTCGACCTGCTCGGCGATCGGGGCGCGAAGTGAAGGCGCTCACCTGGCACGGCAAGCGCGACGTCCGGGTCGAGGACGTCCCCGACCCCGTGATCCAGGAGGCCACCGACGCGATCATCCAGGTCACCTCGACCGCGGTCTGCGGTTCGGACCTGCACCTCTACGAGCTGTTCGGGCCCTTCATCGACGAGGGCGACATCCTCGGCCACGAGCCGATGGGCATCGTCCAAGAGGTCGGCTCAGAGGTCACCCACATCCAGCCGGGCGACCGGGTGGTGGTGCCCTTCAACATCTCCTGCGGCCACTGCTGGATGTGCAGCCACGACCTCCAGTCGCAGTGCGAGACCACCCAGGTCCACGAGCACGGCACCGGCGCCTCCCTGTTCGGCTACACGAAGCTCTACGGCCAGGTGCCCGGCGGCCAGGCCGAGTACCTGCGCGTCCCGCAGGCCCAGTACGGCCCGGTCAAGGTCCCCGAGGGTCCGGCCGACGAGCAGTTCCTGTTCCTCTCCGACGTGCTGCCCACCGCCTGGCAGGCCGTCGAGTACGCCGACATCCCCGAGGGCGGGACCGTCGCCGTGCTCGGCCTCGGCCCCATCGGGCAGATGAGCGCCCGGATCGCCCGCCACCGGGGCGCCTCGCTCGTCCTCGGCGTGGACCTCGTCCCCGAGCGGCTCGAGATGGCGTCGCGCCACGGCGTGGTGCCCGTGGACCTGAACGAGGTCGACGACACCGGCGCCCGCCTGCGCGAGCTGACCGGCGGCCGCGGCCCGGACTCGGTGATCGACGCCGTCGGCATGGAGGCCCACGGCGCCGGGCTCGGGCAGCTCGCCCAGAACCTCACCGGCCTCCTCCCGGACAAGCTGGCCGCGCCGCTCATGGAGAACGCCGGCGTCGACCGCCTCAGCGCGCTGCTCACCGCCATCGACTCGGTCCGGCGCGGCGGCACCCTCTCGATCTCCGGCGTGTACGGCGGGGCCCGCGACCCGCTCCCGATGATCCAGATGTTCGACAAGCAGCTCACCGTCCGGATGGGCCAGGCCAACGTCCGCCGCTGGATCGACGACCTGATGCCGCTCGTGACCGACGAGTCCGATCCGCTCGGCGTCCTCGACCTGACCACCCACCAGCTCCCGCTGTCGCAGGCCCCCGAGGCCTACGCCACCTTCCAGGCGAAGGACGACGGCGCCATCAAGATCGTCCTCAAGCCCTGACCCGTCGAGGCGAGGCGCTCGTCGGCTGCTCCGGCTGATCCTACGAGGAGTGGCGCGGCCCGCTCCATCCCGAGGACCTCCCGGCCCGGCGCTGGTTCGAGCACGACGCCCCGACGTTCCGGCGCGACGCCGCATGGCGCGCCGACGCCCTCGGCTGATCAGGCCGACCGGAGCGCGTCGACGCCGTGGTCCTCGATGCGGCGGGACAGCCCGGCGGCGTCGCGGGCGACCACGACGGCTCCTTCCTCGGTGAGGACGCGGCGGTCGGTGCCGCCGGACTCCACGCCCACGAACCCGATGCCGGCCCGGGCCGCGGCGCGGGCATCCCAGACCGAGTCGCCGACCGCCACGGTGGCCGACGGGTCGAGGTCGAACCGGTCGATGGCGACCTCGAAGATGTCGGGATCGGGCTTCGAGGCATCGGCGTCGTCGGACGAGGTGGCTCCGGCCAGCCAGTCGTCGACGTCGAGCAGCTTCCGGAACCGGTCCACGTCATCGGCGGGGGCGGACGACGCCAGCACGACGGTCCGCCGCCGCAGGTGCAGCGTCCGCACGAGCTGCTTGGCGCCGGGCAGCAGGCGGACCTCCGGCCACAGGTGGTGGAACTCCTCGGCCCAGGCGCTCGTGACCGCGTCGGCCTGTGGGGCGTCCTCGCCGAGCAGGTCGGCCACGAGCCGGTCGCCGCCCATGCCGATGCGCTCGTGGATGCGGTGCATCGGGACCGGACGCCCGGCGCGGCGGAACGCCCGGGACCAGGCGAGCACGTGCAGGTGGTTGGTGTCGACGAGCGTGCCGTCGACGTCGAGGAGCACCCCCGGCCGGTCGCCGCTCACCGCCGGACCCCGTCCCGGTCGAGGAACTGCTCCAGGTTGTCGAGCGAGCGCTTGTTCCGCGGGATCGCGAGCGGTCCCGCCACGGGGGCGAGGGCCCGGGCGTAGCCGATCGTCTCCTCCGAGAACGCGACCTCGGTGGTCGCCGGACCCGAGGCGCGGAGCCGGAACGTGACCCGGGCCCGGCCCACCGGCCGGGCCCGCACCTCCAGCACGAGGAGGGTGGGGGCCTTCACGTGCTCGACCGTGGAGCTGTCGGCGAGGGTGAGCGGACCGATGAGCCCCACCCGGTGGCGGAACGACGAGCCCGGCGACGGCCAGGTGGGGTCGATCGAGCGGATCTCCTTGGCGCCGAGCAGCCACTCCGGGTACGTGAGCGGGTCCGCGAGCGCGTCGAAGACGGTGATGAGCGGGTGGTCGAACGAGTGGGTGACGGTGGTCATCGGCTGGCCTCCAGGCGGCGCCAGGGACGCGATCGGTGGTGCCAGAGCGCGGCACGGGCGGCGTTGGCGCCGGCCGCGCCGTGGAGGCCCCCGCCGGGGTGCGCCGAGGACGAGGCCAGGTAGAGGCCGCGGACCGGCGTGGTCGCACGCCCCAGGCCCGGCACCGGGCGGAACACGAGCTGCTGGTGCAGCTGGGCGGTCCCGCCGTTGATGGCCCCCCAGGTCAGGTTCGGGTTCTCCTGCTCGAACGCCCGCGGCGTCAGCACGTGGCGGCCGCGGATCAGCGCCCGGAAGCCGGGGGCGAGCGCCTCGACCTCGGACTCGATCCGCTCGGTGAACCGGGCCACGTCATCCTCGGACCAGCTCGTGCCGAGCTCGCCGGCGGCGTCGCCGCGGACGTCCCGTGGCACGTGGGTGTAGGCCCACGCCGTCTCGCGGCCGGCGGGCTGGCGGGTCGGGTCGGTCATCGACTGCTGGCCGATGAGCAGGAACGGGCGCGCCGGCACCAGGCTGCGAGCCAGCTCGGAGGCGACCACGGTGAGCGCGTCGGTGTCCTCGGCGACGTGGACCGTGCCCGCCTCACGGGCTTCGGGCGCCGTCCAGGGGATCGGTCCGTCGAGGGTCCAGTCGACCTTGAACGTGGCGTCGTCCCACTGGAACCGGTCGATGTCGGCCAGCACCGAGTCGGGCAGGTCGCCGGCGGCGACGAGCCGGGTGTAGAGCATCGGTGCGTTGACGTCGGCGAGCACGGCCCGGCTGGCCCGGGCGGTGGCGCCGTCGGCGAGGCGCACGCCCACCGCCCGGCCGCGATCGATCTCGACGTGCGCGACGGCGGCGCCGCAGCGCACCGTCCCGCCCCGCTCCTCGAGCCGCCGGACGAGGGCTGCGGTCACCGAGCGGGCCCCGCCCTCGGGGACGGGGAAGCCGTTGACCTGGCCCAGGCAGCAGAGCAGCCAGCCGAAGAACCCGCTCAGCGTCGACTCGGGGGTGAGGTCGGCGTGCAGCGCGGCCCCGGCGAGCAGCCGGCGGCTGGCTTCGCCGCCGAGCTCCTCCTCGCCCATGCGCCGGGCCGGGAGCATGAGGAAGCGGCCGAACCGGGCCAGCTCCCGAGGCGGCAGCGCCCGGAGCAGGCCGGCCGCCCCGGCGACCGGCGGGAACGGACGGAACAGGAGGCGGGTCAGGTGGGGCTGGACGTCGTACCAGCGGGCGATGAGACCGCGCCACGCATCGCCGTCGCCGGGGTGGAGGGCGTCGAGCGACGCCGCGGTCGTGTCGAGGTCGCGGGAGATGACCGGGCACGAGCCGTCCGACGCGGGGTGGGCGAGGACGGTCGGCGCGTGGAGCCAGCGGAGCCCGTAGCGGTCGAGGTGCAGCTCGTCGATCGGACTGCCCTCGGAGGCCAGCGGGTAGAAGGCGCTGCACACGTCGTGCAGGAAGCCCGGCTCGATCAGCTCGGCCGACCGGACCGCGCCGCCCGGCTCGTCGTTCGCCTCCAGCACGAGCACGCGCCACCCGGCATCGGCGAGGACGTTCGCAGCGACCAGGCCGTTGGGACCGGCGCCGATGATGAGCGCGTCGGCGTCGGCATCCATGGCCGGCCACTACCCCTGGTCGTCGCGGGGCAACCGGTCGGGCCGGTGGTAGGCCGCCTGGCGCTCGCCGTCGTGGACCCGTTGGACCCGGCGCACGACGGCCGCCGCGAGCAGCCCCACCAGGGCGAGCCACTGCGCCCAGGCGGCGAGGAGGACCAGCCCCTCGTTCACGGCGCGACCGTCGGGTCGAAGGGCGGCCGGGGCGGTTCGAGCTCCGCCGCGGCCCGGTCGATCCGCACCACCCGGTCGCGGACCTCGACGACCGCGTCCCAGGGCACGTACCGCGTTCGCGCGTCCAGGAGCCGGACGGGCTGCACGACGAGCGCCGGCGCGGTCACGTGGGTGCGCCGGAACCCGAGGCGCGACCCGAGGGCCATCGGCCCGACGATCAGGCCGGCCAGCCGGAGGCCGGCGCCGAACGTGCCCTGGATCGGGCCGTCCTGCACGAGGCGGGCGTCGCGCACCTTCCCGAGGTGCACGCCGTCGACGTCGACGACCTCGGCGCCCAGCAGGTCACTCAGGCGCATCGCCGGCTCCCGGGATCCGGGCGATCACGCGATCGCGCACCCAGTGCTCCATCCGGTTCACGTCGAGGTGGTCGCGGGACCGGCTGAGCGTGATGTGGGAGCCGAGGTCCTTCACCGAGCCGAACGGGATGCGGGCCGGATCGGCGTCGGTGTCGGGGTGCAGGCGCTCGAAGAGGGCGGCCACCGCCATCCCGAGCCGGCCGCCCAGCCGCGGCCCGAGGGCACCAGGACCGGAGAGGATCGCGGTCACGACGAACGAGCCGTCCTCGAGCTCGGTCAGCTCGAGGTCGTCGACCTTGCCGGCCTGGTCGCCTCCGGAGTCGACGAGCTGGCGGTCCAGCAGCTCGAGGCAGGCATCGACCTCGCGGCCGGTCGGGGGCTTCGGACGGTCCATCACATGCCTGCCTTGGTGGCGATCATGAGCGGGATGGCGGCGGTCGCGGCCACGACGATGACCACGAGGTACACCGACGCGAGCGCGTTGGTCAGCCGCGAGTTCACCCGGTCGCCCATGTACTGCGGGTCGTTGGCCACCACGAGGATCGGGAAGTAGGTGAGCGGGAGCGCGACGGCGGAGAACACGATCGAGTACTCGGTGACCTTGATCGGGTCCACGGTCGTGAGGCCGACGGCGACCGCGAGCAGGATCGCCACGAGGATCACGGCGTGGAACCGGGCGGCGTCGACGGGCCGGTAGCGCTTGCCCCACGGCCAGCCGAAGTACTGCGCCACCGTGTACCCGGAGGAGAGCCCGGTCTCCAGCGCCGCGCCGAACGTGGCGGCGAAGAAGCCGATCAGGACGACCACCAGCCCGAGCCGACCCAGGGTGGCGGCGACGGGCAGGGCGACCTGGGAGAGGTGGTCGACGGTGATCCCGCGAGGCGCGAACACGACGGCGGCGCACGTCATGATCGCGAGCGAGAGGGCGCCGCCGAGCGGGAAGCCGACGAGGACGTTGGCCCGGTTCACCATGAGGTCGGTGCGGTCCCAGCCCTCCTCGACCGCACCGGACGAGAAGAAGAACACCTCGTAGGGCGTCATGGCCGCGCCGAACAGGGCGATCGCGTAGTACCAGTACGTCGGCGTGCCCTCGCCGTCGGGGACGCCGGGGTGGGTGGCCTGGTGGAGCACGGCGCTCCAGTCCGGGCCGAGCCGCCACGCCGCGACGGCGAACACCACGAGCGCCAGGCCGAGGAGGCCGAACACCCGCTCCATCGAGTCGAACTTCACCTTCCAGATGACGATCCACACCAGGACGCCGCAGGTGGGCAGGAGCAGCAGGTGGTTGACGCTCGTGGCCAGCTCCAGCGCGAGGGCGATGCCCGCCACCTCGGCGACCAGGGTCAAGAAGGTGACGAAGAACGAGGCCAGCAGGTTGCCGAGCGCGAACCGCGGCCCCAGCCGCTCGCGCACGAGGTCGAACGTGCCGCGCTCGGTGAGCGTCGCCACCCGGCCGGACATCTCGGCGAACAGGACGATGCCGACGACGCCGACCACGACCACCCATGCCAGGTTCCACCGGAAGCGGGCACCGACCTCCGCGTTGGCGACGAGGTCCCCGATGTCCACGAAGCCGCCGATCGCGGTGAGCACCCCGAGCGTCACCTCGAGGTACTTCCGCACGGGTCAGCGCTCCACGTTCGCCGCGAGGGAGTCGAGCCGCACCGAGGCCCGTCGCAGCTCGGGGAGCAGTTCGACGGGGGCGTGGCCCCGCCGGGCGGAGATGCGCGCCTGGGCGAGGAGGTCGACGGCATCCCCGACGACCTCGCTGGTGCGGGAGCGGACCAGATCGGACCTCGAGCTGGGCGGCTGCACCGACTCGAAGCCGGTGAGCGCCGCACCCGCGTCGTCCTCGGCCTCGGCGATCGCGGTGGACAGGTAGGGCTCCGGAAGGTGGTGGCGATCGGCCGACTCGACGAGCACGACGACGGTCTCCACCGACGAGCGGGCCTGGTCCGCGGTCGACGCCGCCTTCGACGAGAACGATGCGTCGGTCCGCGCCGGACCGCTGCAGGAGACGAGGATCACGAGCGGCCCGAGCAGGGTCGCCGCGACCAGGCGGCGAGCGGCGCAGCGCACGTTCATCCGATACCCCTGACCTGCCCCGATCAGCCCGAGACGTGGTCGATCAGCTGCTGCTGCGCCCGCTCGGTCGCTTGGGTCACGGCGTGGTCGGGGTCGTCGACGAGGTCGTGCTCGGTGATCCGGCGGTCGTCGCCCACCACGGTCGCGATGACCACGGTCGAGGGCTCGACCCCGTCGACCGGCTCGTCGCCGAGCACGCCGGTCGTGGCGGCGGCAAGGTCCGCCGAGAACAGGCGCCGGACGCCGAGGGCCATCTGCTCCGCGGCGTCGGGCGAGACGGTGGACTCGGCCCGCACGTCGAGCAGAGACCGCTTCACCTCGTCCTGGTAGGCGACGACGCTCCCGCAGAACCACCGCTCGGCGTGTCCGCCGGAGGCGAGTGCGGCGGCCAGGTTCCCTGCCGTGCACGATTCGGCCACCGCGAGCGTGCGGTCGCCCACGAGCCCAGCCAGCTTCCCGGCCAGCGCCCGCAGGCGGTCATCCATCCGACTGCTCTCGCTCGTCGTCGCCGTCGGTCCCCGGCGGCACCGCCGGCTCGTCCTCCCGGGGCACCTCGTCGAGGTCGTCCGGTTCGCTCAGGTCGCTGCTCATGGCGCGCCACTACCCGTGGCTGGCCCCCGCAACCACCGGGTACCGCGCGTGGGTGACCGCACCCGACGTCCGGACCCGGCGCCAGCCCATCGAGGCCCTCGCCGCGGGTGCCGGCTCGGACGAGTCGGCGCTCACGATCCTGATCGCCCTCGGCGCCAACGCGCTGGTCGCACTCGCCAAGTCGGCGGCGGCGGTCGTCACGGGCTCGGCCTCCCTCGTGGCGGAAGCGGCGCACTCCTGGGCCGATGCCGGCAACCAGATCTTCCTGGTCACGGCCAACCGGCGGTCCCGCCGGGCGCCCGACGACGCCCACCCGTTCGGGTACGGCCGGGAGGCCTACATCTGGTCGCTGTTCGCCGCGCTGGGCCTGTTCGTCGCCGGAGCTGCGGTGTCGGTGACCCACGGCGTGCAGGAGCTCATCACGCCCCAGCCCGCCGAGCGCTTCGTCGTCGGCTACGCCGTCCTCGCCGTGGCCGCCCTGCTCGAGGGCGGGTCGCTGCTGCGGGCCGTGCAGCAGGCCAAGCCGGAAGCGGCCTCGCTCGACCGCGACCTGGTCGAGCACGTGCTTCGCACGTCGGACCCCACCTTGCGGGCCGTGTTCGCCGAGGACTCGGCTGCGCTGGTCGGGCTGGCGATCGGGGCGACCGGCCTGGCCCTCCACCAGGTCACCGGCTCGCCGGTGCCCGACGCGCTGGGCTCGATCGCCATCGGCGTCCTCCTCGGCGTCATCGCGATCGTGCTCATCGACCAGAACCGCCGGTTCCTCGTCGGCCAGGAGCCGGATCCGGCCGTGCGCCGGGCGGTCATCGCCGCCCTCACCGCCGACCCCGATGTCGAGCGGGTCACCTACCTCCGGCTCGAGTTCGTCGGGCCGCGGCTGCTGACGGTCGTGGGCGACGTGGACCTGGCGGGCGACGCCCGCGAGGCCGACGTGGCCGTGCGGCTCCGGGCCCTCGAGGCGCACCTCGACTCGTCGCCGGCGGTGGCCGGCACGGTGCTCAGCCTGTCCGCCCCCGACGAGCCGACGATCGAGGGGTGAACCGGCGCCGCTCCCCGGCGTGTCGGCCGCGCCGGGCGGGGTAGTGGTGGCCATGCCCCAACGCGACCCGGCGCGCACCACCGTCGTGGTGACCGGCGCCTCCGGCAACATCGGCACGGCCCTGCTCCACCGGCTGGCCACCGACCCCCAGGTCGGTGAGATCCGCGCCGTCGCCCGCCGGATCTCCCAGGAGGACCTGGGCCCGAAGGTCCGGTGGTTCGCGCTCGACGTGGTGGACGACGACCTGTCCCGAGCGTTCGACGGCGCCGACGTGGTGGTCCACCTCGCGTGGCGGATCCAGCCGTCCTGGGACGTCGAGTCCATGCGCGCCGTGAACATCCAGGGCTCGGCCCGGGTGTTCGACGCTGCGGTCGAGGCCGGTGCGGCGATCGTCCACGCCTCGTCCGTCGGTGCCTACGGCCCGGGCACGAAGGACCGGCTGGTCGACGAGAGCTGGCCGGTGTCGGGCCACCCCGACCACCCGTACTCGCTGCACAAGGCCGAGGTCGAGGGCCTGCTCGACGAGGTCGAGCACCAGCACCCGGAGGTGCGCGTCGTGCGGATGCGGCCGGCCCTGGTGATGCAGTCCGGTGCGGGGGAGGAGCTGCGGAAGTACTTCCTGCCCCGCCACCTGCCGTTCGGGGCGCTGCGCGGCTCGGTGATCCGCCGGGTGCCGGTGCGCTTCCAGGTGGTGCACGCCGACGACGTCGCCGATGCCTTCGCCCGCGCAGCCCTGGGCGACGCTCGGGGCCCGTTCAACGTGGCGTCGACCCACGTCGTCGGCGGCCACCAGCTGGGCGTGCTCGAACCGATCTTGCGGCCGCTCGCCGCGGTGACCTGGCGCCTCCACGCCCAACCGGTCGACCCCGGCTGGGTCACCCTGATCTTCCGGTGCCCGCTGCTCGACGCGAGCCGGGCCCGGCGGGAGCTGGGATGGGCCCCGGCCTGGTCGGGACCCGACGCGCTCGAGGCCGGCCTCCGCGGCATCCAGCGCCCGCCCGAGCCCCGGACCCCGGCGCTCCGGGGCGAGCCGGCGTAGGCCGGTGGCTGACCCGCTCGCCCGCTACCGGGCGAAGCGCGACTTCGCCCAGACGGCCGAGCCCCGCGGTTCGGTCGCCCCGCCGACCACGGGGGCGCCCCGCTTCGTGGTGCAGCGCCACCGGGCGAGCCGCCTGCACTACGACTTCCGCCTCGAGATCGGCGGCGTGCTCGCCAGCTGGTCGGTGCCGAAGGGGCCGACGCTCGACCCGAAGGTGCGCCGGCTGGCCGTGCAGGTCGAGGACCACCCGCTCGACTACTTCGACTTCGAGGGTGTGATCCCCGCCGGCGCCTACGGCGGCGGCGACGTCATCGTGTGGGACTGGGGCACCTGGACCTCCGGCCACGGCGACCCGGCCGACGACCTGGCCGGCGGCGATCTCCACCTCGACCTGGTCGGCGAGAAGCTCGCCGGCCGCTTCGCGCTCGTGCGTCGCGGCCGCGGCAGCGACCCCAAGGCGCAGTGGATCCTCGTGCACAAGGACGACGAGTTCGCGGTGCCCGGCTGGGACCCGGAGGACCACCCCCGCTCGGTCCGGTCGGGCACGACCAACGACGAGGTCGCCGCGCTCGGCGGCACCCCGCCGGCCGCCGCCTGGCCGGACGTGACCGACGACGAGCTGGCGGCGCTCGACGCCATCGGCAAGGACGGGACGTGGACGCTCGCCGGCGACGAGGTGAAGGTCACCAACCTCGACAAGGTGCTCTTCCCCGGCCGTCCGGCCGTGACCAAGCGCGACCTCATCCGCTACCAGGCGCTGGTCGCGCCCTACGCCCTCCCGTACCTGGCCGACCGGCCCGTCAACCTGCACCGCTACCCCGACGGCATCGACGGCGACAGCTTCTGGTTCAAGGCGGTGCCCAAGGGCGCACCGGACTGGCTGACCCGGTGGGAGTTCGCCGGGGCGTCACCGGGGAGGACGACCACCTACGCCGTGCTCGACCGGCCGGCCGCGCTGGCCTACGCCGCCAACCTGGGCGCGATCGAGCTCCACCCGTGGACCTCGTCGGTGCGGGACGAGTACGAGCCGACGTGGGCGCTGATCGACCTCGACCCGGGTCCGAACACCACCTGGGACGAGCTCCTGCAGCTCGCCCGACTGCACCGCACCGCGCTCGACCACCTCGGCGTCGTCGCCGCTCCGAAGGTGACCGGCAAGCGCGGGATCCAGATCTGGATCCCGATCGCACCGGGCCCGTCGTTCGAGGACACGAGCCGCTGGGTCGAGGCGCTGTCCCGGGCCGTCGGCGCCACCGTGCCGGACCTCGTCAGTTGGGCGTGGCAGGTGTCCGAGCGCCAGGGCCGGGCTCGGCTCGACTACACCCAGAACGCCATCAACAAGACCCTGGTCGCCCCGTTCAGCCCCCGTCCCGCGCCGAACGCCCCGGTGTCGGTCCCCATCAGCTGGGACGAGCTGGACGACCCCGACCTGCGCCCCGACCGGTGGACCATCCGCACCGTCCTCGACCGGCTCCACGACCGGGGCGACCCGCTCCGCCCGCTGATCGGCCGGCAGCAGGAGCTCCCGGACCTGGGCTGAGGACGCCGGCTCGCGCCATAGGGTCGTCGGCAGCCCCGAGCACGGAGATGCGAGCGATGTGGCCAGGTGACCTCGAGACGCCCGACGGCACGACGGTGTGGGCGTACTGCTGGCCCGTCAGCGCCGAGGCGGGAGAGACGGTCGGCCTGCACTGCTCCTCGCCCGTGCCCCAGGTGACCGTCGAGGTGGCCCGGGTCGGCGGCACCCGTGAGGTCGTGTGGACCGGCACCCTGCAGGCCGAGCACCTGGCCATGCCCGACGACGCCGACGAGCACGGCTGCGACTGGCCCGTCGCGCTGCCGATCACCGTCGACGAGGGCTGGCGCTCGGGCTTCTACGAGGTCGTCGTCCAGCCCGCCGATGGTGGCGGCTCCGAGCACAACCGGGCGTTCTTCGTCGTGCGTCCCTCAGCCCGCCGGGCCCGCATCCTGCTCGGGCTGTCCACCAACACGTGGAACGCCTACAACGACGTCGCCGGCTCGAACACCTACACGGGCAACACGCGGGCGTCGTTCTGCCGGCCGATGGTCCGAGGCCTGCTGCACAAGCCAGAGGGGCCCGGTCGCCGGGTCCCGGTCATCGGCGACGCCGACCCGACGATGACCGACCACATCACGTACCTGCTCACCAACCTGGTCAGCCAGTGGTCCGGCTCGGCGGGCTGGCCCAACTACGAGCACCCGTTCATCGAGTGGGCGGAACGGGCCGGCTACGCGCTCGATGTCGTCGTCAACGAGGACCTCGCCCGCCCGGGCGCCCTCGACGGCTACGAGCTCCTCCTGTCGGTCGGCCACGACGAGTACTGGTCGTGGGAGATGCGCGACGCCGTGGAGTCGTTCGTGACCGGCGGCGGCAACGCCGCGTTCCTGAGCGGCAACGTCGCCTTCTGGCAGGTCCGCAGCGAGGACGACGGCCGAACGATGATCGCCTACAAGCAGCAGCTCGCCGACGACCCGGTGTTCGGGTCCGACCGCCAGGACCGGCTGACCTCGATCTGGTCCGACCACCTGATCGGCCGCCCGGAGAACCACCTCACCGGCCTCTCGTTCAGCCGCGGCGGCTACCACCGGATCGGGCTGCGGTCGCCGCAGGGCGCGGGCGGCTACCAGGTCGAGCGGCCCGAGCACTGGCTGCTGGCGGGCACCGGCCTGGAGTACGGCGACCTGCTCGGCACGGCCGGGACCGCCGTCGGCTACGAGTGCGACGGGTGCGACCTGCGGATCGGCGCGGACGGACGGCTCGAGCCGGCCGGAACGGACGGCACGCCGGCCGACTTCGAGATCGTCGCCACCGCACCCGCGTCGCCGTTCGACCGGCGCACGTCGATCCGACCGCCGGAACCGGGGGAGCCCTCCGAAGCCGAGTTCATCGCCGAGCGGGTCTTCGGGAGCGCCGACGCACCGGAGGCCCAGGCGCTGGCGTACGGCCACGCCGTCCTCGGCACCTTCACCCGCGGCGGCACGGTGGTCGCCGCCGGCTGCACCGAGTGGCCGGCTGCGCTCGCGGCCGGCGACGCCCAGATCGAGCAGATCACCCGCACGATCCTCGACCGCCTGGGCTGAGCCGCCGGCCCGGTCGGCCCGGCCGGGTCAGGCCGCAGCAGCGGCGAGCAGCTCCTGGAGGTGGAGGCCGCGGGCGGCATCGAGTGGGTGGCCGTGCCCGGACGCCACGGCCGCCGCGAGCTCGGCCGGGATCGTGGCCATCGTCGCCTCGCGGTCGTGGTGGTCGTCGTCGAGGTCGAGGACCAGCGACCCGGTCGGCCCGTACAGCTCGTAGCGGGTGACCGAAGGGCTGACCGGCGTCGTGATCGAGAGGGCGGCCTGGCTGACGACCCCGCCCTCGTGGGTGCACGTCAGGCCGATCCACCGGCGGGGGTCGCCGTCGCCCCGGATCGCCGTGATCGGACCGACGGCGGTCTCCAGCAGGTCCAGCACGTGGGGGCCGAGGTCCAGCAGCGCGCCGTGCTCGAGCCGCCACGGCGTGGCGAAGAACGCACCGGCGATCCCGCCCCCGGCCACGAACGCCGCCCGGGCCCCGTGGACCTCGAAGCGCTCGGCATCGGCCAGGAACGCCCGCACCGACGGCCGGTACCGGTTGGTGAGCACCATCTGGGACACGACGCCGTTGGCCCGCACCGCATCGGCGACGGCTCGGGCCTGGGCGACGTCGAGCCCGAGCGGCTTGTCGAGCAGCAGGTGCCGGCCGGCGTCCGCGGCCCGGACCGCCAGCGCGCTCTGCACGTCGGGCGGCACCGCGAACGCCACGGCGTCGCACCGGGCGAACAGTTCGTCGAGGTCGGCGAAGCCCTCGGCCCCGTGGCGCGACGCGACCCGCGCCGCCTGGTCGGCCCGCCGCGCCCACACGCCCACCAGCTCGACCGCCGGCGACGCCGCCAGCATCGGCCCGTGGAACACCTGCGCCCACGGCCCCGCCCCGACCAAGCCGATCCGCAGCGGTGACTCCACGTCCCGACCGTACCGACCACCCCGGACCGAGCGCTCGGGGTCCGCGCTACATCGAGAACTCGGACTTGGACTTCTTGGCGGCCTTCTGGGCCTTCTTCCAGGCCTGGACCTCGCGGAGCTTCGGGAGGGAGTCGACGTCGGCGGCGCTGCGGGGCTGGTCGTCGCTGAAGGCGCCGGCGGCGGCCTTCCAGCCGCGGGGCTTCACGTCGAAGCGCTTCGCCAGGAGCGCCACGAAGATCTGGGACTTCTCCTCGGCGAAGCCGGGCAGGCTCGACACCCGCTTGTAGAGCGTCTCGCCAGACTTGGCGGTGGTCCAGATCGAGGCGGTGTCGCCGTCGTACTTCTCGACGATGTCGATGGCGATCCCGTGCGCCCGGCGGGCCATGGCCGCCGGGTACCGGTGGACCGCCGGCTTGCGGCAGAAGACCTCGACGACGTCCTCCTCGGACAGCGAGGCGATGCCCTCGGGCGACCACTTGTCGCCGAAGCGCTCCTTCAGCACGATCGGCGACTTGAACGCCCAGGTCATCGGCACCTGCTGGTCGAGCAGCATCCCGTAGAGCAGCGCCAGCGGATCCTTCGCCAGCAGCTCGTTGGCGTCGTCGTCGAACGTGATCGGGAAGCTCTCGACAGCAGTCACGCCGCCGAGGCTACGGCACGGTCCCGGGCGGCGATCAGTGCGAGGAGGTGAGGGAGGCGCGGAGGGCGTCGATGGTGGGGGCGTCGAGCCCGAGGCCGGTCGAGAGGTAGCCGTCGATGTCGCCGTACGCCGAGGCCACCTCGGTGAGGGCCGCCTCCAGGTACTCGCGCTCCACACCGAGGACCGGGCGCAGCAGTGCCGGGTCGCCGCCCGCGGCCGCGAACCCGTCCATGATCGGCTGGACCGCGGGGAGGAGCTGCTCGTTGGTGAGCAGGTACTCGGCGATCACGTCCGCCTCGGACACGCCGAGCAGCAGCAGCGTCGACGCCGCCGCCCAGCCGGTGCGGTCCTTGCCGGTGGTGCAGTGGAACAGCGCCGGCAGGGGATCGCCGGCAGCGAGCTCGGTGAAGAACTGCCGGTAGGCGGCCTTGGCGCTCGGCAGCTGGATGATGTCGCGGTAGGCCTGCTCGAACAGGGCGAGCGATCGGCCGCCGCCCAGCAGCTCCTCGGCCGCGGCGGGGTCGCCCATGACCTGGAGGAGCAGCGCCGGGCCGGCGCCGTCGGCGTCGGCGAGCACGTCGAGGACCTCGTAGCCGACCCCGGCGGGGACGGTGTTGGGCTGGGCGCTCCGCTCCGCCTCGGTGCGCAGGTCGTAGACGGTGCGGATCCCGAGGGCGTCGAACAGCTCGAGGTCACCGCCGGCGAGGTCGGCGAACTCGGCCGACCGGAAGAGGCGGCCCCGCACGACCGTGCCGTCGGGGGTGGGCCACCCGCCGAGGTCGCGGAGGTTGGGGACGGTGGCGATGCCGAGGCTGGCGCCGGGAACGGGCTCGGTGGTGCTCATCGGCGATCGATGGTGCCACACGCTCCGACCAGGGCGTCGCGGGTCCGCCTGGTATCGGCCCGGAGGCACCGTGCTAGAACGTGTTCTAGTTCTGATGGACCGTCAGGGGAATGGTTTCCGTGCACATCGCGTACACGCCCGAGCAGGAAGCGCTCCGCAAGGAGCTTCGTGCCTACTTCGCCGATCTGATGACCCCCGAGGTCATCGCTGCGGCTGCCGCGGGTGAGACCGGCAGCCCCGAGTGCCTCGAGGCCGTGCGCCAGATGGGCCGGGACCGCTGGCTGGGCGTCGGCTGGCCCGAGGAGTACGGAGGCCGCGGCTTCGGCCCGGTCGAGCAGTTCATCTTCATGAACGAGTCCTGGCGGGCCGGTGCCCCCACCCCGTTCCTGTCGATCAACACCGTCGGCATGACGATCATGCAGTTCGGCACCCAGGAGCAGAAGGACTTCTTCCTGCCGAAGATCCTCGCCGGCGAGCTGCACTTCTCGATCGGCTACACGGAGCCCAACGCCGGCACCGACCTGGCGTCGCTCACCACCAAGGCCGTCAAGGACGGCGACCAGTGGGTGATCAACGGCCAGAAGACCTTCACCTCGCTGGCCAACTACGCCGACTACATCTGGCTCGCCGCCCGCACCGACCCCGACGCCCCGAAGCACCGCGGCATCACGATGTTCCTCGTGCCCACCACCGATCCCGGGTACTCGTACACGAAGATCCACACGATGGTGAACGCCAGCACGTTCCACACCTTCTACGACGACGTGAAGGTGCCGGACTCGGCCATCCTCGGCGAGCTGCACGGCGGCTGGGGCCTCATCATCAACCAGCTCAACTACGAGCGGGTCGGCCTGGCGCCGCCCGGGATGATCGAGCGCACCTACGAGGACGTCCTCGCCTGGGCCCGGGAGAACACCACGCCCGACGGCAAGCGGGTCATCGACCAGGAGTGGGTCCAGCTCAACCTGGCGAAGGTGCGGGCCGGCATCGAGTTCCTCACCCTCCTCAACTGGAAGGTGGCGGCGCTCGAGGCGGCCGGCGAGCAGGTCAACCCGGCCGACGCCTCGTCGATCAAGGTGTTCGGCACCGAGTTCTTCACCGACGCCTACCAGCTCCTGGCCGAGATCATCGGCCAGGAGGCCAACCTCACGGCGGACTCGCCGGCGGCCGAGCTGGCCTCGCGCATCAACCGGGGCGCCCAGGGCTCCCTGATCCTGACCTTCGGCGGAGGCGTGAACGAGATCCAGCGCGACCTCATCGCCATGTTCGGCCTGGGCATGCCCCGCATGCCGCGGATGTAGGAGACAGACACCATGGACTTCGCACTCTCCGAAGAGCAGACCTCCCTCCGCGACCTCGCGGGCCAGATCCTGAGCGAGCAGATCCCGGCCGATCGCATCCGCGACATCGAGGCCGGCGACGACTGGTTCGCCGCCGACACCTACGCCGAGCTGGCCAAGGCCGACCTCCTCGGGCTCTCGCTGCCCGAGGCCCACGGCGGCGGTGGCTACGGCTTCTTCGAGCTCGCCCTCGTGCTCGAGCAGGTCGGGCGCAACGTGGCGCCGCTGCCGGTGCTGCCGACGCTCGTGCTGGGCGCCCTGCCCATCGCCGAGTTCGGCACCGCCGACCAGCAGGCCGCGTACCTGCCCGGGGTCATCGACGGCTCGGTCCTGCTCACCGCCGCCCTCTCCGAGGGCGGCGACGGCCTCCCGCCGGCCCAGCCCGCCACCACGGCGACGGCGTCCGGCGACGGGTGGACGATCAACGGGACCAAGCGCCTCGTGCCCGGCGCCGTGCACGCGGCGCGCGTGCTCGTGCCGGCCGCCACCGGCGACGGCACCTCGACGGTGTTCCTCGTGGACCCGACGGCCGCCGGCGTCACCGCCGAGGTCAACCACGGCCCGAACCTCGAGCCGCTGACCACCTTCACGTTCGACGGGGTCGCCGTCACGGCAGCCGACGTCGTCGGGTCGGTCGACGGTGGGAGCGACGTGGTGGAGTGGATCGCCGACCGGGCCGTGGCCGCGTACTGCGCCGTCACCGCCGGGGTCTGCGAGGCGGCCGTCCGCACGACCGCCACGTACACCAGCGAGCGCAAGCAGTTCGACACGCCGATCGCCACCTTCCAGGCGGTCGCGCACCGGGCGGCCGACGCCTACATCGACACCGAGGCCGTCCGCCTCACCGCCTACCAGGCGGCATGGCGGCTGGGGGAGGGGCTCCCGGCGGCCGAGGAGCTGGCGATCGCCAAGTTCTGGGCGGCGGACGGCGCGCACCGCGTCGTCCACGCCGCGCAGCACCTCCACGGTGGCATCGGGGTCGACACCGACTACCCGGTGCACCGCACCTTCCGGTGGGCGAAGCACCTGGAGCTGAGCCTCGGAGGCGGCACCGCCCACCTCCGTCGGCTCGGCGCGCTGCTGGCCGCTGGCTGAACCCTGGGGGCCGGGGCCCGAATCTGACGGTCCGTCAGGTCGGGTGTTTCCCGCGCGCTACATTCCTGCACCGAGCATCTGTAAGGGGACCTGCTTGTGAAGATCCGTGTCGTTGCGCTCTGCTGCGTCGTCGCCCTCCTGGCGGCCGCGTGCGGCAGCCGACTGTCCGAAGAGGAACTGGCGACCGGAGGTGGCACCGGCGGCGGTTCGGCCGCCTCGGGCAGCACCGACGGCGGCAGCGGGACCAGCGGTGCCGGCATCTCCGAGGGTGAGGGCGGCCCGAAGATCGGCAGCCTGGCCGTCCCGTGCGGCGAGGGCGAGGAGGCTCCCACGGAGCCGGCCGAGAAGGTGGAGGGCGTCACCGCCGACACCATCAAGATCGCGGTGATCTCGGACAAGGCCGGCCAGGTCAAGGTCCCCACCGCCAGCATCGAGGAGTCGATGCAGGCGTTCACCGACTGGTGCAACGGCTTCGGCGGGATCAACGGCCGCAAGCTGGAGCTCACCAAGATCGACTCCAAGCTGTTCAGCCACCTCGAGGCCACCAAGGAGGCGTGCAACGCCGGCGTGTTCGCCATCGTCGGCTCCGGCTCGGTGACCGACAACCAGGGCGCCCAGCAGATGGTCGACTGCGGCCTCATCGAGGTCCCCGCCTACACCGCCACCGCCGCCAAGGCGCTGAGCGACAACATGGTGCAGCCCCTGCCCAACCCGTCGAACTTCTACCCGATCGGCGGCGCCCTCTGGGTCAAGGAGCAGCATCCGGAGGCCGTGAAGAAGGCGGCCATCCTCTACTCGGGCATCGAGACCGCGTCGGTCCAGGCCGAGCGCATCAAGCTCGCCCTCGAGGCCCAGGGCTACGAGTTCGTGTACGAGAAGGAGACCGGCGTCGTCCAGGAGAGCTACTCGACCGAGGCCTCCCAGATGAAGGCCGAGGGCGCCGAGTGGGTGACCATGGTGTCGGCCACCTCGGAGACGGCGAAGCTCCTGCGGGACATGAAGACCCAGGGCTTCGAGCCCGAGGTGATCGACCTCGGCCAGCAGTACTACGACCCGGAGCTCCTGGCCGAGCCTGGTGCCGAGGGCGCCATCGTCCAGCTCAACACCGTGCCCTTCGAAGAGGTCGACGACTCGCCGGCCCTCCAGGCCTACATGGCCGCCTACGACGAGGTCGGGGCCAAGGTCGACCCCACGTCGCTCGGCGTGCAGGCGTTCTCGGCCGGCCTCCTGTTCGCCACCGCGGCCAAGACCGTCGGCAACGACCTCACCCGGGAGAACGTCCTGGCGGCGCTGAAGGACATCCACAAGTGGGACGGCGGCGGCCTGCACTTCCTCTCGGACCCGGGCGCCAACCTGGCCTCCGCCTGCTTCATGTACATGGAGGTCAAGGGCGGCAAGTTCGTGCGCCTGGAGCCCACGAAGCCCACCACCTTCGAGTGCGACGAGTCGACCCGCTACGACCTGGAGGATGACTTCGGGGGCGGCGCCACGCTGAAGTCCAGCTAGTGGACGAGTTCGGAGCGCTGCTGGTCTTCGGCCTGGTCAGCGCCGCGATCTATGCGGTCGCCGCCAGCGGTCTGGTGGTCACCTACCAGACCTCGGGCATCTTCAACTTCGCCCACGGCGCCGTCGCCATGTGGGCGGCGTTCGTCTACTGGCAGCTCAGCTCGCCCGACGCGTGGGGGCTGCCGGTCTGGCTGTCGCTCATCCTCACCCTGTTCGTCTTCGCGCCGGCGTTCGGGTTCCTGATCGACAAGGTGCTGATGCGGCGGCTGCACGACGCCTCGCCCATCACGCGCATCGTCGTACCCATCGGCCTGCTGGTGGCCCTCATCCAGCTGGCCACCGTGGTCTGGGACCCGAGCGAGTCCCGCAACCTCCCCCGGTTCTTCGAGGGCGACCAGGTCACGATCCTCGGCGTCGGCGTCGTCTACCACCAGATCATCGTGTTCGTCGTGGCGATCCTGGTCGCCGTCTTCCTGCGGATCCTCCTGTACCGGACCCGGGTCGGCGTGGCCATGCGGGCGGTCGTCGACAGCCGGGACCTGGCCGGCCTCAACGGCGTGTCGCCGGACCGCATCTCGTCGCTGTCGTGGGCGGTCGGCTGCACCCTCGCCGCCGTGGCGGGCATCCTCATCGCCCCCACGCTCACGCTCGACCAGACCGCCCTCACGCTGCTGGTCATCAACGCGTTCGCCGCCGCCGTCGTCGGCCGCCTCCGCAGCCTGCCGCTCACCGTGGTCGGCGCCGTCATCCTCGGCCTGCTGCGCGAGGCCGCGATCCGGTACTCCGACGAGATCAACGGGTGGATGGCGCCGGGCACCGAGCCGGGCTGGGTCCCCGAGCGCGTCGCCGGGGTGCTCCACACCTTCGCCACCTGGATCAACGTGGACACCGTCCCGGTGATCATGCTCTTCATCGCCCTGCTGGTGCTCCCGCAGGAGAAGGCGTCGCTCTTCAACCGCCAGCCCGACCGCAGCCGGGTGCCGAACCCGTCGATGCGCACCGTCTACCTGGCGTGCGCCGCCCTCGTGGCCGCCGCCTTCGTGGTCCCGTCGATCATGACGGGCACGGCGCTCGACACCGTCGGCTACGGCCTGGCCCTCAGCATCGTGGCCCTGTCGCTCGTGCCGCTCATGGGCTACGGCGGCCAGATCTCCCTCGCCCCGCTGGCGTTCGCCGGCATCGGCGCCGTCGTCATGTACGAGTGGGGGAGCGACGGCAACCCCCTCGCCCTGCTGCTCGTGGTGGTCATCTGCGGCGCCGTCGGCGGCCTCGTCGCCCTGCCCGCCCTGCGGCTCAAGGGCCTGTACCTGGCCCTGTCCACGATGGCCTTCGCCCTGTTCTGCGAGAAGGCCGTGTTCGCCAACGTCGACGGCTTCGCTCAGGGCGACGCCACCTACGAGCGCATCCACATCGGGCCCATCGACACCAGCAGCAACCGGGCCAACCTCGTGCTCATGGCCGTGGTGTTCGTGCTCCTGGCCCTGCTCGTCACGTTCCTGCGGCGCGGGCCGTTCGGGCGCCGCCTCCAGGCCATGAAGGACAGCCCGGCCGCGTGCGCCACGGTCGGCCTCGACCTCACCCGCCTCAAGCTCCAGGTGTTCGCCCTGTCGGCCGCCATCGCCGGGCTCGGCGGGGCGCTCCTCGGCGGCTGGCGCGGCAAGGTCGGCACCGAGCAGTTCGCCCTCCTCCAGGGTGCGCTCCCCGGCCTGCCGCTCGTGCTGATGGCGGTGGTCGGCGGCATCGCCGCCATCGCCGGCGTGCTGCTCGGGGCGATGCTGTACTCGACCTTCCCGCTGATCGGCGAGACGTACCCGGCACTCAAGAACCTGATGACCGTGCTCCCCGGTCTCGCCGGTATCTCCCT
>DATMGQ010000132.1:0-4741 GCA_035555395.1 Acidimicrobiales bacterium
AGGTCGAGGAGGCCGAGTCGATCTCGGCCGGGCTCGACTACCCGGGCGTCGGGCCCGAGCACGCCCACCTCTCCGACATCGGCCGGGCCCAGTACCACCCGGTCACCGACGCCGAGGTCATCGAGGCGTTCCAGGTGCTCACCCGCACCGAGGGCATCATCCCCGCCCTCGAGCCGGCCCACGGCCTGGCCTGGATCCTGCGCGAGGCGCCGAACCTGCAGGGCCAGACCGTCCTGCTCAACCTGTCCGGGCGCGGCGACAAGGACGTCGCCCAGATGATGGACATCCTCGCCCCCGAGGGAGGCGAGTCGTGAGCCCCGCCACCCCGCTCCCCGCCGCCCCGGCCCCCGGGCCGATGGAGGCCGCGCTGCGCGCCCTGCGCGACGGCGGCCGCAAGCTCCTCGTGCCGTACCTCACCGGAGGCCTCGGTCCCTGGACCGAGCACCTCCGGGCCATGGCCGATGCCGGTGCCGACGTCATCGAGGTCGGCATCCCGTTCTCCGACCCGGCCATGGACGGCCCGGTCATCCAGCAGGCTTCGGAGCTGGCCCTCCATCAGGGCACCACGCCCGGTTCGGTCCTCGCCGACCTGCGCGGCGTCGACGCCGGGGTCCCGATCGTGGCGATGACCTACTACAACCTCGTCTTCCACATGGGCGACGAGCGCATGGCCGGCGAGCTCGCCAATGCCGGCGTCTCGGGCGTCGTGCTGCCCGACGTCCCGATGGAGGAGCAGGGCCCGTGGCGCTCGGCCGCCGAGGGAGCCGGCATCGAGACCGTGCTGATGGCCGGTCCCATCACCCCCGACGACCGCCTCGCCCGCGTCTGCGAGCAGAGCCGCGGCTACATCTACGGCGTCAACCTCATGGGCATCACCGGGGAGCGGAAGTCGCTGGGCGAGGAGGGTGCCGTGCTCGCCAAGCGGGTGAAGGCCCTCACCGACAAGCCGGTCCTGATGGGCTTCGGCGTCGGCTCGCCCGAGCAGGCGGTGGAGGTGTCGGCCGAGGCCGACGGCGCCATCGTCGGCACCGCCGTCGTGCGCCGCATCCTCGAAGGCCAGACCCCCGAGCAGCTCCACGACTTCATCGCCAGCCTCCGCCGAGCCCTCGACGAGGCCTGACCCCCTCCGAACTTCGTATGCCCCGGGTCCCGTCGGGGTGCTCTGGCATACGAAGTTCGCCGCGAGGTCGTCACCCCCTGCGAACTTCGTATGCCCTGGGTCCCGTCGGGGTGCTCTGGCATACGAAGTTCGTGCAGGACCCAGGAGCCCGCTGGAACTTCGGATGGGTCAGCTCCTGTTCGGGTGCTCTGGCATACGAAGTTCGGGCAGGGTCCGGTCAGCCGCCGGAGCCGGGGTCGCTCCAGAAGGCGCCGGCGACGACCCAGTTGTCGCCGCGCTTCTCGAGGTCGATCTGGATGGTGCCGGCTCCGCCGCGGAACAGGCAGCCGGACGTGTCGAACTCGCCGGTGGAGCAGCTGTTGTAGAGCGAGTAGTCGCCCGGGGCCGCCCGCCAGATGTTGTCGACCGCTGCCGGGTCGGCGACGGTGGCGGCGGTGACCCGGTCGTTCGCCTTCCAGGCGTCGTAGAGGCGGGTGGCGACGTCCTCCTGGTCGGGCATCCCGACTGGCGCGGCCGGCGCGGTGGTGGTGGGCGCTGCGGTGGTCGTGGGGGCGGCCGTCGTGGTGGCCGCCTCGGCGGCGGTCGTGGTGGCGGCGTCCTTGGCGCCGTCGCTGCTGCTGGAGCAGGCGGGGGCGATGACGCCGATGGCGGCGGCGATCAGCGTGGCGGCCACGGCACGGGTGCTGGGTCGGGCGAACGTCATGGCCGGCCACCGTACCGGCCGACCGGCATCAGCCCTGGTCGTCGAGCTGGCGGTGCAGGAACTCGAGGGTGCGCTCCCAGGCCAGGTCGTCGGCCGCGGGCACGTGGGCCGCGGCGCGGTCGGACTCGGCGAACCAGTGGCCCGTGCCGGGGTAGTGGTGGAACTCGACCTCGTGCCCGCAGAGCTTCAGCTGGGCCTCGAGGTAGTTGACGCTGTCCTCCGACTCGAACTCGTCGATCTCCGCGAAGTGGCCCTGGAACGCGGCCCGGGCCGGCGAGAAGTCGATGTCCTGGCTGCCGTAGTACGCGGTGACCGCGGCGACGTCGTCGGGGAAGCGGGTGGCGGCCCAGAACGCCCACGACGCGCCCATCGAGTACCCGAGGATCCCGATGCGGCCGCTGGGCGTGGCCGGCATCGACCGCAGCGCCGACATCGACGACACCACCAGGTTGGCGGTGCGGTTCGGGTCGGTGGACGCCAGCAGGGCCTCGGCCTCGTCGGGGGTGTCGGCGGTCTGCCCGCCGCCGTGGAGGTCCGGCGCGAGGGCCACGAAGCCGGCGTCCGCCAGGCGGTCGCACACCGTGTGGAAGAACGGCGTGAGCCCCCACCAGGCGTGCAGCACGAGGACCCCGGGACCCGACCCGGAGTCCGGGGTGACGACGTACGCCTGGCCTGCGGGACTGGTTCCGTCGGACATGCCGACGACCGTAGCGGCGCCCGCTCCGCCCACGTGCGCCCGTACGATGGCGGCCGTGACCGAGCATCGTGCCTTCGACGACGGCTGCCCCCTCTGCGAGGCAGCGCGGATCACCCCGTGGCACCACGAGGACGACGTGTGCTGGATCGCCGACTGCGAGATCTGCGCCACGCCGATGGTGGTCTGGCGGGGGCACGGCACCGAGCCGCCCGAGCACGAGCGCGGCCACATGATGGCGCAGCTGGTGCGGGTGGCCCAGACCAACCTCGGCGCCCACTGGATCGACGGCAACATGCGCAACATCCCGAACCACTTCCACGCCCACGCCCGCCCCGAGGGCGGCTTCTTCGGCCCCGGCGGCGGCCCGGGGAGGCTGACCCCGTGACCGGGCGCAGCGATCGGGCACCGGAGGCCCGGCCGTGAGCGGCACCGGCGAACCCGACGACGTCAACGTGTTCGAGGCGGTGGGCGGCCTGCCGTGGTTCGTGGCGCTGGTCGAGCGGTTCTACGAGGGCGTGGCGGCGGACCCCGTCCTGCGGCCCCTCTACCCGGAGGACCTGTCGGGCTCCATCACCCACACCGCCGGGTTCCTCGCCCAGTACTGGGGCGGCGGCTCCGCGATGTACTCCGACGACCGCGGCCACCCGCGCCTCCGGATGCGCCACGCGCCGTTCGTGATCGGCCAGGCCGAGCGCGACGCCTGGTTGCGGCACATGGTCGACGCCGTGAGGTCGGGCGGCCTCTCGCCCGAGCTCGAGCAGCGGATGATCGACTACTTCGAGATGGCCAGCACCCACATGATCAACGACCAGCCCCTGGGCCTGCGCCCCTGACCAGCCCGTCGCCCGGTCCACCGGCCGCCGGCGAGCCGGTACGGTGACCGCATGGCTGATGCTCCTGCTGCTGGTGACCGCGCTCCCGCCTTCAACCTGAACGACCAGGACGGGGCCAAGCTCCGGCTCTCGTCCTTCAAGGGCCGCAAGGTGCTCGTGTACTTCTACCCGAAGGCCGACACGCCCGGTTGCACCACCCAGTCGTGCGAGCTGCGCGACATCGCGGGCGACATCGGCGACACCGTGATCATCGGCATCAGCCCCGATCAGCCCGAGAAGCTGAAGAAGTTCGACGACAAGTACAGCCTCGGCTTCACCCTCCTGTCGGACCCGGATCACGCCACCGCCGAGAAGTACGGGGTGTGGGGCGAGAAGGTCAACTACGGCAAGCGGTACATGGGGATCATCCGCTCGGCGTTCCTCATCGACGAGAAGGGCAAGGTCAGCCACTCCTGGCCCAAGATCAGCCCCAAGGACACGCCGAAGAAGCTGTTGAAGGCGCTGGCCGAGGACTGATCGGAGCCGGGCGGCCGGGTCCGATCGCCTGGCCGGCTCCCGAGGGGCGGGGCGTACACTCGTCGCTCGCAGCACCACCTTGCCCGGGTGGCGGAATTGGCAGACGCGGGGGACTCAAAATCCTCTGCCCTCACGGGCGTGCGGGTTCGATTCCCGCCCCGGGCACCACCGGCGGTCGCGGCCGCCGGTCGAGTCAGGCGATGCGGACGCCTTGGCGGACGAGCTCGGCCTGGACGGCGGCCAGGTCGACGTCGGCCACCGTGCGGTTCGAGCGGACGGCGGTGGCCGCGGCCACGCCGGCGCCCTGGCCGGTGACGACGCAGCACGCCATGTTGCGGGTGGCGGCGTGGGCCTCCCGGTCGCCACCGGTGGCCCGTCCGGCCACGAGGAGGTTGCCGATGCCCTGGGGCAGCAGGTTGCGGTAGGGGACCTGGAAGTACCGGCCGGTGGTCGGGAGGATGAGGACCCCGTAGCCGTCGATGAACTCGGGGAAGATCCCGATGGCGTCGTCGAACCGGGCCTGGTTGCGGACGTCGTGGCTCGTCAGGTCGTAGGTGGCCAGGATCTTGCGCGTGTCGCGGACGCCGAGGGTGGCGCCGAAGTTGCGGAGGCGGGCGTCCTCGCAGCCGGGCACGTAGCGGCGCAGCGCCTCGATCGCGAGGAGCACCTGGTGCCGGCCCTCGATCTCGTTGCGGGTCAGGTCGTCGGGATCGGTCCCGTCGCAGCCATCGAGGTGCACCAGGTTCATGTAGGTGAGCTCGCCCGAGTCGTGCACCGCGCCCCACGTGCCGCCGATGGTGGTGAGATCGGCGGGGATGAGGCCGTCGGCGATGGCCCGCTGGAACGGCTTGCCGAGGAACGGCGAGAAGCGG
>DATMGQ010000133.1:0-10897 GCA_035555395.1 Acidimicrobiales bacterium
CATCCAGACCGACGCCGCCATCAACCCCGGCAACTCGGGTGGGCCGCTGGTCAACGCCGCGGGCGAGGTCGTCGGCATCAACACCGCGATCATCGCCGGCTCCCAGAACATCGGGTTCTCGATCGCCATCGACGAGGTCAAGGACATCATCGAGACGCTCAAGGCCGGCGGGGGCGACCTCACCTCGGACACCGCGGTGCTGGGCGTGTCCACCCTCGACGTCGACTCGCCCGAGCTCCCGCAGGAGGCCAAGGACGCGTTCGGCATCACCGCCGAGTCGGGCGCCGTCGTCACCAGCGTCGATCCCGACGGGGGTGCGGCGAGCGCCGGGATCCAGGTCGGCGACGTGGTCATCAGCTTCGACGGAACCGCCGTCACCGGCTCCAACGAGCTCACCCAGATGGTGCGAGGGCGTGAGCCGGGCGACGAGGTCTCGGTGCAGGTGGAGCGCGAGGGGAAGCGCCAGACCTTCACGGTCACCCTCGGCCCCTGACGGCCCGGTTCGTGGCGGCGAGGTGAGCGATCCAGACCGCCACCGCTAAGGTGCAGCCCATGTCGTCGACCGAACCCGAGCTCTCCCAGGAACCGCCGCGAGGCCACGTGCGGGTCGTGTACCTGGGCCCCGTCGCCCCGCACTGGGACCTCCAGAGCGACTTCGGCGACCGGGCGCTGGTCGAGGGGTTCCGGGTGCGGATGCAGGCCCGCCTCCAGCTGGTCCCGCCGCACGATCCGCAGTTCCGGCGCAACCGGGAGCGGGTCATCCGTGACGCCGAGCGCGAGAACCTCCTCCTCGACTGGGATCTCGGCCTCCCCGAGGACGAGTAGCCCGAGCGTCTCTCCCCGTTCACCAGGCGTCCACCCACGGGTGACCCAGGGCGCCAGCACCCTCGCTACGATCCGCCCATGGACGCTGTGGCTGGGTCGGAGACGGGTGCCGAGCAGTTCGCCGACGATCCCGACCGGTTCCTGAACCGGGAGCTGTCCTGGCTCGACTTCAACGCCCGCGTGCTGGAGTCCGCGGCGGACCCCCGGGTGCCGCTGCTCGAGCGGGCCAAGTTCTGCGCGATCTTCAGCCAGAACCTCGACGAGTTCTTCCAGGTGCGGGTGGCCGGCCTGTCCGACCAGCTCGTCGCCAAGCTGGGCCGCACCTCGCCCGACGGGCGGAGCCCCGGCGACCAGCTCAAGGCCATCGCGGCGCGCGTCGGCGACCTCGTCGACCGCCTCGAGCGCCTGTTCCTGGAGGAGGTCGTGCCGGGCCTGGCCAACGTCGGCATCGTGTTCTCGAGCTGGCACGAGCTCGATGACGACGACCGCGAGTACCTCGTCGAGGAGTTCGACACCCGGATCTTCCCGGTGCTCACGCCGCTCGCCGTCGACCCGGGCCACCCGTTCCCGTACATCTCGAGCCTGTCGCTGAACCTCGCCGTCGTGCTGCGCGACCCGTCGAACGACGAGCGCCGCTTCGCCCGGGTGAAGGTGCCGTCGCTGCTGCCGCGCTTCGTGGTGATGCCCGATGGCGAGCGGTTCGTGCCGCTGGAGCAGGTCATCGCCGCCCACCTGGACCGGCTGTTCCCGGGGATGGACGTCATCGAGACGTTCGCCTTCCGCGTCACCCGCAACGCCGACCTCACGCTCGAGGAGGAAGAGGCCGACGACCTCCTCGCCGCCGTCGAGATGGAGCTGCGCCGGCGCCGGTTCGGGTCTGCGGTGCGGCTCGAGGTCGATGCCCGGGTCACCCCCGAGGTGCGCGAGCTGCTGGTGCGCGAGCTCGACCTCACCGACGACGCCGTGCACGACACCGTCGGCCCCCTCGACCTCGGTGGGCTGTGGTCCCTGCACGGGCTCGACCGGCCCGACCTCAAGGACGACCCGTGGTCGCCGGTCACCCAGGCCCGGCTCGCGGCCCAAGACGACGAGCGGCTCGACATCTTCTCGGTCATCGCCGACGGCGACGTGCTCGTGCACCACCCGTACGACTCGTTCTCCACCTCGGTGGAGGAGTTCGTGCGGCAGGCCTCGCGGGACCCGAAGGTCCTCGCCATCAAGCTCACGCTGTACCGCACGTCGGGCGACAGCTCGATCATCAAGTCGCTCATCCGGGCGGCCGAGCGAGGCAAGCAGGTGGCGGCGCTGGTGGAGCTCAAGGCCCGGTTCGACGAGGCCGCCAACATCGGCTGGGCCCGCGCGCTGGAGCAGGCGGGCGTCCACGTCACCTACGGCCTGGTCGGGCTCAAGACCCACACCAAGACCGCACTCGTCGTGCGCGACGAGGGTTCCGGCGTGCGCAGCTACTGCCACATCGGCACCGGCAACTACAACGCCAAGACGGCGAAGCTCTACGAGGACCTCGGCATCCTCACGGCCGATCCGCTCATCGGCGCCGACCTCGCCCAGCTCTTCAACTTCCTCACCGGCTACGGCCGCAACGTGCAGTACCGCCGCCTGCTCGTGGCGCCGCACCCGCTGCGCACCCGGCTCTACGAGCTCATCGACCACGAGGTGGGGGCGCCGGGAGGCGGCCGCATCGTGATGAAGATGAACAGCCTCGTGGACCCGGCGATGATCGACCGCCTCTACGCCGCGTCGCAGGCCGGGGTCGAGATCGACCTGATCATCCGGGGCATCTGCTGCCTGCGGCCGGGGGTCCCGGGCCTGTCGGAGAACATCCGGGTGCGGTCGCTGATCGGCCGGTACCTCGAGCACTCGCGGATCTACCACTTCACCAACGGCGCCGGCCCCGGCTCGCCGGTGACCTACATCGGCTCCGCCGACCTGATGCCCCGCAACCTCGACCGCCGCATCGAGGCGCTCGTCCCGGTCGTCGATCCGCTGCTCCAGCGCCGGATGATGGAGATCCTCCAGGTCTGCCTGGCCGACGACACGCTGGCATGGGCGCTCGGGCCCGGTGGCGACTGGGAGCGGGTGGCGCCGATCGACGCGGGCGGCACGGTCGACGCCCACCTCCGGTTCCAGGAACTGGCCCTCGCCCGCACCCGGCGCGACGTCGAGGCCTGATGACCGACGCAGCGATCGAGGTCACCGCGGCGGGCGGCGTCATCTGGCGGCGCGGGGCCGCCGACGAGGTCGAGGTGCTCGTCGTGCACCGGCCCCGCTACGACGACTGGAGCTTCGCCAAGGGCAAGTGCGACCCCGGGGAGACCTTCGCCGAGACCGCCGAGCGCGAGGTGCTCGAGGAGACCGGCTTCGCCATCGCCTTCGGACCCGAGCTCGACGAGGTCCGCTACCTGGACCACAAGGGCCGCTCGAAGCTCGTCCGGTACTGGGCGATGACCGTCGCGGGCGGCTCGTTCACCCCCAACGACGAGGTCGACGAGGTCCGCTGGCTGCCCGTCCCCGAGGCCGCTGACCTGGTCAGCTACGCGCACGACGCCGCCCTCCTCGACGGTCTCCTCCGCGTCATCTGACGGCCACCTGGGCAGCGAGGAAAGCCCTGCTCAGGACCCATTTCCAAGGTCGGGCACGAACTGTTGGGAGGTCGTTCACCTCCGGTTCACCCAAGGCCCCCTGGCGGGTCATCCGCCCTCCGTACCGTTCGCGTCGTCATCAAGACACGCAGACGCCCACAGGAGGGCACTCCCTTGAAGAACCGCAAAGGCATCGCCGGGCTCCTCGCCACGGCATCCGTCCTCGCCCTGATCGCCACCGGCTGCGGCAGCAGCGACTCGGCCTCGGACACCACCACCACCAAGGCATCGGGCTCCGAGACCTCGGCCCCCGACACCTCCGGCCTCGCCGACCTCAAGGGCAAGATCGACGGCGGCGGCTCCAGCTTCCAGGACACCTTCCAGCAGAAGGTCGCCACCGGCTTCGACGACGAGGTGAAGGCCGCTGGCGGCGACACCACCGTCACCTACACGAAGTCCGGCTCCTCGGACGGCAAGAAGGCGCTCGCCGACGGCACGCTGAACTTCGCCGGCTCCGACTCCGCCATCAAGGACGAGGAGAAGCCGGCCTTCGGTGACCGCGACATCCTCTACTTCCCGATCGTGGGCGGCCCCATCGCCGTGCCGTTCAACCTCGAGGGCGTCGACGAGCTGAACCTCACCCCCGAGGTCCTCGCCGGCATCTTCCAGGCCGAGATCACCTCGTGGGACGACGACGCCATCAAGGCCGACAACCCCGACGTGGACCTGCCCAGCACCAAGATCACCGTCGTGCACCGCTCGGACGGCTCGGGCACCACGAAGAACTTCACCACCTACCTCTCCGAGGCCGCTCCCGATGACTGGAAGCTCGAGCCGGGCGAAGAGGTCACCTGGCCCTCCAGCACCCAGGGCGCCGAGAAGAGCACCGGCGTGATCGCCGTCGTCAAGGACACCGACGGCGCCATCGGCTACGCCGACCTCGCCGACGCCGCCAAGGAAGGCCTCAACGTCGCCGCGATCGGCAACGCCGACGGCGAGTTCATCCCGCCGACGCCCGACAGCGCCTCCGCCGCCCTCGGCGCCGCCGAGGTCGCCGACGACCTCACCTACAGCCCCCTCAACATCAGCGCCGAGGGTGCCTACCCGATCACGTCGCCCACCTGGATGCTGGTCGACAAGGTCCAGAGCGACCAGGCCACCGCCGACATCCTGAAGGCGTACCTCAACTACATCCTCACCACCGGGCAGGAGGACGCCAAGGGCCTCCTCTACGCCCCGCTGCCCGAGGACCTCGCCAAGCAGGCCATCGATCAGATCGACCAGATCACGGTCGGCTGACCCCCTGAACTGCCCCTGACGGGACCGGGCCGACACGGCCCGGTCCCGTCGTGGCATCCTCCCGCTCGTCACCTCGCCCCTCCCTCGACCCGAGGAACGCCTTGACTGCCGTCAACCCCGAAGACTTCGCCTCGAGCAAGCCGCTCGTCGAAGGACTTGACTCGACCAAGGGCTCCGCCCCGGACAAGGTCTTCCGCTACAGCGCCTTCGGCGCCGGGCTCCTCGTCCTGGTGATCCTGGCGCTGATCACCTTCACCACCGCCCAGGCGGCCTGGCCGGCGTTCAGCGTCGAGTACTTCACCCAGGCCAAGTGGATCCCCAGCGCCGGCGAGTTCGGCATGCTCGGCTTCCTCTGGGCCACGCTGCTGATCTCCTTCCTCGGCATCCTCATGGCGGTGCCGGTCGCCGTCGGGATCGCCCTGTTCGCCACCGAGGTGGCGCCCCGGCGGCTGCGGCGCTCGATCACCACGGTGATGGACCTCCTGGCCTCGATCCCGTCGGTGGTCTTCGGCCTCGTCGGCTTCTACGTCCTGCGGGCCCCGGCCCAGGACCTGTTCCGCTGGATCGGCGACGCCTGCGCCGGCATCCCGATCCTCAACCGGATCTTCGGCGAGGGCTCGTCGGGCACCAGCATCCTGATGGCCGGCATCGTGCTGTCGATCATGATCCTGCCGATCATCACCTCGATCTCGCGGGAGGTGTTCGACACCGTCCCCCGCAACGACAAGGAGGGCGCCCTCGCCCTCGGCGCCACCCGGTCGGAGATGATCAACGGCGTCGTCATCCCGCACTCGCTCGGCGGTCTCACCGGTGCGGTGATGCTCGGGCTCGGGCGGGCCATGGGCGAGACCATCGCCGTGACCCTGCTCATCGGCGGCGTGTCGAACCCGCCCATCACGATCGACATCTTGAGCGCCAGCGACGCCATGCCGTCCGCGATCGCCCGCTACCTGTCCGAGAGCGCCGGCACGTACCGGGCGGCCCTCATCGGGCTCGGCGTCACCCTCTTCGTGATCACCATGGTGATCAACGTCCTCTCCCGCAAGGTGGTCAACGTGTTCGACCGGCGCATCAAGGGGGCCGCGTGACCGCCACCCAGAGCCCCCGGCCCAAGGTCGACGAGCGCCTCGTCGTCCCCACCGACGTCCGCGTCAGCACCATCAAGGGCGCGCGCTTCCGCCGGAACCAGATCGCCACCATCGGCATGGTCGCCGCCTTCGTGCTGGCCGCCATCCCGCTGCTCTTCGTCATCGGCAACGTCGTGGTGAAGGGCCTGCCGGTCGTCACCACCAAGTTCCTGGTGAGCGACATCCCGAACAACGCCGCCGCCACCGAGCTGAGCAGCGACTGCGAGACGCTCCGCCGCTACGACCCCACCGCCGAGTGCGACGACGCCGCCCCGGTCGTGAAGCCCCAGCCCGGCATGGGTCCGGCCGTGGTCGGCACCCTCATCACCACGGCGCTCGCCGCGCTGTTCGCCATACCCCTCGGGATCCTGGCGGCCATCTACCTCAACGAGTACGGCAAGCAGACGAAGCTCGCACGGTTCATCCGGTTCATGACCGACGTGATGACCGGCGTGCCCTCGATCGTGATGGGCATCTTCATCTACCAGCTGTGGATCGTGAAGTTCGGCAACCCCCGTTCGGCCCTCGCTGCCTCCTTGGCGCTGGCCTGCCTCATGCTGCCGATCGTCGTGCGCTCCAGCGAGGAGATGCTGAAGCTGGTGCCCAACACGCTGCGCGAGGCCAGCGCCGGTCTCGGGTCCCGCACCTGGAAGACCACCCTCAAGGTCGTGCTCCCCGCCGCCCTGCCCGGCCTGGTGTCGGGCTCGATGCTGGCCGTGGCCCGTGCCGCCGGCGAGACCGCCCCGGTGCTGTTCACCATCGGCGCCATCAACAAGGTGGCGGCGGCCAAGACCATCACCGGCCAGAGCACCACGCTGTCGGTGCAGATCTACAACATGATCACGAACGGCGGGAAGCTCTCGCCCCAGATGGCGTGGGGCGCGGCCTTCACCCTCATCGCGATCGTCCTCATCCTGACCACCATCGCCCGGGCCGTGAGCGCACGGTTCGTGATGCGGTGAGACTGCCTCCCATGACCGACGACGAGGAGACCCCCGTGTCCCAACCCGCCGCTACCCAGTTCTCCGACCTCGCCCACGAGAACGCCGAGGAGCACCCGGCGCCCGAGGCGGCGCCGACGGTGTTCGACGTGCAGGACCTGTCGGTCCTCTACAGCGGCTTCCGTGCCGTCAAGGACGTCGACATCGAGATCACCAAGCACGAGATCACGGCGTTCATCGGCCCGTCCGGCTGCGGCAAGACCACCGTGCTGCGCTGCTTCAACCGCATGAACGACCTCATCGAGGGTGCGGCGGTCGAGGGCACGCTGAACTACCACGGCGTCGACCTGTACGGGAAGGACGTGAACCCGGTCGAGGTGCGCCGCCGCATCGGCATGGTGTTCCAGAAGCCGAACCCGTTCCCGAAGTCGATCTTCGAGAACGTCGCCTACGGCCCCAAGCTCGCCGGCATCAAGAAGAAGGCCGAGCTCGACGACATCGTCGAGAAGGCGCTGCGCGGCGCGGCCATCTGGGACGAGGTCAAGGACCGCCTCCACAAGTCCGGCCTCGGCCTCTCCGGCGGCCAGCAGCAGCGGCTCTGCATCGCCCGGGCCCTCGCGGTGAACCCCGAGGTCATCCTCATGGACGAGCCGTGCTCCGCCCTGGACCCGATCGCCACCGGGCGCATCGAGGACCTCATGGAGGAGATCAAGCAGGACTACACGATCATCATCGTGACCCACAACATGCAGCAGGCCGCTCGTGTCAGCGACCGCTGCGCCTTCTTCACCACCGAGGTCAACCCGGAGAGCGACCTGCGCACCGGCACCCTCGTGGAGTTCGACGCCACCGAGAAGATGTTCTCGAACCCCTCCGACGAGCGGACCGAGAACTACGTCACCGGCCGGTTCGGCTGAGGCCGCCCATGGTCCGCACCGGGTTCAACGCCGAGCTCGAGCAGCTCCGGCTGCAGGTCGAGGTGATGGCCGTCCGCGTCGATCAGAACCTCGAGCGGATGAAGGAGTTCCTCGCCACCGGCGACCTCGAGGTCGCTGCCACCACCATCGCCGCCGACGACGACATCGACGCGATGAACCTCTCGCTCACCGAGCGCTGCTACGACCTGCTCGCCCGCGAGTCGCCGGTGGCCTCGGACCTGCGCTTCGTGATGTCGGTGCTGCGCGTGCTCGGCGAGCTCGAGCGCGTCGGCGACCTCGCCCTGCGGGTCGTGAAGGTGGGGGAGGACTGGTCGCTGGTCCGCAGCTCGGCCTCCACCTACGACATCCTCGTCTCGATGGCCGAGACCTCGGTCGAGCAGTTCCGCGAGGCGCTGCGGGCGTGGTCCAGCCAGGACATCGGCCTCGCCGACCACCTCGCCCGCTCCGGCCCCGTCCTCGACGTGGCCAACGCCCAGCTCGTGCGGGAGCTGCTCGTGCTCGAGGGTCCTGCGGCGGTGCCCACCGCGCTCCATAGCCTGGTGATCGGCAAGGCCCTCGATCGGATCGCCGACCACTCCGCCATCATCGGCAGCCGTCTGCGCTACCTGCTGACCGGCGACCCCGATCACCTCGCCGCTGAGATCCGCTGACCCGGGACGACACCATGGACAACGTTCGCAAGAGCTTCCAGCAGACGCTGGAGGAGATCCGCCAGGAGATGGTCCAGATGGCCGCCCTCGTCACCGAGGGCATCCCGCGGGCCACCGAGGCGCTGCTCGCCGGCGACCTCACCGACGCCCAGCGCATCATCGAGGGCGACGACCCGCTCGACGCCGCCGCGGTGGAGCTCGAGGAGGTCTGCTACCAGCAGCTTGCCCTCCAGCAGCCGATGGCCGGCGACCTGCGCGGCATCGTCACGGCCATCCGCATGATCTCCGAGATCGAGCGGTCCGGCGACCTGGTCGTCAACATCGCCAAGGGCTCGCGCCGCATCTTCGGCACCGAGCTGTCCGCCCGGCTGCGCGGCCTGATCAGCCAGATGGGCGAGGAGGCGACGCGCCTGTTCCGGCTCGCGATCGACGCCTACATCGACGAGGACGCGGCCATGGCCGCGGCGCTCGACGACCTCGACGACCGGCTCGACGCCATCCACCGCGACTACATCCAGGAGATCTTCCTGGTGCACAACTCGGGCGACCTGCCGGTGCAGGCGGCGGTGCAGCTGGCCCTGATCGGCCGCTACTACGAGCGCATCGGCGACCACGCCGTCAACATCGGCGAGCGGGTCCGGTACATGGTCACCGGCTGGCTCCCCGAGCACACCGGCGCGGCTCGGGCGGCCGCCGCGCAGGGCAAGCCACCGCCCGAGGACGGGTGAGCCGGTGATCTGGCGCTCGGGAGCGGTGCGGGAGCAGCTCGACGCGCTCCGCGCGCGCTTCGAGCGCTCGCCGGGCGCTTCGTCGACGTCGGTCGACGAAGCCGTCGAGCGGCTCGAGGGCGCGGTCGACCGCCACTTCGCCAAGCAGGCGGCGACCCGCGTCACGGCCGACCGGCTGGTGGGGGCGCTCGACGTCATCCCCCAGGGGATCGTGCTGGCCGACGCCGCCGGCGAGATCGTGTTCCGCAACCGGACCGCCGCCTCGTACCTGACCGCCCGCCACGGCGACGCGCTGGTCGGGTCGCTCATCACCGAGCTCATCGCCATCGCGGTGCAGGGCGAGTCGTCGACCCGCACGATCGAGCTGTTCGGCCCGCCTCGCCGCTCGCTGCAGCTGCGCTCGGTCCCGCTCGAGGACCCGGAGTCCGGCGGCGCCTTCCTCGTGATCGAGGACATCTCCGAACGCCAGCGCCTCGAAGCCGTCCGGCGTGACTTCGTGGCCAACATCAGCCACGAGCTCAAGACACCCGTCGGGGCCCTCGGCCTGCTGGCCGAGACGCTCCTCGACGAGGACGACCCCGAGGTGGCGCAGCGGCTCATCGAGCGCATGCAGCGCGAGGCCTTCCGGGTGGCCCGCACCATCGACGACCTCCTCCAGCTGAGCCAGATCGAGGCGAGCGAGGCACCCGAGCGGGAGCTGGTCGGCATCGACCTGCTCATCGACGACGCCGTCGACCGCACCCGGGCGGCCGCCGAGCTCCGTTCGGTGGACCTGGTCGTGACCGAGGTCCCCGGCAACCTGGCGGTCGCGGGCGACCGCCGCCAGCTCGTGTCCGCCGTCGCCAACCTGTGCGACAACGCGGTCAAGTACTCCGACCCCCACTCCAAGGTCGAGGTCCGCGCCCGGGCCGATGGGTCGTGGGTCGAGATCGACGTGATCGACCAGGGGATCGGCATCCCCGCCCGCGACCAGGAGCGGGTGTTCGAGCGCTTCTACCGGGTCGACCGGGCCCGCAGCCGGGACACCGGCGGCACCGGCCTCGGCCTCGCCATCGTCCGCCACGTGGTGCAGAACCACGACGGCGAGATCTCCGTGTCGTCGCGCGAAGGCGACGGCTCCACCTTCACCCTCCGACTGCCGGCCGGTCCGGCCGACCCCCACCACCCCGAGGATCCCGATGCCTGAGTCCACCACCGTCCTGGTCGTCGAAGACGAGGACAGCTTCATCGATGCCCTGACCGTCGGCCTCGCCCGCGAGGGCTTCCGCGTCCAGGTCGCCCGCGACGGCGCCCAGGCGCTGGACCTGTTCGATGCGGTCCGCCCCGACATCGTGCTGCTCGACGTGATGCTCCCCAAGGTGTCGGGCATCGACGTGTGCCGGTCCATCCGGGCCAAGTCCAAGGTGCCGATCATCATGGTCACCGCCAAGGCCTCCGAGATCGACACGGTCGTCGGCCTCGAGGTGGGCGCCGACGACTACGTGTCGAAGCCGTACCGCCTGCGCGAGCTGGTCGCCCGCATGCGCGCCGTGCTGCGCCGGGCACCGGGCCTCGTCGAGCTCGACGACGCATCCAGCAGCGAGGTCCTCGAGGTCGGCGACGTCACCCTCGACCCCTCTCGCCACGAGGTCGTGATCCGGGGCGATGACGTGTCGCTGCCGCTCAAGGAGTTCGAGCTGCTGCACCTCCTGCTGGAGAACGCCGGCCGGGTGCTGAGCCGCGACCTGCTGATCGACCGGGTGTGGGGCCACGACTACGTGGGCGACACCAAGACGCTCGACGTGCACGT
>DATMGQ010000134.1:0-14505 GCA_035555395.1 Acidimicrobiales bacterium
GTCCAGAGCACCACCGAGTCCGCCCAGGGGTCACCGGCTGCCACGCCATGCGGGAAGGCGGCCTCGTCGACCTTCGGAGGCGTGGTCGTGGTGGTCGTGGGGGCGGCCTTGGCGTCGCCGTCAGAGCAGCCGGCCAGCCCCGGGACGAGGGCGATCGCCCCGCCCACCGCCGAGGCCTGCAGGAATCGTCGCCGTGAGAGGGGTTCCACCCCCGCATGCTCGGATCCACGGGCAGCCGCCTCGTGGAACCCCCACCAACCCCACCTGAACCCCCGCTGAACTGTTGGTGCGTACGGTCAGTTCTCGCAGGCCACCCCGTCACCGTCGCGGTCGAGGTGCGAGGCGTACCCGGGTTGCCCTTGGTAGAGCGGGGCCGCCCCTGCGGCCCGGACGGCGTCGCAGTTCGCGTACGAGACGCTGGGAGCCGCCGGCGGAACCGTCGTCTGCGGCACGAGCGGCTGGGTCGGGGCGACGGTCGTCGTCGCACGCTGCGCCGCTCGCTTGCCGTCGATGCACCGCTGCACGGTCGCGGCGAGCTCCTCGGGCGAGCTGTACTCGCTCCAACCTTGATCGAACACCGGCACCGGGGGTTGGCCGGTCGACATCGCATCGCTGCAAGCCCGCTGGATCTCGGCATCGATCGCTCGATACACGTCCTCGGCGTCGAGCGTCGTGGTGGTCGTCGGCGCCTCCGTGCTCGTGGTCGAAGCCTCGGTGGTCGGTGTCGGTACCACCGTGGTCGTCCGCTCCGGCACCGTGGTTCCTGCCCCGCCGTCGTCCCCACTCGTTCCGCACCCCGCGAGGCACAGCACCATCGCGAGCGCGAGCGCGCTCCAGGCCTTCCGCATGGCATCCCTCCCTGTCCGCCAGGATCGACACGGTACCCCCTTGCTCCGGTGCGTGCTGAGGAGGATGTCAGCGAGATCCTGGTGCTAGGTCGGGAGCTGGCGGATTCGGTCGGTGAGCTGGGTGAAGGCGGGGTCGAGGAAGCCGGTCTCGCCTTCGACGATGCGCTTGGCGACCAGGTTGCACGGGTGGACGAGCACGTTGCCGGCGTCGCGGTGGACGGCGAGCTCGGTGCCGGCGTCGTCGGTGGCCATGACCCAGGTGAGGCCGGGCACGGCCTTCACCAGGTGGTGGCCGAAGGCGACGCCGACCGCGTTGACCAGGTCGTTCACGTCGGACCGGTCCGCCGCCTCGTCCGCGAACCAGGCGACGACCGTGGCGTCGAGCGAGGCCAGCGAGGGCGGCATCTCCGAGGTGCCCACGTAGCGCTCGACGAGCCGGCGCGCCGCCTCGAGCTGCTGGCCGCGCCACTGAGACTCGGCGATGGTCAGCGGGGTCAGCTCGGGCGGCGCGGGCTCCTTTGGTGCACGGCGGCGGAACGCCACGGCGTGCTCAGTCGACCGGCTGGGCGGGGGTGGCGGCCACGAACGGGGGCTTGACCACCTGGGCGTCGACCGGCTCGCCGCGGACGTCGATCTGGACGGTGTCGCCGATCTCGACGGACGGCGGGAGGAACGCCAGGGCGATGCCCTTCTCGAGCGTCGGCGAGAAGTTGCCGCTGGTGATCACGCCGGCCTCGGTGCCGTCGACGAGCACGACCTGGTCGGCTCGGGGCGGACGGCGGCCCTCGATGGTGAGGGCGCGGAGGCGGCGGCGCACGCCGGCCTCCTTCTCCTGGAGGAGCACGTCGCGGCCGATGAACTCGCCCTTGTCCCAGCTCACGACCCAGCCCAGGCCGGCCTGGAGGGTGGTGATGCCCTGGCCCAGCTCGTGGCCGTGGAGGGGCAGGGCCGCCTCGAGGCGGAGCGTGTCACGGGCGCCGAGGCCGGCGGGCTGGAACCCGGCGGCGAGCACGGCGTCCCACAGCTCGGTGGCCTGCTCGGCCGGGACGGCGACCTCCAGGCCGTCCTCACCGGTGTACCCGGTGCCGGCGACGACGCAGTCGATGCCGTTCCAGGTCATGCGCTGCACGTGGAAGCGGCCGATGGCGGCGGCCTCGGGCCAGATGGCGTGCAGCTTCCGGCGGGCAGCCGGGCCCTGGAGGGCGAGGACGGCACGGGTCTCGGTGACGTCGACCGCCCCCTCCCCCAGCGCGTTGGACACGCCGCTGGTGTTCGAGGCGTTGGGCATGACGTCGAACGACTCGTCGTCGATCCACCACACGATGATGTCGTCGACCACCGAGGCGTCGTTGGGGCTGAGCAGGTGCGTGTACTGCGCCCGGCCCGGGCCCACCTTGTTCAGGTCGTTGGTGAACGCCCGCTGCAGGCGCTCGAGGGCGTCGGGGCCGCCGATGCGGACGGTGCCGAGGTGGCTGACGTCGAACACGACGGCGTCGGTGCGGCAGGCCCGGTGCTCGGCGAGCGTGCCGGAGGGGTACGAGAGCGGCATGTCCCAGCCGCCGAACTCCACCAGCTTGGCGCCGAGGGCGCGGTGGGCAGCGTCGAGAGGAGAGGTGCGAAGCGTCACGTGGCGATCGTAGTGGGGCGCCTTCGCCGCCCCCGAAGGCCAGGTCAGCCGGCGGCCGGTGCGCTCCAGGCGGCGTGCTCGTCGACCGGCGTGTGGAGCGTGCCGAGGCCCAGCAACCCGAGCGGCTCGGCCGCGATCTGGACCTCGTCGCCGATCTCGGCGAGCTGCGACGGCGCCTCGAGCCCGTACTTCACCAGCAGTTCGAGGTAGTCCCGCTGGTAGAGCAGGGCGATGTCGATGAGCGGCTGGACCTCGCGCAGCTTGCGGACCTTGCGGTTCTTCTTGGTGACCAGCTTCTGGTTGAGCGTGGTGACCTCGATGTACCGGCCGTGATCGGGCAGGTAGAAGTCCGGCGAGAACGCCCAGGTCGGCGAGCCGTCCTCGCCGCGCTCGAGCACGAACGTGTGGGGCTCGTACTCCCACCGGACGCGGTAGAAGTCCAGCAGCCGAGCGAACTGGCGCTCGGAGTTGTGGGCGAACGCGACCTGCTCGTAGGGCAGCCCGACGGCGACGGGCGGCGGCGGGTCGACCGGTGCGATCGGGCTCAGCTCCCGGTGGCGGCCTGAGGTGCCGCGGGCGTGCTGGCCGCCGGCTTGGCGCTGGGGCTCAGCTCCCGGACCGCGGCGTCGATCTCGGCCTGGACACCGTCGAGCGAGAGCAGGCTGGTCATCACGAACTGGCCGGTGTTGATGACGTCGAGCAGCTCGGCGTCGTCGCGGACGAGGATGGCCTTGCCGCCGCCGATGACCAGGCGGGCCGACGAGACGTTCTCGCCCAGCTCCACGCGGAGGTACTCGAAGGCGGTGCGCACCGACTCGAGCTTGATGCCGGCGTCGAGCATCGACTTCACGACCTTGAGCTCGAGCAGGTCCCGGTAGCTGTACTGCCGGCGGCTGCCGCTGCCCGCCGCGTCGGCGACCGACGGGCGGATGAGGTCGGTGCGGGCCCAGTAGTCGAGCTGGCGGTAGCTGATCCCGACGATCTCCGCTGCCTTCTTGCCGCTGTAGTTCTGGGTCATGTCACCCGGCCTCTCGCACGCATCTGCTGGGTCGTACGGACCACACGCCCGTAACTACGTACGTGCAACCCTAAGAGACGCCGCGCGCGGGGTCAATGGCGAACCTTCGACGTCCGGCTCGGGCTGAGGCCGGGTGGACCTGCAGCACAGGGTCAGGTGGCGAAGTCCTCGGGGTTGACCGAGTCGATGAAGTCGCGGAACTCCTCGACGATCTCCTCGCTCTGGACCGGGTCCTCGGCGGGGTCGTCCTCGGGCTCCTCGAGGTAGCCGGCCTCGTCGAGCACGGCCTCGGCGGCGAAGATCGGGGCCCCGGTGCGGGCGGCGAGGGCGATGGCGTCGGACGGCCGGCTGGACACGGTGTGCACGCCGTCGTGGGCGTGCAGCTCCAGTTCGGCGATGAAGACGCCCTCGCGCAGCTCGGTGACGGTGATCTTCTCCAGGCTCACGCCGAGGTCGTCGAGCACGTTCTGGAGCAGGTCGTGGGTCATCGGCCGGGGCGTCACGACCTCCTCGAGCGCGAAGGCGATGGCCGTGGCCTCGGGGGCGCCGATGAAGATCGGCAGGACCCGCCCGGCGCCGCCCACCTCGCGGAGCAGCGCGATCGGCGAGCTGCTCGGCATCTCCACGCGCACTCCGACGAGCTCCATCTCGGCCATCGACCGCAGCCTACCGCCGCGGCTCCCCCGCCCGACCCGGCACCCCGAAGTTCAGGCGGTGCCGTGGAGCTGGGCGACGAACCGGTCGGGATCGTCGGCCAGGGCGGCCGCATCGGCGGTCCAGAGGCCGCGGAGGTTCCGGTAGCGGCCGGCGTAGTCGAGGCCGTAGCCGAGGAGGAACGCGTCGGGCGCGTCGATGGCGACGTAGTCGACCGCGATCGGGAGGATGCGCCGGGCCCGCTTGTCGGCCAAGGTGCAGAGGCGCAGGCTCGCCGGCTCCTGGTCGGCCAGGTGGCGCAGGAGGAAGTCGGCGGTGAGGCCGGTGTCGACGATGCCGCTGACGAGCACGAGGTGCTCCCCCGCCACCGACCGGTCGAGGTCCTTCACCACGCGGGTGCGGGTGGCGGCGCCGTCGTAGGGCGCGACGGCCACCAGCTCGAGCCGGGTGGGCACGGTGAGGCGGCGGGCCAGGTCCGAGAGGAACACCACCGAGCCCTTGAGGATGCCGACGAGCGTGACGCCGTCGGGGTGGTCGGCGCTGATGGCGGCCGCGAGGTCGCGGACGTGGCGATCGAGCTCGTCGGGGCCGGCGAGGAGCTGGGGCTCGGCGGCGGAGGGTGCGGCCACCCGGTCCTAGGCCTGGTCGAGGTGGCGCCGGAGGTTGGCGCGCAGGAGGGCCGACCGGAGGTCGTGGCCCAGGTCCGACAGCTCCTCGACCAGCTCCACCGCCTCGCGGCGGGCCTGCGGGTTGCGCTGCTTGAGCAGCGGCATCGTGAGCTGCTCGAGGAAGCCGGCCTCGCGCTCGGCGGCGACCTTGTACATGCGGAGGTGGCGGGCCTCGACGCCTCGATCGAGGAACCCGGCCGACTTGGTGGCGATGAGGAGGCAGTCGCCGTCGTAGAACACGTCGTCGCCCAGCGGGCGGCCGGCGATGAGGCCGTACTGCTCGAGCGCCCGCAGCGCGTCGCGGCTGATGTCCGCGGCCAGGCACAGCTCCTGGGCGGTGAGGCTGACCTCGGTGGGGCCGGCGTCGACCTGGAGCGGCTGGCGGGCCTCGGCCGCCGCGGCGTTGGCCTTGGTGGCGGCCGAGGCCTTGGCGAGGTCGACCATCCAGATGGGCTGGGCGTCCTCGGCGGCGGCCTCGTCGAGGACGGCCTCGGCGCTGGCCGCGGCGAGGTCGGCGGTGGCGGTGGCCACGACCTGCGCCACGTGGGCGGGCGAGTCCTCGGCCACCGGGACCGGCTCGGGCTCGACCGGCTCGGAGGCGGACGGAGCGGGCGCGGCCGGCGGCGGGGTGCCGTCGGAGAGCAGCAGCTCCCCGTGGCCGGCCTCGGGGTCGGCCAGGCGGTCCTTGATGACCTTCAGCGGGAGGAAGTGCTCGCGCTGCTGCACGAGGATCCAGCGCAGGCGGTCGATGTCGGCCTCGTAGAACTTGCGGTAGCCCGACGGCGTCCGCTCCGGGTCGATGAGCCCCTGGCTCTCGAGGAACCGGATCTTCGAGATGGTGACGTCGGGGAACTCCTCCTGGAGCAGCGAGAGGACCTCGCCGATGGAGAGGTGATCGGTCATCGTCCGTCCTCCTCTCCGGCCACGTACACCAGCTTGAACTTGCCGACCTGCAGTTCGTCGCCGTTGGCGATGGGCGTGTCGCCCTCGATGCGCTGCTGGTTGAGGTAGGTGCCGTTCAGCGAGCCGACGTCGCGCACGACCGACCCGGAGGTGGTCTGCTCGATCTCGACGTGGCGGCGCGACACCGTCACGTCGTCGAGGAAGATGTCGCTGTCGGGATGGCGGCCGGCGGTGGTGATGACGTGCTCCAGGTCCCATTCGGAACCGGTGTTGGGGCCTCGGGTGACGACCAGGCGCCCGCCCGCGGGGACGGAGTCGAGGTCGACCTCGATGAGCTCGCCGGACTCGGAGTCCAGGCTGAAGGTGATGGTCGCGGGCTCCTCGACGGCACGCTCGAGCGGCTGGCCGCACGACGAGCAGAAGTTGGAGCCTGCTTGGTTGCGGTGCCCGCAGTTGGTGCAGAACACGTCGCTCATCGCTTCCTCCTTCCGAAGGGCCCAGGGGCCGGCGCGAGGGCCGGACGACGTCGGATCAGCCCTCGATCAGCTTCTGGTAGGCGGCGGCGTCCAGCAGGCCGTCGACGGCGGCCACGTCCTGGACCTCGATCACGCAGATCCAGCCGTCGCCGTAGGGGTCGCTGTTGAGCTGCTCGGGGGTGGTCTCGAGGTCGGCGTTGACCTCGGCGATGGTGCCGGCGAGCGGGGCGTAGATGTCCGACACGGACTTGGTGGACTCGACCTCGCTGATGCTCTGCCCCGCGGCGACCAGTGCGCCCTGCTCGGGGACCTGCACGAACACGACGTCGCCGAGCGCGTCCTGCGCGTAGTCGGTGATGCCGATCGTGATGCGGTTGCCGTCGACCCGGATCCATTCGTGGTCGCTGGAGTACTTCAGATCATCGGGGACGTTCATGGAGGTCGAGGCTATCCCACCGCGTCGACCAGCACGGCGAGCGCAACCCTCACGCTCAGGTTCACGGTTGAGGATGCCCTCAGCGCAGGGTCTGGCGGATGCGGCGCACGTACTCCTGGGCCAGCGAACGGGCGCCCGCGGTGTCGGCCGCCTCGGCCCAGATGTGGGTCACCGGCTCCTCGGGATCGGGCAGGGCGAGGACCCAGCCGTCGTCGTGGAGGACCTTCACGCCGTCGATGAGCTCCAGGCGGCGGTCCTTGCTCAGCTCGACCAGCGTGCGCATCACCAGGCCCTTCTGCTCCCACGGGGTCACCACCGTCTCGTGGGCCAGGTGGGTGCGGGGCAGGGAGTCGCGCACGGCCGACAGGCGCTTGCCCTCGAGGGCGAGGAGCTCCAGCAGCTTCACCAGCGCGGCGCCGCCGTCGAACGCCGGGAGGAAGCCGGGCAGGATGAACCCGCCGTCGCCGCTGGCCGCGAAGCCCACCCCGCTCTCGCTGGCCGCAGCCATGAGCGCGGCGGTGGAGGTCTTGGTGTGCTGGATGCGGATGCCGTGCGGCTCGACCAGGCGCTCGGCGGCCGAGCTCGTGTTCACCGGCAGGGCGATGCGGTCGCCCACCAGGTGGCCGGCGACGAGCGAGACGAAGGCGAGGCGGGCCTCGTCGTCGGTGAGCTCGCGGCCGGTGTCGTCGATGAGCGTCAGGTGCTCGCCGTCGGCGTCGAGGACGGCGCCGAGGTGGGCGCCCGAGGCCAGGACCAGGGCGGAGACCCGCTTGGTGGCGTCGGCCCGGTCGATCGTGATGGCTTGGCGCGTGGAGGCGTAGGGGTTGACCCCCAGGACGTCGGCGCCGAGCTTGGCGAGCACGTTGGGCATCACGAAGGCGGTGGCGCCGTAGCCGTAGTCGATGACCAGCTTGAACGAGGCGTTGCGCACCACGTCGAGGTCGACGGTCTCGCCGAGGGCGGCCGTGTACTGCTCGAGGGCACGGGGCGGGAAGCCGATGTCGCCGATCTCGCCGGCGAGGACCCGCCGGAAGTCCTCTCGGCCGATGAGCCGCTCGATCTTGCGCTGCGAGTCCTCGGTGATGTCGATGCCGTCGCGGTCGAAGAACCGGATCATCACCGACTGGGAGTCGCCCTCGACCAACCGGATGGTGACGCCGGCGGTGGCCACCGGCTGCCGGGTGAGGAACCGGGTGACCGGGACGGGGGCGACCTCGAGGTCGAGCACGTTGACGCCGCTCGCGTTGAGGCCGGCCATGAACGCCCGCTTGAGCATGCGGGCCGCACGGGACGAGTCCCGGGAGGTGATGACCGTGGTGTCCTTGCGCAGCGTGGTGGCGAACGCCATGGCGACGCGGGCGGCCAGCTCCGGGCTGATGTCGACGTTGGCCAGCCCCGAGATGCCGTCGCGGCCGAACAGGCTGCGAGCGCCCTTGGACTCCCAGATGATCGAGGAGTTGATGGTGGCGCCGGCCTCGACCGTCTTGAAGGGGTAGATCTTCACACCCGGTCCGACGTGGGCGTCGTCGCCGATGAAGCACTCGTCGCCGATGACGGCGCCGTCGTCGGTGCGGGCGCCGCGGCGCAGGTCGCTCGCCCGGCCGATGACCGAGCCGCGGATGCGCACCCCCTCGGCGAGGTAGGCGTTGTCGTGCACGACGCTGCGCTCGAGGTCGGCGTCGCCGCGGACCCGGACGTTGCCGCCGAGGACCGTGTAGTCGCCCAGGCGGGCGCCGGCCTCGACCCGGCTGTTCTCGCCGATGATGGCGAAGCCCTCGATCTTGGCGTCGGGGTGGACCTCGGCCCCCTCCCCGATCCAGATGCCCTGGCCGAACTCGAACCCGGGGACGTCGACGACGACCCGGCCGTCCATGACGTCCTTGTGGGCCGACACGTAGGACTCGAGCGTGCCGACGTCCTCCCAGTAGCCCTCGGCGACGGCCCCGAACAGCGGCTTGCCCGCCTCGAGCAGCGCCGGGAAGACCTCGCTCGAGAAGTCGACCGGCCGGCCCTCGGGGATGAAGTCGAAGATCTCCGGCTCCAGCACGAAGATGCCCGTGTTGATGGTGTCGCTGAACACCTGGCCCCAGGTGGGCTTCTCCAGGAAGCGCTCGATCGAGCCGTCCTCCCGGGTGATCACGATGCCGAACTCGAGCGGGTTCTCGACGTGGACCAGGCCGATGGTGGCCATGGCCCCGCTCTGGGCGTGGAAGTCGAGGACCTTGCCGAGGTCGATGTCGGTGAGCACGTCGCCGGAGATGACGAGGAAGGTCTCGTCGAGCTCGTCCATGGCGTTGCGGACCGAGCCGGCGGTGCCGAGGGGCTGGTCCTCGGTGGCGTACACCATGCGCACGCCGAACTCGGAGCCGTCTCCGAAGTAGGTGCGGATCTGGTTGGCGAGGAACGCCACCGTCACCACGATCTCGGTGATGCCGTGCTGCTTCAGCAGTCCGACGATGTGTTCCATCATCGGCCGGTTCGCCAGCGGCAGCATCGGCTTCGGGCAGTTCGAGGTGAGGGGGCGCAGGCGGGTGCCCTCGCCTCCTGCCATGATCACGGCCTTCATGGGTCCGAACCTACCCACCCCAGCGAGGGGTGCAGACAGGATCAGCTGGTCGCGCCCTCCGCGGCGGCCCGATCGGCCCGGCCCAGCTCGAGCGCCTTGAGCCCGAGCGGCAGGTACATCGCCCACGAGTAGTAGCTCAGGACGAGGCCCGGGATGCCGAAGCCCCAGGCGATCACGCGGCACGCATCGGCCTGCGAGAAGGCCGCTTCGGACGCGAGGAACATCGGGAACGCGATCATCAGGCAGAAGGTGCCGGCCTTGCCGAACCAGGTGACGTCGACGCGCCGGGCGCCCATCGCGCCGAGCACCACGGTGGTGACGGCGACGACGACCTCGCGCACGAGGATCATCACCGCGAACCAGACGGGAACGGCGCCGTAGGCGAGGATGCCGCCGATGCCGATGAAGAACAGGAGCCGGTCGGCCACCGGGTCGAGGACCTTCCCGACCTTGGAGACCTGGTGGTAGTGCCGGGCGATGTAGCCGTCGATCCAGTCGGTGGCGCCGAGCGCACCCATCAGGACCGCGGCCGCCAGCGGGTCGTCCTGGCCGAACAGCAGGTACAGGAACCACGGCATGCACAGCAGGCGGATGAGCGAGATGACGTTCGGGATGGTGAGGATCCGGTCCTCCCCCGTCGCATCGACGCCCTCGGAGGGCGCGACGGGAACGTTGCTCACGGCCATCCTCCAAGCCTACTGACCCCTCCCACCAGGGACGGGAAGCGAGCGGCTCCCCGCGGGCGGCGCGACGGCCTCCCTAGGCTCCGGGCCATGGCATCGCTCTTCACCCGCATCATCGACGGCGAGATCCCCGGCCACTTCGTCTGGACCGACGACACCTGCGTGGTCTTCCTCACGATCGCGCCGATCACCCCCGGCCACGCGCTCGTCGTGCCGCGGGCCGAGGTGGACCACTGGATCGACCTCGACGACGACGTCGCCGCCCACCTGATGGTGGTGGCCAAGGCCATCGGCCAGGCCCAGACCGATGCCTTCGCGCCGGGCCGGATCGGCATGATCATCGCCGGCCTCGAGGTACCCCACACCCACCTCCACGTGATCCCGATCGAGTCCGAGCGTGACCTGGACTTCGCCAAGGCGGACGGCTCGGTGTCCCAGGAGGCACTGGCCGCCACCGCCGACCGGCTCCGCGAGGCGCTCGTGGCCCGAGGCCACGCTGCCGCGGTTCAGCCGGGCTCGGCCGGCTCCAGCAGGTAGACGCCCTCGGCGGCGTAGGTCACCTCGTAGCCGGCCTCGCCGAGGATCCCCACCACCCGCTGCCGGTCCGCAGCCGGCCAGTACGGCCGACGGGTCACCGGATCCCGCCCGTTGGTGTCGAGCAGGATCCAGCGGGCATCGGTGATGCGCCCGGCCAACCGGTCACGCGTGAGGTTGCTGGCGTCGAGCGGCAGCTCCGTCACGTCGGCCCGATCGGCCACGAGCGCGGTGGACGAGGGCGACACCGCCACCGCTCCGGAGGGGCCGATCCGGTCTGCTGCCTCCAGACGGGCGCCGTCGACGGCGTCCTGGCTGCCCCAGGCCCACGGCTGGCGGTAGGGCGACGTCGGCGCTTCGGTGACGAAGAAGAGGGTGGCGCCGGCGAGCAGGGCGATCAGGACCCGACGGTCGACGTTCACCCGGATCACGCTCGGCGTCCCGATGCGCTCGAGCGCGAAGACGAGGGCGATGAAGACGAACGCGAGCGCCGGCGCGATGTGGGCACCGGCCGGGGCCAGGCCGATGACGCCGCGCTGGGCCGCCTCCTGGACGGCGGCGTCGGCGATCATCGCCAGCGCGAGGCACGGGAGCGCACCGGAGAGGCGGCGCGGCGCCACCATCGGGAGGAACAGGAGCGGGGCCAGCACGAGGACGAGGAACAAGACGGCGGGCTCGGACAGGAGCTCGGCGCCCCGGGTGACGGGGTGGGCCACCACCTCGGGGATCACCGCGAGCGGGCCGGTGGCGCGGGCCACGAACTCCCCGGCCGGCGTGAGGGTGCGGTCCGGCAGGTCGGGGCCGACCACCACGACGGCGAGGACGGACCAGCCCACCCCCACGAGGGCCGTGATCCAGCCGGGACGGCGCTGGCCCGTGAGGAACAGCACCAGCCCGAGCCCCGCCACGGTCAGGCCGAGGGAGGCCCCGCACGCGAGGACGAGCGCCACGAGCACGGCGTAGCGCTTCCAGTGCCCGCGGCAGGCCGAGAGGTAGGCCCACAGCAGCAGCGGCAGGGCCACGGCTTCGGGGTGGAACGCCGCCAGGTTCGCCCGGTGCAGGGCCGGGGCCAGCACGAAGGCGGCCACGATCACCGACGAGGCGCCGACGCGCAGGTGGGCCTCCTCCCGTGCCAGGCGCCAGAGCGGGACGATGGCGATGGCGATGGCCGCCGCCTGGACCACGGCGAACACGGCCTCGGGCGGCACGGACCGGCCGGCCCACAGGACCGGCTCGGCGATGAACGACCAGGCGCCCCGGGCGGGATCGACGCCTCCGAGGGGCGTGCCGGCACCGCCGTGCTCGCGCCGCCACGCGGCCTGCAGCCACGGGCCCAGGCCGCTCCCGCCCTCCAACGAGCGGAGCACCGCCGCGTCGAGGGCGAGGAACACCGCGAAGGTCGCGGCGGCGAAGGCCCACGGCAGGATCCGGTCGGCGGCCTCGCCGTCCAGGTGGCCCTGCAGGCGGAGGACGGACCGGTGCCACCGCCGACGGAGGTCGGACCGACCGGTCCGGCCGTTCACCCGCCCGGCGCTTCGAGGTCGAGCAGGCTGCCCTGGACCGCAGGCGGCTCCACGGGGTCGATCAGGTGCGGTCCCTGGTTCCGGACGCTGTTCACGTCGGTGGACACAGGCCGCAGCTCCAGCAGGTCCTCGGGCGCCGGGACGAGGAGGCGCTCCAAGGCATCGAGGTCGGCGTGCTCCGGGTCGAGCCACTCGTCCCAGGCGCTGGCGGGCAGGATCACCGGCATCCGGTCGTGGAGCGTGGCCATCAGCTCGTTCGGCGTGGTGGTGATGATCGTGGCGGAGCGCAGCCGCTCGCTGCCGTCGGAGTCCGGCGACCGCCAGCTGGACCACAGCCCGGCGAACGCGAGCGGCTCGCCGGTCCGGCGGGTGATCAGGTACGGCTGCTTGACCTTCTGGCCGGGCACCGCTCGCCACTCGTAGAAGCCGTCGGCCGGGACGATGCAGCGCTTGCGGGCGAACGAGTCCTTGAACGCCCCCTTGGTGGCGATGCCGTCGGCGCGGGCGTTGATCATCTTGGAGCCGATGGCGGGCGACTTGGCCCAGAACGGCACGAGGCCCCAGTGGTGCTCGGCGACGCGGCGGACGCCGTCGTCCTCGAGCACGACGTACACGTCGTCGGTGGGCGCCACGTTCCACGACGGCTCGAGCGCCTGCTCGGGTTGCTCGTCGGCGTCGAAGTACTGGGCGATCTCATCGGGGGTGGACGAGGAGACGTACCGGCCGCACATGGCGTCGACGCTACCGGCGTGCGGTGGCCGCGTCGCCGGACGCGGTCCAGCCGGGAGGCTCCGGAACCACGGGAGGCGGGTCCTGGCCGTCGGGCCGGAACGGGACGGCGTCGGCCGGATCGGCGCCCAGGGCATCGAGCACGGCCGCCAGGTGCTCGGCCCGGAGCTCGGCCAGCGGGATCGGGCCTCCTCGCTCGGCCGGGGGCTGCGGGGAGATGGCCCACGCGCCGTCGTTCGACCGGGCGAGGAGGAGCCCGCAGGCGGGGGTCGCCGGCGACTCGTGGTCGATCCGCAGGCCGAGCGCCGCGAGCCGCCGGCCGAGGGCCGAGAGGCCGTCGGGTCGGTCGCTGGCCGGGACCGCCTCGTCGACCGCCACCGGGAGCCGGGGCTGGACCGGCCGGGTCTGGAACCAGAGCGCCGGGCGGCCCTCGACCCGGACCTGCTCCCACCGCTGCCGGAGCGGGTCCGCAGCCAAGCCGACGCGGTCGAGGTGGTCCATCGTGTCGCACCACGGGTGCGGGCTCACGACCAGCTCCGACGTGATGGCGGCGGGGTCGAACGCGACGTCGAAGCGGTCGGCCGCAGCCTGGTCTCGTCCGAGCAGCACGAGCGAGGTGCGGAGGCGGAGGCACTTCTCGCACCGGCCGCAGTTGCGGGTGCCGGTCCCCTGCCAGCACACCATCAAGGTGTCCGCGGCGACCGGGTCGGCGGTGATCCGCCGCACCCGCTGCCAGCGCATCTCACCGCCGTCGTGGTGCGTCACGACGAGGTCCGGGAGCGACCACGCCGGGTCGAGGTCCGGGTGCGAGCCCCAGGGCCGCACGAGCGGAGTCCAGTGGGTCGGGGCGATCACCACCTGCTCGAGCGTCGACCGCAGCAGGAGCCCCACGCCGGCCAGGACCGACCCGTGGGTCTGGGTGCCCCAGTCCGTGTGCGGGTCCAGCAGGCTGCGCACGTCGGTGCGGACGACGACGAGCGGGAGCCCGATCCGATCCGCGGCGTGCCGGGTCTCCACCAGCTGCGCCTCGCGCACCGCGGGATCGAGGTGGACCTCGTTGTCGAGCGTGACCAGGTGGGTGGGCCGTCGGTGGCGGGGCCCGTCGAGCAGGTCGAGCAGGGTGCCCCACGAGTCGACCCCGCGGGTGAAGAACACGCCCCGGCCGCGCCGGCGGTGGGCCCAGGCCGGCCGCACGGTCTCGGGGCCGAGCGGGGCGATGAGCTCGGCGGGCCGCCAGCCGTACCAGCGCTGGAGCAGCCCGGCGACGTGCCGGGCGCCGGCGTGCACCGCGGGCGGGAGCGGCTCGGTGACCCGGAGGTCCTGGCCGATCCGGCAGGCCAGCACGAACGCGGCGGGCACGAGCGGGAGGACCGAGGCATCGGCGGTGGCGAGCTCGCCGGACTCGACCCGGAACGACACGGCCGCCGGCTCGATGGTGCCCGGCGCGTAGGTGACCTGGACGTCGAGTCGCAGCTCGCGGCCGTCGGCGCTGACGACCGGATCGTGCAGGGTCGTGATCACGCGCGGGTCGTCGGGTGCGGTGGGGTCAGGCGTGGACGGCGTCGCGCGGTGACCGGTTGGCCACGGCCACCGCCGCGGCCGATGCGACGGCGAGGACGGCCGCCGGGCCGAGGCCCCACGCTGCACCGGCCAGGGTGACGGCGGCGAGCAGCTGCACCACGAGCGCCGCGAGGCGGGCCGTGGGGCCGAAGGCGTCGAGGCGGGCGTGCACCTCGCCGAGCGCGGCGGGCGACGTGGCCGAGCGGCCGAGGTAGACCGCGCTCCCCCGGACGAGTCCGAAGGTGCCGCCGATGGCGACGGCTGCCACGGGGCTGGCCCC
>DATMGQ010000135.1:0-5735 GCA_035555395.1 Acidimicrobiales bacterium
CTGGCCAGGGCCGGGCCGACGAATCAGCGACAGGGCACGAAGCCAGTCAGAGGGTGGGTCAGACCCGACCCCGACCAGGAACCCCTACATCCTGAGTGTCAGACCCCTGGGGGAAGATGAGGGGATGACGACGTGGAACGACTTCGCCCAGGCCGAACCCGAGCTCGCCCAGCGGGCCCGCGGCATCATCGCCGCCACCACCAACTGCGTGCTGGCCACGATCCGGGCCGACGGCTCGCCCCGCATCAGCGGCATCGACCCGTTCTTCCGGGACGACCAGCTGCTCATCGGCTCCATGCCGGACTCCCGCAAGGGCGCCGACCTGGCGCGGGACCCGCGGATCGCCCTGCACGGCATCCCGTGGGAGTCGCGCAAGGTCAAGGAGGGGGCCGACGATCCCGGCGAGGGCGACGTGAAGCTCACGGGGCGGGCCGTGAAGATCGATCCCGACGCGGCCGCTCGCATCTTGGGCGAGTACTTCGCCGACCTGGGGGTGGACGAGCCGCCCGGCGGCGGCGACCTGTACGCCATCGACCTGGACACCGTCGTCACCATCGGGGTCGCCGATGACCTGCTCGTGGTCGACCGGTGGTCGGCCACCGACGGGCGCAAGGTCATCCGCCGCAGCTGAGGCCGACGGCGCCGAGTGGCGCACGTCACGGACCCGTGAGTTGCATCATGAGACTGACTTGCTAGGTTGCGTCATGCAACCCAAGGCGGGCTGCGTCAGACCTGGAGGTGCCCATGTCCCGCTCCGTGATCATCGATGCGGTCCGCACGCCGATCGGCCGGGGGAAGCCCACCGGCGCCCTCGCCGGCGTCCACCCGGTGGACCTGGAGGCGGCGGCCATCCGCGGCCTCGTCGAGCGGACGGGCATCGAGCCCGTCGACGTCGACGACGTCATCGGCGGCGCCGTCTCGCAGGTGGGCGAGCAGTCGCTCAACGTCACCCGCAACGCCGCCCTCGCCGCCGGGCTCCCCGAGTCGGTGCCCGCCACCACGGTCGACCGGCAGTGCGGTTCGTCCCAGCAGGCCGCCGCCTTCGGTGCCCAGGGGATCGACGCCGGCGCCTACGACGTCGTGCTCGCCACCGGCGTCGAGTCGATGAGCCGGGTGCCGATGGGGTCCGCAGTCACCGCCGACCCCTTCAGCGCCGGGTTCCGGGTCCGCTACCCCGACGGCCTCATCCCCCAGGGCGTCGCCGCTGAGCGCATCGCCGCCCGGTGGGGCCTGTCGCGCGCCGACGTCGACGAGTTCAGCCTCCGCTCGCACCGCCTCGCCGCCGAGGCCACGGCGCAAGGCCGGTTCGAGCGCGAGCTGCTCGCGCTCAAGGCACCCGGGCCCGACGGGGGGCTGCACGAGGTCACCGTCGACGAGGGCATCCGCACCGGCGGCACGCTCGAGGGCCTGGCCAAGCTGCCCGCCGCCTTCCGCTCTCCCGAGTGGGAGGCCCGCTACCCGGACCTTCCCTGGGTCGTCACCGCGGCCAACTCGTCGCAGATCAGCGACGGGGCCGCCGCCGTCCTGATCACCTCCGAGGAGTACGCGCGGGCGCACGGCCTCCAGCCCCGGGCCCGGTTCCACACCTTCGCGGTGTCCGGCGACGACCCGCTGATGATGCTCACCGCGCCCATCCCGGCCACCCGCAAGGTGCTCGAGCGGGCGGGCATGACGCTTGCCGACATCGATCTCGTCGAGATCAACGAGGCGTTCGCCAGCGTCGTCCTCGGATGGGCAGCGGAGCTCGACGCCGACCTCGACAAGGTCAACGTGAACGGCGGCGCCATCGCCCTGGGCCACCCCCTCGGCGCCTCGGGCGCCCGCCTCACCGCCACCCTGCTCAACGCCATGGAGCAGCGCGACGCCCACCTCGGGCTCCAGGTGATGTGCGAGGCCGGCGGCCTGGCCAACGCCACCATCATCGAGCGCCTCCGGTGACCGCCCCGACCACGGCCGCCCTCCCCGCGGCGGCTGACCCGGCCCGCCACGCCCAGCGCACGCTGGCCGTGGCGGGCATGGCGGTGCTCATCACCTTCCTCGACACGACGGTGCTGTTCGTGGCGTTCCCCGACATCAGCGCGTCGTTCTCCGGCGCCAGCCCGTCGTCGCTGTCGTGGGTGCTGAACGGGTACACCATCGCCTTCGCCGCCCTGCTCGTCCCTGCGGGCAAGCTCGCCGACCGGCTCGGCCACAAGCGGGTCTTCCTGCTGGGCACCGCCCTGTTCACGCTCGGATCGGCGGCCTGCGCCGCCGCCCCTTCGGTCGCCGTCCTCAACGGCTTCCGGGTGATCCAGGCGGTGGGGGCCGCGGCCGTCATCCCGGCGTCGCTCGCCCTCGTGATGCGCGCCTTCCCCCGCGACCGCCTGCCCGTCGCCGTCGCCATCTGGGGCGCCATGGGCGCCGCAGCCGGAGCGGTCGGTCCGACGCTCGGCGCCGTGATCGTCGACGCCGTCGGCTGGCGCTGGGTGTTCCTGATCAACGTGCCGATCGGGATCGGCATCATCGCCGTCGGCCTCCGCATCCTCCAGGAGTCACGCGACCCGGAGGCGAAGATCCCCGCGCTGGTCGGCGCCGTGCTCATCGCCCTCGTGGCGGCCCTCGCCTCCTACGCCGTGGTGCAGACGCCCGACTGGGGCTGGACCGATCCCCGCACGATCGCCACGCTGGCCGCCGCAGCCGTCCTGCTCATCGGGTTCGTGGCGCACCAACAGCGCACGCACGCGCCCGTCCTCGACCTCGAGCTGCTGTCGATCCCCAACTACCGCTGGGCGAACGTGGCCACCTTCGCCTTCGGCGTGGCCTTCACCGCGATGTTCCTCGGTTCGCTGCTGTTCCTCGAGGAGGCCTGGCGGTACTCCACGCTGCGGGCGGGCCTGGGCGTCACCCCCGGTCCCCTGCTCGTGGCCATCCTCGCTCCTCGGTTCGGGAAGCTGGCTGGCCGGGTCGGCCAGCGGCCGCTGCTCGTCGCCGGCGGGCTGGTGTTCGCCGCCGCCGGGCTCTGGCGGGTGCTGGTCCTCACCGACCACCCCGCCTACCTGCGGGACTTCTTCCCGTCGATGATCCTCACCGGACTCGCCGTGGCCCTGGTGCTCCCCCAGCTCGCCAGCACCGTCGCCCAAGCGCTGCCGCCCGAGCGCGGCGGGGTCGGCGGCGGCGCCAACCAGGCGATCCGCCAGTTCGGCGGCACGCTCGGCGTGGCGTTCACCCTGGCGCTCGTCACCCAGCAGGCTGCGGGCGTCGACCTGCTCGACCGCTTCGACCGGGTCTGGACGGTCTTGGTGGTCGGCGGCGTGCTCACCAGCGCCGCCGCCCTCGGCATCAGCCGAGCCGAGGCCACCGCCCCCGCCACCTCGCCCCTGGCCCTCGCCGACTGACCAACCGGAATCAGGTCACGCGAGCCGCCCCTGACGGCACGCGTGACCCGATTGCGTCGGACTGGGCAGATTCGGGTCGTCTGTGCCTCCGGTGGCGGCACAGGTGACCCGATTCGCGTCGGGTCGGGGCCCGACGCCGTCAGTAGGCGCGGGCGACGATGGCGATGACGCCGGGCTCGTCCTCGGTGGCGGGTACGCCGCCGTCGGCCGACTGCAGGCAGCGGACCGTGATGGCGTCGCGGGCGAGGATGGCCTCGCCCTCCTCGCCGAGCGACGCCCACGGGATGCGGGCGAAGCCGGTCTGGGCGGCCTCACGGGCCTCGTCGATGGTCGAGACGGTGACCGTGCGGGCGTCCCGCTTGGCCGTGGCCGCAGCCAGCAGGTCGGCCTGGATCCCCTCGAGGATCCCGGGGAGGTCCGAGGCGAGCCCGGCGATGCCGACCTGGCTCTTCTCACCGGTGTCGCGCCGCACGACCGTGACCTCGCCGTTGACCAGGTCCCGCGGACCGACCTCGACCCGGATCGGCACGCCCTTCAGCTCCCAGGCGGTGGCCCGGCGGCCGAAGGAGGTGTCGGTGCGGTCGTCGAGCTTCACGCGGATGCCCTCGGCCTTGATCTCGTCCACGAGCGCCTGGGCCGCCTCGCCGACGCCCTCCTCGTCCTTGATCACCAGCACGACCACCTGGTTCGACGCCAGGCGAGGCGGGATCACCAGGCCCCGGTCGTCGCCGTGGCACATGATCAGGCCGCCCATCATGCGGGTCGACACGCCCCAGCTGGTGGTCCAGCACAGCGCCTCGGCGCCCTCGGCGCTCTGGTACTTGATGTCGAACGCCTTGGCGAAGTTCTGACCGAGCTCGTGGCTCGTGCCCATCTGGAGGGCCTTGCCGTCGCCCATCATCGCCTCGCAGGCGAGGGTGTTGGTCGCCCCGGCGAAGCGCTCCTGCTTCGTCTTGCGGCCGATGTGCACGGGCATGGCGAGGACCTCGACCATGAAGTCCCGGTACACGTCCTCGAGGATCTGCAGGGCGTAGGCGCTGGCGTCGGCCTCGGTGGCGTGGGCGGTGTGGCCCTCCTGCCAGAGGAACTCGGAGGTGCGAAGGAAGATGCGGGTCCGCATCTCCCACCGCACGACGTTGGCCCACTGGTTGAGCAGCAGGGGCAGGTCCCGGTAGCTGTTGACCCACTTGGCCATGAACTCGCCGATGACCGTCTCGCTGGTGGGGCGGACGACGACGGGCTCCTCGAGCTCGCTCCCGCCGGCATGGGTGACCACGGCCAGCTCGGGGCTGAACCCCTCGACGTGCTCGGCCTCCCGGGTCAGGTAGCTCTCGGGGATGAACAGCGGGAAGTAGGCGTTCTCGGCCCCGGCGTCCTTGATGCGGGCGTCGACCTCGTCGACCATCCGCTCCCACAGGCCGTAGCCGTAGGGGCGGATGACCATCGTGCCGCGCACCGGCCCGTTGTCCGCCAGCTCCGCCTTGGCCAGGACGTCCTGGTACCAGCGGGGAAAGTCGTCAGCCTGGGGGGTGAGTACGGGTGCCTTGGCCATGGCGGGCCACCGTACCGGCCGCCGCTCCCCCGCCCCGATCCCGTCGCCAGCCGGTGGCCGCTAGTTGCCGCCGGTGGAGAACCCGCAGTTCTCCTGGGCGAACTCGTTGAGGCGGAAGCCGGCCTCGCCAGCGGAGGCGATGTCGGGATCGTCGAGGAGGCGGGTGCCGAGCTCCTCCAGGCTGCTCGAGTCAGCGGCGAGGTCCGCCGTGCCCTCGGTGATGCCCCGGAGCTCCTCGAGGTCCGAGCTCAGCTCGGTGTCGAGCGCGATCGCGTCGTCGTAGGCGGCGAGCACGTCGTCGGTGTGCTCCACGAAGTAGGCCTGGATCGTCGGCCAGTCGCCCTCGTCGATCAGCTCGGCCGACTCGGAGTCGAAGTCGCTCAGCACCTGCAGCGGCTCGCAGATCTCGCCGCCCTCGGGATCGTCCACCTCGGTGGTCTCGACGTCCGTGGTGTCGACCTCGGTGGTGTCGGTCTCGGTCGTGGTGGTGGCCTCGGCCTTGGTGGTGGTCGGCTCATCAGCTGCATCGTCGCCGCCCGAGGCGCCGCATCCGGCGAACAGGAGGCAGGCGATCGACACGAGCAGGGCGGCGCGGAGCGAGGTGCGGTGCATCCGGGGATCGTACGGGCCGCCGGGGCCCCGGGTCACCCGATCAGCGGTCCCGAACCGGTCTCGATCTCGGCTGCGACGGGTCGAGCCCGCTGCTCGGGGGGGCGACGGCAGCGACCGAGCTCAGAACCCGGCCAGCGGGAACCCGCACGTCTCCTGGACGTAGGCGTTGGCGTCGAGCGCGGCCTGGCCGGACTCGG
>DATMGQ010000136.1:0-4538 GCA_035555395.1 Acidimicrobiales bacterium
GGTTCATGCCACGGCGCTCGACCGAGGGACCGGTGGTGGTGTCCATGGTGGGATCGATCTGCTGCTTCACTGCACGGCTCCTTCTTCGGGCGGGCTCGCCTTCTCGGTGCCCTCGAACGGCTCGGGGAACGCCACGCTCCCGGCCGCGGCCGGGAGCTTGGCCAGGTCCGTGGGGATGGCGATGAGATCGGCTCCGCCGCCGGCGAGGAGCGCGTTCACCGCCCGCAGCGTGGCGAGGTGCTGCGATTCGACGCCCATCACGCTCGCCATGAGCTCCTTGGACGTCGTGTCGTTCAGCAGCGAGAGGTTCGCCACGTAGGTCTGGGTGGCGACCTGTTCGAGGGCCATCGCCAGCTCCACCACGGCCGCCGGATCCTTGAGACCCGGCTTGGCGTCGTTCACGACCTTCAGGTACTTCGGGTTCGGCTCGGTCTGCTCCTCGCCTCCGAGCGTCTTGGTGGCGCCCTTGAAGGCGTCGCCGTGCTCCTGGTGCTGCTTCATCGTGGTCTGGGCGAACTTCTTCACGACCGGGTTGCCGTCCTTGATGAAGTCCAGGCCGAGGGCGGCGTCGTAGGTGGCGACGGCGAGGTTCTCGAGCGATGACGCCGTCTGCAGCACCATCACGTCGACGTCGTCGCCGCTGCCCTGTGCACCGGCCGGTGCACCGAACATGGTCGTCATGGCGGCGGCGAAGGCGGTGCCGAGGCCACCGACGGCGGCGAGGGTCGAGAGACCGAACCCGTCGTCCGCAAGGAGCCGGCGCCGGTTCTCGGCGAACTCGTGTGCCTCGTCGGGGTCGACGCCGTTGCGGAGGCGATCCGCTCGACCGTCGGCCAGGTCGGCCCGGATGCCCTCCATGTCGCGCAGGGCATCGACCTGCAGGTCTTCGGACTCCACGATCAGCTCGTGGAGCGCCCGTTCGTCAACGGTCATCGGTTCCTTCTCCCTGTGGGGTGCGGACACCGGCGGAGCGATCGACGCTCCATCGGGTGCAGGGGGTACGCACCCGTCGCCGGGCCCGGATGAGCCGATCGGCCCACGTCCCGTTCCCGGTCGATCACCTCGTCGGGTGGATCGCTCGCCGTGACCAGGCGGGGGACGAGGTGACCGCTCGCCCGGAAAAAGATCCGCGGAGGGGCCGCTCCCCCGCCCGGCGCCAGGACACCTCATCCAGGTCGGCGCTCAGCACCGGAGCAAGGACATGCCCGGTCCTCCTGAGCTCCTCATCCTCCTGGTCGTCGTCCTCGTCCTGTTCGGTGGCGCCAAGCTGCCGAAGCTCGCCCGATCGCTGGGCGAAGCCCAGAACGAGTTCAAGAAGGCGACGAACGAGACCACGGCGGCCGATGCCGCCGCGGCGCGCCGCGACGACGCCGTCGACGCCCGCTGAGCCCTGCTCGACGCCGGTTCAGCGCCGGCGGCGTGCGCCCTGGACGATGACCCGCTGGTAGACGCCGGCGGGCAGCCGGGCGGCCAGGTCGAAGAGGCGGGCGTCGGGCCCGATCAGCACGCGCCGCCTGTCGGCCTCGACGCCGGCGAGGATCACCTTGGCCGCCTTCTCCGGCGTGGTGCGGGCCACCTTGTCGAAGTCGACGGCGAGCTGGGCCTTGTCGCTGCCGGCCACGCCCGCCGCGCTCGGATCGAGCCGGCTGTTGCGCACGATGTTGGTCTTGATGCCGCCCGGGTGGACGGTGGTGGACGAGACGGGGGCGCCCTCGATCTCGAGCTCCATGCGGAGCGAGTCGGTGAACCCGCGGACCCCGAACTTGGCGGCGTTGTACGCCGACTGCGACGGGATCGACAGCAGGCCGAACACGCTCGAGATGTTGATGACGTGCCCCTCGCCCGACGCCTTGAGGTGCGGGAGGAACGCCTGGGTGCCGTGGACGACGCCCCAGAAGTTGATGTCCATCAGCCAGGTGAAGTCCTCGATCGACATCGACTCCACGGTCGCGGTCAGGGCGACGCCGGCGTTGTTGAAGATCAGGTTGGCCTGGCCGTGCTCGGCCACGACCGAGTCGGCCCAGGCGAACACCGCATCGCGGTCGGCGACGTCGAGGCGCTGCGAGGTGACCTTGACGCCCCGGCCCTCGCACCGGCCGACCGTCTCGGCCAGCCCGGTCTCGTCGACGTCGGACAGCGCCAGGTGGGCGCCCCGTCCGGCCAGGTCGATCGCGAGGGCGCGGCCGATGCCCGATCCCGCTCCGGTGATGGCTGCCACGCGCCCGGTGAAGTCCTTCATCGTCTGCTCCTGCCTGGTTGGTCCGGACCCGTCGAGCGGGTGCCCCGGGGAACCCCGCCACCCTAGCTGACCTCAGGTCAACAGGACAGGGCCAGGCGTGCACGGGCGCGCCGGACCAGGGCGGCCGACCCGCGACGTGGCCGCTCCCCGCCCACCAGGGACCCGCGCTCGGCGCAGGCCCGGCGTCAGTCCTCCCAGTTGCCCCGCTCGCCGCGCTGCTTGAAGAACGCCACCACGACCACGATGGCCAGGAGACCGAAGAGAAGACCACCGACAATGAACATGGGATCACCTGAGGTTCGAGAAATCGGACACGGTTCCGTGTCCGACCGGACACTAACCCTCCGACCCACCGACCCTGGGCACCGCACCGGTCCCGCCGATCCTGGATGCGCGCCAGGTGGCAGTAGGGTCGCAGCCCGTGACGACCGAGGACGAGCTGCGACGGGACCTGTCGAACCGGGTGCTGTTGCACCGCCGCCGCTTCCTCGCCCTCCTCGCCGGCACCGGCGGTGCCGTGGTCCTGGGCGCGTGCTCGAGCGACGGGAGCGACCCGGCCAAGGCCACCACCACGACGACGAAGGCGGCGAAGCCCGGGACCAGCACGACCACCACCGAGCCGGCGCTGACCGCCGCGCCGCCGGCCGAGGGGATCGACAGCGACCCGTTCCTGCTCGGCGTGGCGTCCGGCGATCCGCTCCCCGGCTCGGTGATCCTCTGGACCCGGCTCGCCACCGACCTCGCCGACCCCACCGGCCAGGGCGGGCTCGGCGAGACCGACTTCGCCGTGCTCTGGGAGGTGGCCGCCGACGAGGACTTCACCGACATCGTGAAGCAGGGCACCGAGCCCGCGGCCGCCGAGTTCGGCCACAGCGTCCACGCCGACGCCCACGGCCTCGACCCCGACACCTGGTACTGGTACCGGTTCCGCATCGGCGACTACGTGAGCCCCGTGGCCCGCACCCGCACCACGCCCGAGAACGACGCCAAGGTCGACCAGCTGACGTTCGCCTTCGCCTCGTGCCAGCTCCGCACGGCCGGCCACTGGACCGCCTACCCGCACCTGGTCCAGGACGAACCGGACCTCGTGTTCTTCCTCGGCGACTACATCTACGAGTACCCGGGCGGCGAGGGCGACCTCGCCATCCCGCTCCAGGCCGAGCCGGCCACGCTGGGCGACTACCGGGTCCTCTACGCCGCCTACCAGCGGGACCCGGCGATCCAGGCCGCCCACGCCGTCGCCCCCTGGGTGATCACGTGGGACGACCACGAGGTCGAGAACAACTACGCCGCCACCATCGCCGAGAAGCCCGAGGACCAGGCCGGGTTCGAGGCCCGCCGGGTCGCTGCGTACCAGGCGTTCTGGGAGGCGCACCCGATCCGGATCGACCCGCCCGCCGAGGACGGCTCGCTGCAGATCTACCGGTCGTTCCAGTACGGCACCCTGGCCCGGTTCTTCGTGCTCGACGGCCGCCAGTACCGCAGCGACCAGGTGTGCGGCGACGAGACCCCCACAGATCGCAACGCCTGCCCCGAGCTCGCCGACCCAGCGCACACCATGCTCGGTCCGGACCAGGAGGAGTGGCTGGCCAAGGGCCTGAAGGCCACCGACGCCATCTGGACCGTGCTCGCCCAGCAGACCGTCGTGAAGTCGCTCGTCCTGGGCGACCTCGTGCTCAACGTCGACCAATGGGACGGCTACCCGGCTGCCCGCTCCCGGCTCCTCGACGCCATCTACCAGGCCGGCCTGCGCAACGTCATGGTGCTCACCGGCGACATCCATGCCGGGGGCGCCGCCGACCTGCGGATGCCCGACGCCGGCGTCGAGGGCGAGATCGTCGCCCACGAGCTCGTCGCCCCCGGCATCTCCTCCCCCGGCCTGGGCGACATCGGCAAGGGCCTCGACCTCAGTACGTTCGGCCTGGCCTACGGGAACTTCGAGGACAACGGCTACGTGCGGTGCACGGTCACCCCCGAGACGTGGACCACCGAGTTCGTCGTCGTCGACACCATCGCCACCGAGACGTCGCCGGCCCGGGTCGACGCCACCGTCGAGGTGGCCGCCGGCAAGCCCGGCCTCACCCGCATCTGACCGGGGCTACGCCGGCACGTCCAGGCGGCCATCGGAGAGGAAGCGCTGGCGCTTCACCGGGTCGTCGAGGCCGAACCAGCGCCAGGCCCACACGCCCACGGCGATCCCGACCAGCTCGAGCACGAGCGAGATCCCGAGGTGGTCCCACTCCGGGATCTGCTGGTCGGCGAAGTCCGTGCCGGCGATGGGCCACCAGAACACCGCGGT
>DATMGQ010000137.1:0-8589 GCA_035555395.1 Acidimicrobiales bacterium
CCTCCAGCATGGCCCGTCACCCGCGGTTCAGGCCATCGCTACCCGACGGACACCTGGATCGTGTGGAGGCCCGTCGCCCCGTCGGGGGCGGGGGCGGCGATCTCGGCGGTCTGCGTCTTCCCGTCGCCGTCGATCGCCCGCACCCGGATGCGGTGATCGCCGGGCTGGGCATCCCACCGCCACCACCACTGGACCCACGTGTCCTTGGACGCCGTGGGGCCGAGCGTGGCCCGCTCCCACGGCCCGTCGTCCACCTGGACCTCGACCCGTTCGATGCCGCGGGTCTGCGCCCACGCCACGCCGGCCACCGCCTGCGTCCCCGCGTCGATCCCGGCGCCGTCCTCCGGCACGTCGATCCGCGAACTGGTCTTGATCGGCCCGAGCCGCGACCAGCCCCGGGGGATCCAGTAGCCCTCCTCGTCCCAGGTCGTCAGCCGGATCTCCTTGATCCACTTGGTGGCCGACACGTACCCGTAGACGCCGGGCACCACGAGCCGGGCCGGGAAGCCGTGCTCAGCCGGGAGCGGGTGGCCGTTCATGCCGACCACGAGCATCGCGTCGCGCCCGTCGAGCGCGACCTCGACCGGGAACCCGGCGGTGAACCCGTCGACCGACTCCCCCATCACCTGCTCGGCCCCGTCCTGCACCCCCGCCTCCTGCAGCAGGTCGGCGAGCCGGATGCCGGTCCAGCGGGCCGTGCCGATCAGGTCGCCGCCGACCTCGTTCGACACGCACAGCATCGTGATCGGCACCTCGATCAGGTCCCGGGCGAGCAGGTCGTCGTAGGTCAGGGTGATCTCGCGGTCCACCATGCCCTTGACCGTGAGCGTCCACGTCGCCTCGTCGACGACGGGCGCCCGGAACAGGGTGTCGATCCGGTAGAAGTCGGCGGTCGGCGTGACGAAGGGGCTGATGCCCGCCACTGCGTCGGCGCCGCGGTCGAGCGTTCCGGCGGGGACGGTGACGGTGGGCGTCGCACGCGGCAGCTTCCGGGCGACCCGCGACGCCGTGGTGCGGGCCGTCTCCCGGGCGGAGCGGGCGAGGCCGACCCCGATGACCAGCGCCGCGGCCGCGATCCCGCCGTCGACGAGCACGGTCCGCCGCAGCAGGCCGTCGCGCTCGGGGTGGGCCTGCTCGATCGTGCGGGCCCGCTGCCAGGTCCGCGCCAGCCACAGGGTCAGGCCGGCCCCGACTGCGGCACCGGCCACGGCGGCGAGGACCGCCACCGGCTTCGACGCCAGTGCGTCCCGCCACGCCAGCACGATGCCGAGCACGGCGAACGCCGCGAAGCCGATGACCACGGTGAGCGGCTTCTCGATCGCCCGCATCCCCAGCGCGGCACCGATGAGCATGGCGACGACCGCCGTGCCGATGAGCAGGGCCGCCTTGTCGTTCGTGCCGAACAGCTCGATGGCGATGTCCTTCAGCGACGCCGCGAACGCATCGATGAACGCGTTGCCCGTGGCCTCGGTGACCGAGTCGCCGGTGCTGTCGAGCAACGTGACCAGCTCGATGACCGCCAGCGCCGCCGCCGCGCCCAGGGCCCCGGCGAGCGCGCCGAGCCAGCCGATCCGCGAGACCGGTGGTTCCGGTCGCGCCTCGAGGGCGATGAGGTCCGCATCCACGCCCCTACGGTACGGAGCCGCTCCCCTGATGGATTGGTCAGGAGTTGGGGAGCATGACGACCTGGACGGTGAACGCCAACAGGATGGCGATGCCGCAGAGGAGGGCGGCGAGGATCAGCTTCCGGGTGCTCATGGCCCGTCCAGCGTACCGGCCGCCTTCCGAGCGACCCCAGCCCGCAGATCCCGGACGGCCCCCGGCCCCGTGCGACACTGGACCGCCCCGGCTCGACCCCGAGCCCCGACGATGCAGGCGAAGGAGCCCACCCGATGCGAGACGCCCTCGGCGCCCTGGAGTCCGTGCTGGTGCTCGGCGGCGGATCCGACATCGCGGTGGCCACCGTCAAGGAGCTGGCCAAGGAGCGGACCCGCACGGTCGTCCTCGCTGGCCGCGACACCGCCAAGCTCGAGCCCGTGGCCGCCGAACTGCGCGCCGCCGGCGTCACCACCGTCGACCTCGTCGCGTTCGACGCCTCCCAGCCCGACACCCACCAGGCCGTCATCGACCAGGTGTGGGCCGACCACCCCGACCTCGACCTGGTCCTGCTCGCGTTCGGCGTGCTCGGCAACCAGGACGCGTTCGACGCCGACCCCCAGGCTGCCGCCGAGGCCGCCATCGTCAACTACGCCGGCGCCGTCTCGTCGGGCCTCGCCGTCGCCCAGCACCTCAGGGAGCAGGGCCACGGCACCCTGGCGGTCATCACCTCGGTGGCCGGCGAGCGGGCCCGGGCCGACAACTTCGTCTACGGCTCCACCAAGGCCGGGCTCGACGCCTTCACGCAGGGCCTCGGCGACCGCCTCGCCGGTTCGGGGGCGTCGGTCATGGCGGTCCGGCCCGGCTTCGTGCGCACCTCGATGACCGAGGGCATGGAGGACGGCCCGATGGCCACCACCGCCGACGCGGTGGCGAAGGACATCGTCACCGGCCTGCGCCACGGCGCGCACACCGTCTGGTCGCCGGCGAAGCTGCGCTTCGTGTTCGCCGTGCTCAAGGTGCTGCCCCGCCCGGTGTGGCGGAAGCTCGCCGCCCAGCGCTGACATCTCGCAGCGCGCCTCCGGAGCGATTCCGGCAGAATCACCGCATGACCGATGTCGCTGATGCTGTCGTCCCCCTCGTCGGCGGTCCCACGCTCCCGCAGGAGCGTCGCCTCGTCACCGCCATCCCGGGCCCGAAGGCCCGTGCCCTCCACGAGCGCCGCACCGCTGCGGTCGCCTCGGGCATCGGGAGCACCCTGCCGATCGAGGTGGTGGCAGCGGGCGGCGGCGTCATCGTCGACTCCGATGGCAACTCCCTGATCGACCTCGGGTCGGGCATCGCCGTCGTCAACGTCGGCAACGCCGCCCCCGCCGTCGCGCAGGCGGTGGCGGCCCAGGCGGCGTCGTTCACCCACACCTGCTTCATGATCACGCCCTACGCCGGCTACGTGCAGGTGTGCGAGCAGCTCAACCGGCTCACCCCCGGCGCCCACGCCAAGAAGTCGGCGCTGTTCAACTCGGGTGCCGAGGCGGTCGAGAACGCCGTGAAGATCGCCCGCCACGCCACCGGCCGCACCGCCATCGTCGTGATGGAGCACGCCTACCACGGGCGCACCAACCTCACGATGGCCCTCACCGCCAAGTCGATGCCGTACAAGGCGGGCTTCGGCCCGTTCGCCGGCGACATCTACCGGGTCCCGATGGCGTACCCGTACCGCTGGCCCGGCGGCGCCGCCGAGTCGGGTCCCGAGGCCGCGGCCGAGGTCATCTCCGACATCCACACCACCATCGGTGCGGACAAGGTCGCCGCCATCCTCATCGAGCCGATCCAGGGCGAGGGCGGGTTCATCGTCCCCGGCAAGGGCTACCTGCCGGCCCTGTCCGAGTTCTGCACCAAGAACGGGATCCTCTTCATCGCCGACGAGATCCAGACCGGCTTCGGGCGCACCGGCCAGTGGTTCGCCTGCGAGGACGAGCACGTCGTCCCGGACCTCATCACCACCGCCAAGGGCATCGCCGGCGGCCTCCCGCTCGCCGCCGTCACCGGCCGGGCCGACGTCATGGACTCCGTGCACGTCGGCGGGCTCGGCGGCACCTACGGCGGCAACCCGGTCGCCTGCGCCGCCGCCCTCGCCACCATCGACATGCTCGAGCACGGCGGGCTCATCGCCGACGCCCAGCGCCTCGGCGCCGCCCTCCGCACCCGCCTCGACGCCATGAAGTCCCGCGACCGCGGCATCGGCGACGTCCGCGGCCGCGGCCTCATGCAGGCCATCGAGCTGGTCGAGCCCGGAACGTCCCGCCCGGACCCCGACCGGGTGAAGGCCGTCCTCGCCGCCTGCCACGCCCAGGGCGTCGTCACCCTCTCCGCCGGCACCTACGGCAACGTGATCCGCTTCCTGCCCCCGCTCGTGATCAGCGAGAAGCTGCTCCACGAGGGCCTCGACGTCGTCGCCGAAGCCCTCGCCACCACCCGCTGACCCTCGCCCGACCGGAGCCCTGACCGATGGCGAGCACCACCGAGCGCACCCTTGACCTCGACGTCCCCGCCGACGCGGCGTTCGATGCCACCTGCCGCGCCCTCGCGTCGCTCGGTTGGGCGCTCGTCGACCCCGATCGCTTCGCCGGGATCGTCGCCGCCCGCAACCCGGCGGCGGCCGAGGACGAGGTGGCGCTGTACGTCCAACCGGTGACCGCCACCTCCAGCACCGTCGTCGTCCGCGCGGAAGCCACCCGGGCCGCGACCCGCCATCTCGACCAGATCGAGGTTGCAGTCCGCCAGCAGGCCGCCATCCCGGTGGAGGCGCTCCCGCCCCCGCCCGCCGCGCCGAAGCCGGGCCAGCCCGCCGGCTGGTACACCGATCCCGCCGGCCGCCACGAGCACCGCTGGTGGGACGGCCACCGCTGGACCGACGCCGTCAGCACCGCCGGCGTCACCGCCACCGACCCAGCAGGCCCCTAGGCGCGCTGGTGCTCGAACCCATCGTGCCTATCGATCATCCGATGCACGACGAGCTGCGCGCCCTCCGGCACCAGCTCGAGGCAGCCTGGCGCGCCGACACCTCGTTCTGGCCCGACGAGTGGACGGCCGTCCGGCCCAGCTTCGGTCAGTGCGCCGTGACCGCGCTGGTCGTGGAGGAGCGCTTCGGCGGCGAGATCTGCCGGACGATCAACGCGGGGGTCGTGCACTACTGGAACCTCGTCGACGGCCGACCGGTCGACCTGACGCGAGACCAGTTCGAGGTCTGGGCCCCCGAGGTGGAGACCACCACCGTCGGCGCCGCCGAGCTCGTGTCGAGCGGGCCCACCCTCGGATCGCGCTTCCGACTCCTGACCGCCCGCATCGAGGCGACGCCCTCCTCGGTCTGACCACCGCACGCGCCGCTACCCCAGCCGGTGGCTGGGGTGGCGGGTCATTCGATCTCGGTGCCGTCGGGGCGGAGGATGTGGAGGTTTCCTCGTTGGTCGCGGTGGACGTGGAAGCCGTGTTCTTTGAGTCGGTTGTGTCGTCCGCAGAGGGGTGCCCCGTTGCCGGGGTTGGTTCTGCCGCCGGTTCTCCGGGGGACCATGTGGTCGATCTGGCAGTGGCTGACGGTGGTGTGGCAGCCGGGCCAGGGGCAGGTGGTGGCGGTGAGCTTGACGGCGTGGCGCAGCGGCCCGGTGTAGAGGGTGTGGAGCCCGGATTGGTCGAGCACGACGCCGTCCCAGCCGATGACGGTGCGCCGGACCTTGGCGACGACGGACTCGGCGAACGCTTCGCGGGGGTCGATGGGGTGGCCGTCGATGGTCTCGCAGCGGAACTGGTTCCCGGGGTGCCCTGCGGGGTCGCCGTCGGGTGACGCGGGATCATCGGGGAGGGATCCGGCAGAGCCGGTGGGGACGGGGCCGAGGTCGGGGGTGGGGCGGGGGCCGGGGTCGGCGCCGGCGGCGCGGCGGGTCTCGCGCTCGTGGGTGAGGTGGTCCATGACGATGGACAGGTCGATCCGGGACCCGCCGGGGGCGGCGGTGTGGGCGTCGGCGGCGAGCAGGAAGATGCGGGTGAGGGCGTCGGCGTCGCGCTGGTCGAAGGTGCGGGCGAGGTGGGCGACGGTGGTGGCGTCGCCGTGGACGGCGAAGGCTTCGGCCCAGTCGGCGGCGAACTCGGCGTCGGTGAAGGCCCGGTGGATCTCGTGCATCTGGGCGCCGGTGAGGCCGCCGAAGCGGGCGAGGAGCTCCCAGCCGCCGTCGAAGTCCTGGGTGAGCCGGCCCCGCCGGTTCTCGTGGGCGCGCCGGGACCGGTCGGCGGTGCCGTCCTCGTCGGCTTGGCGGACCCAGTTGGTGAGGCGCCGGTCGAACTCGTCGTAGTCCAGCACTGCAGCGAGCACGGCGAGCTGGGTGTCGAGGGCGGTGAACTCGACCTGGACGCGGGGGTTGGCGAACACCCGGGCGGCCCGGTCGATCTGACAGGCCCCGATCATCCCCGCAGCGAGCCCGGCGGCCATGGCCGGCATCTCCTCGAGCATCCGCCGGGCCCGGTCCCGGCGCTTGGCTGCGGGCTGGGAGAGGTGGTTGGCGTGCCCGGTGAACACCCGCGCCGACGCGTGCCCATCCGCACGGTGCAGCTCGCGGTCGTCGACGGCGCCGAGGACCCCGAGCTGCACGGCCAGCGCCTTGCGGCCCAGCCGCTCGGCCCGCCGCGACAGGTCCAGGGCCGCATCCGGATCGGCCGGGTCGACCGGGTTGGCGAGCAGGTCGTCGAGGGCACGCTCCGCCGCATCGAGTGCGGACAGATCAGTGGTCGACGGCATGCCCCAACCCTAGAGAGGGGGTCTGACACCGAACCCGCCCGTCTCACCACATTTCGTGAAATGTCCGATTTCCCTCCGTCCGCGCCCTGCGGACCCCGGGGTCAACGCCCGAAGAAGCGGCGCCGCTTCGGCGGATCCGACGGCTGGGGAGATGGATCGTCCGGCAGGTTGGAACGGTCGTAGTGCTCGCCCTCGTCGCCCTGGACGTTCGCGCCGAGGCGCTCGGCGAGGTCGATGACCTTCTCCAGGACCGCCCGGTCCGGCCCCGACACCACCAGCTCGCCGTCCGAGTACGAGATCCAGGCCACCCCGCCATCCGCGGTCGCCCCGGGCCGGCCGGTCCACGCGGTGAGGCCGGGATGTTCGACCCGGACCGTCGAGCCGTCGGGGGTCCGCACCTCCGCGAACCCGTCCTCTCGCAGCTCCGGGTCGGCGGCGACGACCGCCCGCCACTCGTCGAGTGTGATCTCCGGACCGTCCTCGTCGGACCACTCGTCCTTGCGCGTGATGTGCACGTCGTAGGTCATCGGGTCACCTTCGCGCCGCGAGGAGCGTCTTGTGGTCGTTCACCGCGTCGACGGGCAGCCCCGCCGCCGGCACCAGGGCCCGAGCGGCCGCACGCGCACCCACCGCTTCGGTGACGGACCAGCCGCACGATGCGACCAGCGCCTCGGCATCCGAGCGGGACACCGTCAGGTGGAGGCCCTCGCCGCTCCCGCGGCGGGCCAGCTGCTGCAGCCGGTTCTGGCGCTGGTTCCCTGCGGTGCCGGCATCGGCAGGCGGGTAGAAGTCGGTCGAGAGGCGGCTCCCCGCGGCGCACGCGTCCGCGAGCGAGCGGAGCTGCCGGCGGACGACCTCCTCGGGCAGGTACATCGTGACGCCCTCGAGCACGAGCACCACGGGGCAGCCGACGTCGAGGCCGCCTGCAACCAGCGCTTCGACGGCCGAGTCCGAGCGCAGGTCCGCCGCAACGTACGTCGGCCCGCCGGGTGGCGCGCTCCGGCGCTTGTCCTCCTGCGTCAGCGGGTGGTCCAGCTCGAAGCACCGCACCCCGGGCCGGGCCAGCCGCCAGGCCCGGCTGTCGTACCCGGCGCCCAGGACCACGACCTGGTCGATCCCGTCGTCCAGGGCGGCCACCACCTGGGCGTCGTGGAAGCGCACCCGTGCCGCCAGCCCGGCAAGGGTCACCGACCGGCGGCGGAGCGACCCTGGCAGCAGGTGCCGCACGCCCCAGAGGATCCGGGCCATCGCCGGATCGAGCATCCGCTCGGCGAACGGATCGTCGATCGCTCCGAGGTCCGTCAGGACCGCCCGTTCCGCCGCCACGGCCTGCGCCGACCTCGACCGCTTCGCTCCGCCCATGGACCCAACCCTCGCACCCCACCGGGGCACGAACGGGGTCAGGTCGCGCCCGACGCCTCCACCAGGTCGGCCAGCTTGGCCATCGACATCCTCCAGCCGAGCTCGTTGTCGGCGATGGAGATGCCGGGCGGCAGGCCCTCGTGCGACCCGGTGACGAGGGTGCCGACCGTGCCGTCGGCCAGACCGGCGTCGGTCAGCTGGTAGGTGATGGTCATCTCGCCCTGCATCGCCGGGTCGTCGGTCTCGAACTCGACGACCTGGACGACCTCGTGGTCGGGGACGAGGGCGGCGAACGTGCCGTGGTACGTGTCCGTGTGGGCGCCGGACTTCCCCACCGGGTCCGGCGCGTCGTAGGTGAGGGAGATCCGGAACGCCCCGCCGACCTCTGGGTCGAACGAGTGGATCTCCGACGTCATCCCGTCCGGCACCATCCAGCGCTGCACGGCGTCGGCATCGAGGAGCGCGGCGTACACCGCGTGCCGGGGCGCGGCGATCGTGCGAGCCAGCTCCGTGGCGCTCACGGCGCCGATCCGCCGGGGAGCGACGCCGCGACCGCGGCAAGGTGGCGGGGGTCGGTGCCGCAGCAGCCGCCGAGCACGTTGAGGTGCGGATGGGCCACGTGGAGGTCGGCGAGCTGCTGGCCGAACTCGGGCGGGTCGCCGTCGTCGAGCTCCGGGCTCTCGTCGAGCTCGGCGTGGCTCATGCGCGAGGCGTTGGCCTTCACGCCCCGGAGCCGACCGAGCGCGGCGTCGTCCGTGTCGAGCACGGTCCGGAAGTGGTCCGGGTGGGCGCAGTTGATGAGGAAGTAGGCCGCGGCCGCGTCGGTGTGCTCGTCGACCTCG
>DATMGQ010000138.1:0-16468 GCA_035555395.1 Acidimicrobiales bacterium
GCGGTCGGCAACGCCATGCTGCGGGCCTCGGCCGGCGCCGAGGTGTGCGTCACCATCACCCTCCTCGACGGGCTGGTGCTGGCGCGCTCCGCGTTCCACCACTCGATGAACTACCGCTCCGTCGTGCTCCTCGGGTCGGCCGAGCGGGTCGACGACGAGGACGAGAAGCGCCGGGCGTTCGACGTCATCGTGGACCACGTCCTGCCGGGCCGCTCGGCCGCCGCCCGGGCCACGAACCCGTCGGAGCTGCGCACCACGCTCGTGCTGCGCCTCGGCATCGACGAGGGCTCGGCCAAGGTCCGCACCGGCGGCGCCGTGGACGACGAGGAGGACCACGGCCTGCCCGTGTGGGCGGGGGTCATCCCGTTGGCGCTCACGCCGGGGGATCCCGTGCAGGACGGGCTCCAGCTCGACGTGCCCGAGCTGGCCTCGCTCACGCCTCCGGAACCAGCCCGGCCCGCATCGCCGACGCGCTGACGCCGCGCGTGCTGTCGATGATCCGGATGACCGCCCGGGTGATCGGCACGAGGTGCTCCCGGTCGATCTTGTCCATCGTGTCCATCTCGTCGAACAGGTAGAACGGCGCCTCCAGGAACTGGACGATCGGGACGCCCTCCGAGTGGTAGAACGCGCCGTCGGTGGGCGGCTGGGTGCCGAAGGCGTCCGGCGCGAGCAGCATCGACCGGTTCACCTCCTCGGCGGTGAGGGCGTCGAAGACGGCGGACTCCAGGTCCGGGATGCGGCTCGTGAACCACCAGCGGGGGACGGGCTCGCCGGTGGGCACGACCTCGCCGTCCTCTTCGGTGAACTCGAGGGCGGCGTGCTCCAGGTGGATCTCGACGACGACGTCGGCGAGCTCGTCGCGGTGCGCCTCGATGTACTGGTGGAGCCCGGCGCCGCCCGACATGTGGCCGCCCTGGAGGATGAACAGGAGGCGGTGCGGTCGGTCCTCCTCGGGCTGCTTCGCCCAGTAGTTCGCCTGGGCGAGGACGAGCGAGATGCCGCTCGCGTCCTCGACGGCGGACGACCACGGGCCGTCGTGGTGCGACCCGATCATCACGGTCTGGTCGTCGGCGCCGGGCAGCTCGCCGACGATGTTCGACGACTCGTGCTCGACCAGCTCCGACCGCACCTCGATCGACACCGTGACCGGGCCGGCTGCGAGCTGCTCGCGGAGCCAGGCGCCGTCAGACCCCCGGAGCCACATGCCCGGGACCGGGCCCTCCTCGCCGTCGTAGGGGACGTAGTACCGGTTCGAATCGCCCGGGTAGCCGTCGAGCGAGCCGAGGAAGGCGGAGGCGCCGGCCTCGGCCGCGAGGTCGATCTCCTCGCCGAACTTCGACGAGAACGGCACCAGGTGGCCGTGCCCCGCCAGGGTGCCGTCGGGGTCGACGATCCGGCCGTCGGAGTCGGCGGGCGCGCTGCCGCTGGTGGCGAGCAGGTCGGCGGGGATGCTGATGAGCGCCATGTCGACGAGCGCAGCCCACGCCCCCGAGGCCGGAGCCCCGGTGGCCGTCCCCGGGTCGAACGCCGCGAGGGCGAGGTCGGTCGGCCCGATGGGCGGCGAGAACGGGACCGGGAAGCCGTCGAGCTCCTTGGGCTCGCCGCCCTGCGGGGTGGCGGTCAGCGACCACGAGGTCGGCTCCCACCGCATGACGGTGATGGGCTCGCGCCGCACCTCCTGGAGGCCGGCCGCGGTGAACTGCTCCTCGGCCCAGTCCTCGGCCCAGATGTCGGCCTCGTAGCCGGGGCGGCGGATGCCCTGGTCGAACACCTCCTGGATCCAGCCGTGGATCTGGTCCTGGCTCGGCAGGTCGGCGGGGTTCACCGGCCCGTCGGCCGCCGACTTCGCCGGGCCCGTCGTGGTCGAGCCCTTCGCTGCGCCGGTCGTGCTCGCCACCCCGTCGGACCCGTCGCTGCTGCAGGCACCCAGCCCGAGGGCGAGCGCGCCGGCGGTGACGCCGCCGGCCGCGAGGAACCGCCGTCGCTCCATCAGTTGACCTGGCGCTCCTGGCCCTCCCAGTAGGGGGCCCGCAGCTTGAACTTCTGGAGCTTGCCGGTGGCGGTGCGGGCCAGCTCGTCGCGGAACTCGATGCGCTTCGGCACCTTGTAGCCGGCGAGCTTCGTGCGGCAGTGGTCCCGGAGCTCGTCCTCGGTGGCCGACGCACCCGGCGCCAGCACGACGAGGGCGAGGATCAGCTCGCCCCACTTCTCGTCGGGCACGCCGATGACCGCGACCTCGGCCACGGCCGGGTGGGAGAAGAGGGCGTCTTCGGTCTCGATCGACGAGACGTTCTCGCCGCCGGAGATGATCACGTCCTTCTTGCGGTCCGAGATGGTGAGGTAGCCCTCGTCGTCGATGGTGCCCCCGTCGCCGGTGTGGAACCACCCGTCGACGATCGCGTCGGCGGTGGCGTCGGGCTGCTCCCAGTAGCTCTTCAGGACGTTGTTGCCGCGGGCGAGGATCTCGCCCTGGCCATCGACGGCCATCCGCATGCCGATGGCGATGGCGCCGGCCCGGCCGAGCTTGGCGGCACGGTCGCCGGGGGAGAGGTCGTCCCACTCCGTCCGGCTGCGGTTCATGGTGATCAGCGGCGCGGTCTCGGTGAGGCCGTAGATCTGGATGAACTCCCACCCGAGCTCGGTCTCGACCCGCTCGATGGTGCGGGTGGGCGGCGGGGCGCCGGCGACGACGATGCGGGTCCGCCCGGCGCCCGGGATGGGCCCGTCCCACGTGGCCGCAGCGTCGAGGATCATGTTGACGACCGCCGGCGCCCCGCACATGAGGGTGACGCCGTGCTCGTCGACGCGGCGCAGGATCTCGGCGCCGTCGATCTTGCGGATGACCACCTGCTTCGTGCCCATGCCGGTGTTGGCGTAGGGCATGCCCCAGCCGTTGCAGTGGAACATCGGCAGCGTGTGCAGGTACACGTCCCGGTCGCTGACCCCGGCCTGCCAGCCGAACGTGGTGGCGTTGAGCCACAGCGAGCGGTGGGTCTGCTCCACGCCCTTGGGCCGGGCCGTCGTGCCGCTCGTGTAGTTGATGACCGCGGTGGCGTCTTCGTCGGGCTCCCACGGCTGGGGCTCGACGCCGTCGAGCGAGCCGTCGAGACCGAACAGCGCGGCGTCGGCCTCGTCGCCGATGGTGAACCGGTGGGCGGCCGTCACCCCCGAGAGCACGTCCTCGAGCTCGGGGTCGACGAGCAGGACGGTCGAGCCGGAGTGCTCGACGATGTAGCGGACCTCCTCGGCGGCGAGGCGGAAGTTCACCGGCACCAGGATCCGGCCCGAGCCGCTGACCCCGAAGAACGAGGTGAGCAGGCGCGCCGAGTTGTGCGACACGACCGCGACCCGTTCGCCCTGGCCGACGCCGAGCCGGTCGAGCGCGGCCGCCTGGGCGCGGGCCCGCCGCGCCATCTCCCCGTAGGTGACCGCACCCCACGACGGCCCGGGCTGGTCGGGCTCGTCGACGAACGCGATCCGGTCGGGGTAGACCGCTTCGGCGCGGTCGAGGAAGTCTCGGATGGTCAGCGGAACCTGCATGGCGCGAACCCTAGGCACAGCACCGCCGCTCCCGCTCGGGTAGGAACGAGGGCATGCGCATCGGGATCTTCGCCAGCGACGACAACCTCAACACGCTCGTGGAGCGGGCGAGCCAGGCCGAGGCCGACGGCTTCGACTCGTTCTGGCTGCCGCAGATCTTCGGGGTCGATGCCCTGAGCGCCCACACCCTGATCGGGGCCACGGTGCCGCGCATCGAGCTCGGCACGGCTGTGGTCCCCACGTACCCCCGCCACCCCATGGCGCTGGCCGGCCAGGCGCGCACGGTGTCGGCGGCGAGCGGCGGTCGGCTCACCCTCGGGGTCGGGCTCTCGCACCAGCTCGTGGTCGAGGGGATGTGGGGCTACTCCTTCGACAAGCCGGTCCGGCACATGCGCGAGTACCTGACGGCGCTCGTGCCCCTGTGCGCAGGGGAGCCGGTGTCGTTCACCGGCGAGACGGTGACCGCCAACGGCGGCATCTCGGTGGACGACGCACCGCCGGTGCCGGTGATGGTCGCCGCCCTCGGCCCGGCGATGCTGAAGGTCGCCGCCGAGCACACGTCGGGGACCGTGACCTGGATGACCGGCCCGCAGACCCTCGGCGAGCACACGGTGCCGACCCTCCTCGCAGCGGCGGAGGCGGCGGGCAGCGGCGAGATGCGCATCGTGACCTCGCTGCCCGTGGCCGTCACCAAGGACGTCGATGCGGCACGGGAGCGGGCGGCCCGGGTGTTCTCGGTCTACAACCAGCTCCCGAGCTACCGGGCCATGCTCGACCGCGAGGGGGCCGAAGGGCCGGCCGACGTCGCCATCGTGGGCGACGAGGCCACGGTGCGCGCCGGGATCGAGCGGCTCCGCAGCGCGGGCGTGACCGACTTCGTGGCGAGCGAGTTCTCGAGCGACCCGGTGGTCGTCACCGAGACCCGCGAGCTCCTCAAGTCGCTCCTCTGAGCGGAAGCCTCAGGCGTCGAGGAAGCCGGCGTCGACGAAGACGGCGCGGACCTGGTCGGCCTCCTCGGCCTTGACCAGCACCTTGCACTGCTTGGGGTAGAGCTCGGTGGCCTCGCCCAGGTCGCCGGCGTCGAGCAGGTAGAGGGTGAGGCCCTCGTTCAGCAGCTCGGTGACGACCAGCTGCACGTCGAACGCCTTCTGCTCCCCGAGGTCGATGGTGACCGGCTCGGGGTGGTTCTCCAGCTCCGCGGCGGCCGCGGCCGCCTTGGCCTCGTCGTCCTCGTGCTTGAACAGACCCATCGTGCGCTCCTCGGTGCTGGCTCGGCCCGCCACCCTACGCCCCGGCTGGACGGCGTCCTCACCTCCCGGGCGGCGGTGCCGATGAGGGGAGGGACGGTCGTCCCGCGGCCGGGTTCGAGGAGGCGGTCGACGGATGGCGGTGTGCACGCACGGGCACGAGAACGCGGACACCGCCCGGTCCTGCACGACCTGCAGCCTGCCCGTCGCCCCAGCGGTGACCACCGGCTGGGGCCGCCAGGATGCGGGCGCCGCGCCGCCAGCCCAGCCGGCAGCCCCGCTCCCCGGCTGGGGCCGGCCCGCAACCCTGGCACCCGGCTGGGGCGCGCCGACCGCGCCACCGCCGACCGCGCCACCGCCGGCTTCGCCACCGCCGGCCTCGCCTCCGCCCGGACGCCCTGCCGCACCGCAGCCGCGCCGGCGCCGGACCGGGCTCGTGGTCGGGGTCGCCGCCGCGCTCGTGCTCGCCCTCTGCGCGGGCCTGGCGGGGCTGGCGGCCATGGGCGACGGGGACGAGGTCGAGGCGCCCGTCGCCCCGCCGGCGAGCCGCGCGCTCCACCCGGATCTGTCCGTCGTCAGCACCCGCACGGGCGACGTCGTCCGGCTCCACCTCGTCCGCCAGGGCGAGCCGCTCGGCGCCATCCCGGCGTTCGGCCACGGACGGGTCGTGCCGATCGGCGGCGAGCCGCACCCCGTCGACCCCGTCCCCCTGGGAAGCGTGCCCGCCGACCCGGGCATCGTGCCCGTGCGCGGCGGCGCCATCGTGGCGTGGAACGACCGCGGCCTGGTCACCGTGGCCATCGTGCACCTCGGCACCCCTCGTCCACGGGTGCTGTTCCAGGGCAGCGACGAGACCGGCGTCGGGGTCGAGGACGACCTCGACGGCGATCCGGTGATCCGGATCGAGGACGGCGGCCACTGCTTCCGATCCGACAAGGGCCGGCCGGCGCTCGTCGTGGCGAGCGGTCCGACCTCGTGCCGCTTCGCGCCGACGGGGCAGATCATCACGGGCCGCCCGGCCGGCGCCGGGGAGCAGGCCTTCACGCTGCTCGGGCCCCGCGGCGAGGTCATCGCCGCCATCGAGCCGTCCGGGGCGAGCGCCGAGGTCCGGGGGCGGGTGGTCGCCGTCCGGCGCGAGGGATCGGTCGTGATCGCGGACGGGACGACGGGCGAGCCCCTCCACGAGCTCGAGCAGGGGCCGCTCGCGGGATCGGGCACCACCCCGCACGACGGCGGTCTGCTCGTGCCGACCGGGCAGCAGGGCGACCTGACGGCCACGAGCGCCGGCATCGTGCGGGTGACCGGAACCGGTCAGGTCGTGCCGGTGGTCGACGGCCAGCGCGTCGTGGCGCGCCTCGGGGCCGACGGGACGATCGTGGCGGCCCGTGACGACGGGAATCGCACCACGCTGGTCGCGACCGGTCCCCGTTCCGGTGCGGAGGTGGCGCTGGCCTCGGCCGCGGGCCTCCGGTTCGAGCTCGTGCCCGGTCCCCGGGACGAGACGCACGTGCTCGCCTGGGATCGCACCGGGCGGGTGTGGTTCGGGCCGGCGACCGACCCGCTGCCGCAGGTCGGCACCATCGAGCGGCTGACCGGGCTGCACGAGATCTCGTCGGTGCCCGGCCACCCGGGCGTCTTCGCGCACACCGAGACCCTGGAGCTGGTGCGCATCGACGCCGACGGCGTGACGACGTTCCCGGGCGTGTGGTCCCGGATCGAGGTCGCCGATGCGTCGGCTCGCGGCGTCCTCGTCGTGGCGACCCGCAACGACGGTCCGACCGGTCAGGCCGAGGACCGGATGCTCCTCCTGGTGCGGGGCGACGATGCCGAGCAGCTCGACCGCGGTGCGATCGAGGACCCGCGCTTCGACGGCGACGCCGTGGTCTACGAGTGGCGCACGCCGAAGGCGCCGGTGCGCGACGCGCAGATCCGGCGGGTCTCGGTCCTGGGGGATGCCCAGCCGACGACCGTCCAGCGCCACGCCGCCATCGCCCTGCCGTGGAGCCCGCACCCGGTCTGGCGGGCACCGTCCGAGGGGACGAGGTGGCAGGAGGTGTCCGGCTGCGGCACGACGCCGGCCTTCCCGCCGGGACAGGGCGGGTCGGGTCCGCTCATCGGCCGGGCGACGGGCTGCCTCATGGCGCCCTGGGAGCCGGGCGTCCTGCGGCTCCAGATCTCGTGCCTGCGCTGCACGCACGTGGCCATCGAGGGCGGTGGTGCCGTGCTGGCCGAGCTGGACGGGCCCCTCGACGCCCACGAGGTGTCGGTCCGGACCGCCGGGGGACCGACGCTGCTCCGGTTCACCGCTGCGGCCCCGGTCCCCGGCGAGCCGCCGCCCACGTGGCTCGTGGACAGCACCTTCACCGCGGAGCGCTGACCCGAGACTATTGACAGTCTCCGTGCCACTACTTACGGTTGCGGGATGAGCGACGTCCTTCCCGGATCCGACGCGCCCACCGCCGAGTTCCTCGACGGCAAGGGCCACACGATGCCGGAGGAGGCCCAGCTGGCGGCCTACGCGGCCCCCATCGCCGCCGGCACCGACGGACCGGTGGTCATGCTCAACCTGAACAGGTACCGGGAGCGGGCGGCCTACGCCGACGGCCGCGACACCGGCGGCCGGTCCGGCCGCGAGGTGTACCTGGACTACGGCATCGTCGCCACGCAGGCGCTGGCTGCGGTCGGCGCCCGGATCCTGTGGGCCGCCGACGCCACCACGCCGCTCATCGGCTGCGACCACGACGCCTACGACGAGGTCCTGGCCATCTGGTACCCGAGCCGGGCGTCGTTCGTGGAGCTCACCAACCACCCCGGCTACCAGGACGCCCTCGTCCACCGGGAGGCGGCGCTGGCCTGGTCGTCGCTCATCCCGTGCGTCGGCAGCGCCGAGCCCGTCCTGGCGAACCCGTTCGATGCCTGAGCCCTTCGACCGCCCAGAGGTGGCCGCCGCCTCGCAGGCGTGGGCCGACCAGGGGAGCTGGATCGATGCGCCCAGCGGCGAGGTCTGGACCGCCCGGTTCCCGGCGCTGGCCGAGACCGGCAACCCGCCGCTCCTCGTCCTCCACGGCTTCCCCACCTGCTCGTACGACTGGAAGCCGGTGCTGCCCGAGCTGCGTGCCGGGCGCGACGTCGTGGTGCTCGACGTCCACGGCTTCGGCCTCTCGGCCAAGCCCGACCACCGCTACTCGATCCGGGCCTACGCCGACGACGTCGAGGCGGCCATCGCCCACCACGGGCTGGACCAGGTGGACCTGATCACCCACGACATGGGCGACACGGTCGGCGGCGAGATCCTGGCCCGGACCCTCGAGGGCACCCTCGACCTGGCGGTCCGCCGCCGGATCGTCACCAACGGCTCGATCTACATCGACATGGCCCAGCTCACGCTCGGCCAGCAGGTGCTCCTGGGCCTGCCCGACGAGGCCAACGACCTCGTCGCCTCCGACGGCGGCACCGGCTACCGGGCGGGGGTGGTCGGCACCTTCGCCCCGGACACGCTCATCGACGATGCGACCGACCTCGACCTGGACGTGACCGTCCACCAGGCGCTGCTCCAGGGCGGGCTGGCGATGCTGCCCCGCACGATCCGCTACATCGAGGACCGGCGCGCCGAGGAGCGGCGCTTCACCGGGGCCATCGAGGACCACCCGTCGCCCCTGGGCGTGGTGTGGGGCGACCTCGACCCGGTCGCCGTCCACGCCATGGCGGAGGCGCTCGTCGCCACCCGTGCCGGCACGCCGCTGGTCACGCTCGACGGCGTCGGCCACTACCCGATGATGGAGGCACCGGGCCGCTTCGCGGCGGCCGTCCTCGACCTGCTCGACCACCAGCTCGCCGGAACGGGGAACCCATGACCATCGAGATCACGCTGCTCGGCACCGGCAGCCCGCTGCCCGACCCGAACCGGGCCGGCTCGGCGACCCTCGTCCGGGCCGGGGGCAAGACGTTCCTCTTCGACGCCGGTCGGGCCGTCGGCCTGCGCCTCGCCGCCGCTGGGGCGGCCTGGTCGATGCTCGACGCCGTGCTGCTCACGCACCTCCACAGCGACCACATCACCGACCTCAACGACGCCATCACCGGCCGGTGGGTCACCAGCCTCGCGCCCAACCCGCTGCCGATCATCGGCCCCCGGGACACGCAGGTCGTGGTCGACGGGATCCTCACGATGCTCGGGCCCGACATCCGGTACCGCATCGCCCACCACGAGGACATGACCGAGGGCCCGCAGCCCGTGGTCACCGAGTCCGACGGCGGCGTCGTCTACGAGGACCTCGAGGCCGACGTGCGGATCACCGCCGCACCCACCGACCACAAGCCGGTCGAGCCGACCCTCGGCTACCGCATCGAGCACGCCGGGGCGACCGTCGTGATCGGCGGCGACGGCGTCCCGTGCGCCGGGCTCGACGAGCTGTGCGCCGGGGCCGATGCCTACGTGCAGACGGTCCTGCGCGACGACCTGGTGAGCCAGATCCCGATCCAGCGGTTCCTCGACACGATCGACTACCACTCCACGGTCCGCCAGGCCGGCGAGACGGCGGCCAAGGCCGGCGTCCGCACCCTCGTGCTCACCCACCAGGTGCCGACCCCGGCCCCGGGCTCCGAAGCCGAGTGGACCGCGCTGGCCGCCGAGGTGTTCGACGGCGAGATCGTGTTCGGCGAGGACCTGGCGGTCGTCGTCGTCGAGGGTGCGGCGACCACCTAACGTCAGCGGGCGATGGGGGAGCGCCTGACAACCCTGCTGCCGCGCCTCGGCTGGGGGGCAGTGGTCGCGGCGGCCGCACTGGTGCCGGTCGCGTACACGCGCGCGCTGGCCGACCCGTTCTCGCTGCCGAAGGCGACCGTGTGGTGGATCGCCGCGATCCTGGCCGCGGCCGGGCTCGCCGCCGACGCCGCGTCGCGCCGCTCGTGGCCCGTGCCGCGCCTGCGGGCCGCGCTGCCGCTCGGGATCCTCGTGGGGTGGACGGTCCTGGCGACCGCCCTGAGCCCGCAGCCGCTGGTGTCGCTGCTCGGCCAGTACGGACGGTACGACGGGCTGGCCTCGCTGCTCTGCGGGGCCGTGCTGGCACTCGCCATGGTGGCGTTCGCCGGTCGGGAGCCCGCGCGCCTCGTGGCCGTCGCCTGGGCCGTCCTCGCCGGGGGAGCGGTGTCGCTCGTGGTGGTGGTGGGCCAGGGGCTGGGCTGGGCGTGGACCGGGTGGGGCGGGCCGGAGCGGGCCCCCGACCTGATCGTCGGCCTGGTCGGCAACGGCAACTTCTCCGGGGCCCTGCTCGCGCTCGTCGTGCCCTTCGCCCTCGGCCTCCGTTCCCACGTGCCCCAGCCCGGCGTGCGGATCGGCCTGCTGGCCGGGGCCGTCGCGCTCGCCGGCGGCGTGGTGTGGACGGGGACCCGGGGTGGCGTGCTGGCGCTGCTGGCCGGCGTCGCCGCGTTCGGCGCCCTCACCCCGGAGCTGCTGCCGAAGGTCCTGCGCATCGGGGTCACCGCCGCCTTGGTGGTCGGGTTCGCGGCGATCGGCGTGTCATCGGTGTCCGACGTCCTCGCCGACGCGGCGCCGCAGCGGCTCGAAGCCCAGCTCGTGCCCTCCAGCCTCCGCCAGCGCCAGAACATCTGGACCGGTGCCGGCGCCATGATCCGCGAGTCGCCGATCGTGGGCGTCGGGCCCGACGCCTTCGCCCTGCGCTTCCCCGAGGTCCGCTCGTCGCGGGCCGACGGGCTCTTCCTCATCGATGCCGACGAGGCGCACAACGTCTACCTGGACCGGGGTGCGACGGCCGGCCTGCCGGCCCTGGCGGCCTACCTCTGGCTGGTCGGGACGGTCGCGGTGACCGCCTGGCGCCGACGGCGCTCGGTCGTCCCGGAGCACCGGTGGCTGCTGGCCGCGTTCGGCGGCGCCTTCGCCGGCTACCTCGTCCAGGGCGTGTTCAGCATCGACATGGTGCCGCTCGCCGTCCTGTCGTGGCTGGCGCTCGGCGGGCTGCTCGTGCTGACCGACCCGGCGGTCGAGGCCCGGCGGACGGGCGAGGAGCCCGAGCCGGCTGCCCGCCCGGTCCCGGTCGGCGCCCTCGTCGGCCTGTTCGCCGCCGTGGCCGTCGCCCTCGTCCTCGCCGTGCGGCCGGTGCTGGCCGACCGCCACGCCCGGGCGGGTCAGCTGGCCGAGGCCGCCGACGAGCCGCTCGAGGCCTACGGCGAGTTCGCCACCGCCAGCTCCTGGCTGGACCACGAGCCCCGCTACCACCAGCGCCAGGCGGCGGCCCTCGTCGCCGCGGCCGTCGCCGACGATGCCGATCCCGGCCTGCGGACGACGCTGCTCGACGAGGCGATCATCGGCTACGACCACGCGCTCGACCGGGCGCCCGGCGACGTGCCGCTGCGCCAGGCACAGGCCCAGGTCCACGTGCTCGCCGCCGAGGCCGCCGCCGACACCGACGTGGCGGCGGCCCACCTCGACGAGGCGATCGGCGCCTACCGGGACCTCATGGCGTCGGTGCGGGCCACCGACGGCCTGCACCTCGCCCTCGGCCGGGCGTACGAAGCGCGCGCCGGCCTCGAGTCCGGTGACGGGTCGGATCGGGACCTGGCGCTGGCCGCCGAGCAGTACCAGCTCGCCCGTGCCTACCGGCCCGACCGGGTCGAGGCCGCCCTGGCCCTCGCTCGGCTCGCGGTCGACGAGGGCGAGCTCGACGAGGCCCGGCAGGTGCTGGTGGACGCCCACGAGGAGACCGGCGACGAGCGGCTCGATGCGGCCATCGACGCCGTCGACCGCCGCATCGGTTCCGGCAGCTGATCCGCCCGGCCCGCCCGGCCCGGGAGCGCCGACCGTCCGGGACGGGGGAGCGGGCTCACCGCCCCCGATGGCCCACGGGGGGCCGCAGGCCGGTGGACCTGCTGCCACCGGACCCTGGGCCCGGACGCGAGTCGCCCCGGCCTCCGAGGAGGCCGGGGCGACGGTGAGCCCGAGTTCGGGAGGGCTGGGTCAGCCGGCCCGATCGGCGAACGACGCCTCGTGGACCAGCTGGCGGATGACCGCCGGGATCGACGAGCCGTTGATCTGGGTGATCATGGCGTCGAGCTGCAGGTTCGTCGGGTACTTGCCCAGGAACTGCAGGTAGATCGACGCCGCATCGACGTACGTGGCCTTCTTGTTCTTGTACTCGTTCGAGTCCGAGAAGTTCAGCATGACCTGGCCACGGGACTTCTTCTTGGCATCGAGCTGACCGGTCCAGTAGGCGAGGCCGCCCGGATCGGGGTCGCGGCCGAGCACGTTGTCGTACACGAGCTCGACGTAGGCCTGGTTGCTCAGGGTGCCGTAGCGGGTCTTGAACTCGTTCGACGCCGCGAAGGTGTTCGACAGCGACGAGAGCGTGGAGCCCGACCGGCGCTTGCCGAGGTAGTAGTTCAGGCCGCTCGGGTCCGGCGGGCGCAGGAAGTACGCCGAGTAGAGCCGCACGACCGGGTCGACGTTGTTGACCGCATCGGTGCCGTCACGCAGCGTCGCGACGAGGTTGCCGGGCAGCGCGTTGCCGGCGTTCGCCTGGGCGACGAAGGCGTTGAGCTGCGCCGAGGTCGGGGCCTTGCCGGTGAGCCAGGTGTAGATCTCGTTCACGGCCTTCGAGCCGGACGTCCACGGGCGCCACCACTGGGGGACGACCTGGCTGGACTGGCCGGTGAGGCCGTCGCCGTTGGCCGTGATCGCCGCGATGTCGAAGCGGTAGGTGTGGCCGTTGGTGAGCCCGGTGAAGTCGTGGGCGAACGTGCTGGCGTTGGTGGTGATCGGCGTGCCCGGCGTGCCGTTGTCGACCGGGGTGACCCGGTAGCCGGTGATGACCTGGCCGCCGCTCGACGACGGCACCGTCCACGTGACCCGTGCGCCGCCCTCGTTCGGGGTGGCGGTGATGGGCGTCGGGGCGGTGGGGCCGTCGATGATCGTGACCTTGGCCTGAGCCGACGAGTCGACCGAATCGCCGCCGGCATGCGCCGTCCAGGTGCCGATGTTGACGACGACCGGGCCCTGGCCGGTGAGGTTCGCCGCCGCGGTGGCGAACGTGGAGGCGCCGGGGGCGAGGCTGAAGGAGTAGTTCGACAGGAGCGTGCCGAGCCGGTCATCGACCAGGTCGTGCGACGTCGCCGTCGTGGTGCCGTCGTTGGTGACCGTGTAGCAGTAGTACGCGGTCTTGACCGCGGAGGTCACGGTGATCTCGGTGCTGGAGGCGCAGCCCTTGCCCGAGGTGCCCACCGTCTTGGAGAGCTTGACGCTCAGCCCGGTGGCCGACGTGGCCGCCGGCGCGTCCTCGCAGACCGACGCCGTGGCTCCTGATGGGAGCGTCACCTCGCTTCCGCCGCCGTCGCACCCGGTCGTCTCCTCCGCCGGTTTCGGCTCGGCGTTCGCCGTCCCGCTCCAGGCGAAGAGCCCGATGAGGAGACCCGCGAGCATGAGCCATGCCCGGTTCCTCGAGTGCGCTCCCGCTGTCCTGCCGTGTTCCCCCGTGGTTCCCATGGCGGGGAACGCTAAACGAGAAGAGCACCCTGTGCAGGCAAATCGCGCATGAACGCTGGAAATCGCTCAGACGGCGGTCCAGCCTCCATCGACCGGGATCGTCTGGCCGACGACGTACGTGCTGGCATCGGAGGCCAGGAAGAGGAGCGCGCCGTCGAGCTCGTGCTCGGCTCCCTCGCGCCCGATCGGGGCGCCGCGCTGCACGTACGCCTCCGACGCCTCGTCACCCCACATGACCTCGGTCATCTCGCTGCGGAACCAGCCCGGGGCGATCCCGTTCACCCGCACGCCCTTGCGGGCCCACTGCGCGCCGAGCTCGCGGGTGAGGTTCACCAGGCCGCCCTTGGACGCGCAGTAGCCGGCCTGCTTGACCGGCGTCCCGCCGACGAACCCGAGGATCGACGACACGTTGACGATGGCGCCGCCGCCGCTCGCCACCATGGGCTCGAAGGCCTGCTGGCACAGCAGGAAGGGGGCGGTGAGGTTCACGGCCAGCGTGCGCGCCCAGGTCTCGGGCGCCTCGCGCTCGGCCGGGCCCACCCAGGACGCGCCGGCGTTGTTGACCAGCACGTCGAGCCGGCCGCCGGCCTCGACGGCCCTGGCCACCAGCCGCTCGCAGGCCGCGGGGTCGGCGACGTCGGTGGGCGCGGGGACGATGCGGTCACCGAGCTCGTCGGCCAGCTCGTCGAGGGCGTCGCCCCGGCGCGCCGCGACCACCACGGTGGCGCCGGCGGCGTGCAGGACGCGGGCGAAGCGGCGGCCCAGGCCCGCCGACGCGCCGGTGACGATGGCGACCTTCCCGTCGAGCCGGAACAGCTGGGTCGGGTCGGCAGGGGCGGGGACGGCGGCATCGGTCGGCATGGACGGCGAGCGTAGGACGCCGTTCCCGCGGGCGGCGCTGGCAGGCTGGCCCGATGAAGATCCGCATCGGGTTCGGGCTGGGCACGCACACGTCAGCGAACGAGGCGGGGTCGTTCGGCGACCTCGTCGATGCGCTCGAGGACCTGCGGTTCGACTCGCTGTGGCTCTCGGAGCGGCTCACCGGAGACGCTCCCGACCCGCTCACGGCCCTCGCGTTCGCCGCTGGTCGCACCCGCAGGCTGAAGCTGGGCACCTCGGTGCTCGTGCTGCCCGGGCGCAACCCGGTGGTCCTCGCCAAGGAGATGGCCTCGCTCGACCGCTTGTCGGGCGGGCGCTTCCTCCCGGCGGTCGGCCTCGGCGCGCCCACCCCGGTGGAGCACCAGGCGTTCGGCGTCGAGCGGTCCGAGCGGGCCGCGTGGTTCGACGAGGCGCTCGGCCTGATGCGCCGGCTCTGGACCGAAGACCGCGTCAGCCACCAGGGCGACCGCTTCCGGATCGAGGACGTGGCCCTGCGCCCCAAGCCCGTCCAGCGGCCGATCGACGTCTGGCTCGGCGGCCAGGCCCCGTCGGAGCTGCGCCGGGTCGGTCGGCTGGGCGACGGGTGGCTGCCGTCGTTCTGCACCGTCGACGACGTGGCGGAGGGGTGGGCGCTGGTCACCGAGACCGCCGCCGCCCACGACCGCACGATCGACCCCGAGCACCTGGGCGCCCTGGTCACCTACACCCACCGCTCGATCCCCGACCGCGTCGTCGACCTGCTGGCGGCCCGCCGGCCCGGGCTCGATCCTGCGGCGGTGATCCCCACCGGCCTCGATGCGCTCCGGGCCCGGCTGGTCGAGCTCACCGGCGTCGGGGCGTCGAAGTTCGTGGTGGTGCCGCTCGAGGACCCGGGGGACTGGGGCGCGGAGCTGGCCTCGGTGATGGACGCGCTGGGAGACCTGCAGAACTGAGGCCCGCCGACCTGAGGCCGGACGCGACACCGGCCCGCCGCCCCGCTCGGTGAGCGGGACGGCGGGCCGGGTGTCCGTGCGGTGCGGCCGCCGGAGCGGCCGTGGGGATCAGGTGTTCTGGAAGACGGCCTGGACGTCGTTGCTGTCGAGCCAGGTGACGACGGCCTTCACGGTCTCGACGCCCTTCACGATCTCCTGGCTGACCACGCAGTCGGTGCCGGCGGGCCAGGTGGGCTTGAAGCTGGTCTCGCCGATGCTGATCGAGCCGCTGTCCTTCAGGACCACCGTGCCGCTGGCCTCGGTGCCACCCGCGCACTTCACGTGGACGGTGACCGGGAGCCCGGCGCTCAGGTCGCTGAACTTCACGACGACCTTGATGGTGATGCCGTTGACGATCTCGAACTGCGGCGACGCGAACTCGCCCTTGTCGATGTTGAAGATCTCCTCGAACGTCTTCTCGATCGGCTTGATGATCGGGTCCGTGACATCGGTGATCTTGCAACTGGTGACCAGCAGCAGGAACGGCACGGCCAGCAGCGCGGCCATCCGGGTGGCGCGGGTGCGGCGGCGCGGCGCGCGGGTGACGGTGGTGGTCTCGTCGGTCATGGCTCCCCCTCGATGCCACCAGCCCTTGGCGGCGTCGAGGGACAAGCTAGCAAGACGCGAGCAATCGCTCGACTTTTCTCGTCAGCGCAGCGGGAAGCAGCTCGCCAGCTCGCCGAGGTGGTGGTTCAGGGCCGGCGCATCGTCGGGTCCCATCTTCCCGAGGCGCACGACGACGACGTCGCGGGCCGGGAAGCAGATCACGCGCTGGCCCTCGAAGCCGTGGGCTCCGAAGGGCGTCTCGGGGCGGTCCCACGCCCAGAGCTGTGCGCCGTGGATCACCGACTCGTCCCACGAGCGGGCCAGGCGGGACCAGTCGACCCAGCCGTCGGGAACGAGGTCGGTGCCGTCCCAGTGGCCGCCGCGCAGCAGGAGGAGGCCGAAGCGGGCCCAGTCCTGGAGCGTGCACCAGGTGTACGACGAGCCGACGTAGGTGCCGGCGGCGTCGAACCCGGCCCGGGCCGAGCGCATCCCGACGGGACCGAAGATGCGCTCGTGGAGGAAGCGGTCCATGCCGGCCTGGTCGAGCCCGAGGACCCGGGCGAGGTTCCCGGCGATGATGTTCGTGGTCCCCGACGAGTACGTGTAGGCCTCGGGCGTGCCCGGCTCGCGGTCGAGCGGGAAGCTGGCGGCGAAGCCGGCCATGTCGTCGGCGCCCTCGCCGTACAGCATCCGGACCACGTCGGGGAGGGCGTCGGCCTGGAGCTCGTAGTACTCCTCGGTCCACTCGAGGCCGGCTCGCATCGTGAGCAGGTCCGCCCAGCGGATCGCGG
>DATMGQ010000139.1:0-1862 GCA_035555395.1 Acidimicrobiales bacterium
AGTCCACCGGCACCGACACCGTCGGCTTCGTCGGCGGCGTCGAGACCGACCTGATCAAGAAGTTCCAGGCCGGCTACGAGGCCGGTGTGGCCGAGGTCAAGCCCGACGCCAAGGTCGAGGTCAAGTACCTCACCCCTGACGGCGACTTCAGCGGCTTCAACGACTCGGCCAAGGGCCAGACCGTCGCTGCGGGCCTCTACGACGCCGGCGCCGACGTGATCTTCCACGCTGCTGGCGGCTCGGGCGCCGGCGTGTTCAAGGCCGCGACCGAGGCCGACCGCCTCGCCATCGGCGTCGACTCCGACCAGTACTTCCAGGTCGACGAGGCCGAGCAGAAGTGCATGCTCTCGTCGATGCTCAAGCGCGTCGACGTCGGCGTGTACGACACCATCGGCAAGTACGCCGGCGATGAGTTCGAGGGCGGCGTCGAGGTGTTCGACCTCGCCAACGGCGGCATCGACTACTCGCAGGCCGGCGGCCAGGTCAAGGACCCGGCTCAGATCGACGATCTGAAGCAGCAGATCATCGACGGGGAGATCGAAGTCCCCACCGCGCCCTGATCACCAGCTGAACCCGATCAAGACCCGGGACCGGTCCGCCGGTCCCGGGTCTTGGCGTTCTGGAGGCTTTCCGTGACCGCTCCCACGCAAGATCCCCCCGCCGCCGCACCCGATCCGGGTGCGCCGCCCGCCGTCGAACTGGTGGGCATCGTCAAGCGGTTCCCCGGCGTCGTCGCCAACCGCGACGTCAACCTCCGGGTGGCTCCGGCCACCATCCATGCGATCGTCGGCGAGAACGGTGCCGGCAAGAGCACCCTGATGAAGATCCTCTACGGGATGCAGGCCCCCGACGAGGGCACCATCTCGGTCGACGGCAAGCAGGTCTCGTTCAAGACCCCCAACGACGCCATCGACGTGGGCATCGGCATGGTGCACCAGCACTTCATGCTCGCCGACAACCTCACCGTCATCGAGAACATCGTCCTCGGCTACGAGCCCCGGCGGTCGTTCCCCTTCAACTTCCTGGTCGACACCGGTGCCGCACGCAAGCGCATCATCGAGCTCGGCCAGCGCTACGGCCTCGCCGTCGACCCCGACGCCCTCGTCGAGACGCTCGGCGTCGGCCAGCGCCAACGGGTCGAGATCCTCAAGGTCCTCTTCCGCGGCGCCACCACGCTGATCCTCGACGAGCCCACCGCCGTGCTGGTCCCGCAGGAGGTCGACGAGCTCTTCGCCAACCTCCGCGACCTCAAGCGCGAGGGCATCACCATCCTCTTCATCTCGCACAAGCTCGACGAGGTGCTCGCCGCCGCCGACGACATCACCGTCATCCGCGCCGGCGCCACCGTCGCCACGGCCAAGCCCGCCGACGTCACCACCAAGCAGCTCGCCGAACTGATGGTGGGAAGCGAGCTCCCCTCCCCCGCCACCCGCACCTCCACCGTGACCGACCAGGTCGAGCTGTCGGTGCAGGGCATCGACATCTTCCCGCTGGGCCTGCGGCCGACGCTGTGCGAGGTGTCGTTCGACATCCACCAGGGCGAGATCGTCGGCATCGCCGGCATCGAGGGCAACGGCCAGACCGAGCTCATCGCCGCCATCCTCGGCCTCATCGAGCTGGACGCCGGGTCCGTCCGCCTGGGCGGCGAGGACATCACGTCCTGGCCCACGCGGCGGCGCCGCGACGCCGGCATCGGCTACGTGCCCGAGGACCGCCACCGCCACGCCCTGCTGCTCGACGCCCCGCTCTGGGAGAACGAGATCCTGGGCCACCAGAGCAGGCCGCCCAACGCCAAGGGCCCCTGGATCGATCGGGCCGGCGCCCGCAAGCGCACCGAGGAGATCGTCGAGCGCTTCGACGTG
>DATMGQ010000140.1:0-11246 GCA_035555395.1 Acidimicrobiales bacterium
CGCCCGGCCCCAGGCGTAGGCCACGCCGAGCACCAGGACGGGGACCAGGACCACGAGCGCGTTGAGCTTCGACGCGCCAGCGAGGCCGATCGCGACGCCGGCACCCGCAGCCCAGCGCCACCCGCCGGCCGCGATCCACCGCCATCCGAGCCAGAGGCCGACCAGCACGAGCGTGCCCGCCACCGCCTCGAGCAGTGCGTAGCGGTCGATCCGCAGCTCGGCGACGCTCCACCCCCCGACCACCATCGAGCGCGGCACCACCGCGAACAGCCCGGCGGCCACCACCCCCGTCCACCAACCGGCGACGCGCCGGCCGAAGACGAACAGCACGGCCATCGCCACCAAGAAGCCGAGCGCGGCCACGGTCCGCACCGCGAGCAGGTTCCGGCCGAGGACGACCTGCGCCGCACCGAACAGCAGCTTGGCGAACGGCGGGTGCCCGAGGTTCGGGTCGACGCCGTCGTGCACGAGCATCCAGCCGGCCTGCGCGTAGGCGTCCTCGTCGAGCTTCCAGTCGGCGCGGTCGAGGCGCCAGAACGCCGAGTACACGCCCAGCAGGCCGACGGCGGTGAGCGCCGCCAACCCGAACCGCGGCGGCCCCTCCCCGGCGACCGCGCTCGGGCGGGTCACGCCCGGCGGCTCGGCATCAGCGCACCTCGATGTCGAGGCCGATGTCGAGCACCGGCGACGAGTTCGTGAGCGACCCGCTCGACACGACGTCGGCACCGGTCTGCGCGTACGAGCCGACCGTCTCGAGCGTGATGCCGCCGGACACCTCGAGCAGGGCGCGCCGCGTGCCGTTCGCGGAGGCGTGCTCCTCGGCCACGACGACCGCGGCCCGCACCTCGTCGGGCGTCATGTTGTCGAGCAGCAGGGCATCGGCGCCGGCGTCGAGGGCCTCGATGACCTGGTCGATCCGCTCGCACTCCACGTGGACCGTGCGTCCGGGCCACCGGTCGCGGGCCGATCGGACGGCCTCGACGATGCCGAGCGCCGTGAGGTGGTTGTCCTTGAACATCACCCAGTCGCTCAGGTTGCCGCGGTGGTTCCGAGCCCCGCCGGCGCGCACCGCCGCCTTCTCGAGGGAGCGCAGGCCCGGCGTCGTCTTGCGGGTGTCCCACACGCGCAGCGGCGCAGCCGCGTCGGCGAAGGCCCGCGTCCGGGTGGCGATCCCGCTGAGGTGCCCGAGGAAGTTCAGCGCGGTGCGCTCGGCGGTGAGGATCGACGCCAGCGGACCGGTGACGACGCCCAGCACCTGGCGGGCCTCCACGAGGTCGCCGTCGTCGACCTGCCACACCACGTGGACCTCGTCGTCGATCTGGCGGAAGGCCTCCGTGGCGCACGCCGTGCCGGCGATGACGCCAGCGGTGCGGACCACGAACTCGGCGCGGCCCTGGGCCGACGCGGGCAGCAGCGAGGCGCTGAGGTCCCCGAGCGGGAGCAGGTCCTCGTCGAGCGCCCGTCCGACGAGGTCGGAGACGACACGGGGCGGGGCGTCGTAGGGGCCGGAGGTCATCAGCAGCACCCGACCGGGTGGGGGCAGGCCATGGACGTTCCTCCGTGCGGGCGATCGGGCCGGTGGGAGCGGCCGAAGCCGCCGACGCGCCTCATCCGGCGTCGAGGGGAAGGTAGCCGAACAGGTCCAGGGCGTTGCCCGGGTGCGCCGAGGTGATGCCCACGAACGTCCCCGCCGCGCTCTCGGCCGGCACCTCGACCTCGTACACCAGGTCGTCGAACACCACCTTCACCCGGTCGCCGCGGCGCGTCACCTGGACCGAGACGTCCAGGTGCGGCCCCGGGAACGACTGGATCACCTGCGGCGCCGCCCCGCTGCGCTGCCAGCGCAGGTCCCAGCCCTCGTCGCCCTCGGTGGTCACCAGCCAGAGGCCCTGCTGGCCGTCCGCGGTGGCCGACAGCACCAGCCCGGCGTCGCTGCTCACCTGCACGACCTGCGCGTGGACGAGGACGTCCGAGCTCCCGGCATCGACGGTGGCGGTGGCCTGGTCGCCGGTCGAGCGCAGGAGCCCGTCGTCGACCTGCAGCGAGCTGCTGGCCGACTGCCACGCGCCGAAGCCCTCGACCTCGCCGAGGGGCCCCGACCGCTCGAAGTCGTCGACCATGGCGGCGCGCGGCACCGGCAGCGCCCGCCACGCGGCGCCAGGCACCTCGTCGCCATCAGCCGATCGGGCCTGGAGCACGAGCACCAGGCCGACGACGGCCAGCACCCCGATGACCGCAGCGATCACGGCGCGGCGCCGCGGCGACAGCGGCGATGGCGGCCGCACCCGGAGCGGCTCGGGCCCGCCTCCCCCGGTGCCGGGCCGGGCCGACACCTCAGCGTGGGCCGACATGGTCGGTAACGTACCCGCGTGCGCGTCATGAGGTCCGAGTTCGGACGGTGGGTGCTCCTCGCCACGGTCATCGGCGCGCTCATCCGGATCGCGTGGCTGGTGCACCAGTGGAACGAGCCGATCGGCTTCGAGGACGCGTTCTTCTACCACCACCAGGCGAACCTGATCGCCGACGGCAAGGGCTTCATCAGCCCCTTCCCCTACCTCAGCGCCGGCATCAGCTCGCCCGCCGCGGAGCACCCGCCGCTCTTCTCGCTGTACCTGGCCGTGTTCTCGTTCTTCGGGGCCACGTCGGTGGGCTGGCACCAGCTCGCGACCACGCTCCTCGGCATCGCCACGGTCCCCCTGATCGGCCTGGCCGCGAAGGCGGCGGGCGGGGCGCGGGTCGGGATCATCGGCGCCTTCATCGCCGCCATCTACCCGCACCTCTGGTACCAGGACGGCATCGTCTGGGCCGAGGCGTCCGCACAGGCGACCGTCGCCCTCTTCGTGCTCGTCGCCTACACCTACGTGCGCCGGCCCTCCATCCGGACGCTCGGTGCCCTCGGCCTCGGCGGCGCCCTCGCGGCCATGACCCGCACCGAGCTGGTCCTGCTCATCCCGCTCGGCGTCATCCCGCTCGCGCTCTTGACCCAGGGCCTCCCGCGCCCCAAGCGCTGGCGGTGGGCGGCGATCGGCGTGGGCGCCGGCGTCGCGGCGCTGCTCCCCTGGGTCCTGTTCAACCTCGTCCGGTTCGACGAGCCCACGACGCTGTCGTCGAACGTCGGCCTCACGCTGGCCAGCGCCAACTGCGACAGCACCTGGTACGGCCCCAACATCGGCTACTGGGACTTCAACTGCGCCAAGGGGGCTGGCACCGCCGCATCGCTCGAGGGCGGCGACCCGTCGGAGGTCGACGCTGCGGCCCGGTCGGAGGCGCTGACCTACATCGGCGACAACAAGGGCCGCCTGCCTGCCGTGCTCGCCGCGCGGGTGGCCCGGATCGCCGGCATCTGGGACCCCCGCCAGCAGGTCCAGATCGAGATCGTCGAGCACCGGCCCGAGCGCATCGCCCAGTCCGGGGTCGTGCTGTGGTGGCTGGTGCTCGTGCTCGCCGCGGTCGGCGTAGCCGCCCTCCGGCGGGCGCGGATCCCGAGCTGGCCCGCCGTCGCGCCGGTGGTCACGATGCTCATCGGCGTGGTCAGCGCGTTCGCCAGCACCCGGTACCGGGCGAGCGCCGAGCCGGCGATGGTGGTCCTGGCCGCAGCCGGCGCGGTGGCCCTGCTCGACCGCTGGTTCGCCGGGCCGACCATCCACGTCGGCACGACCGTGGCGCCCCCGAAGGCGCCGCCGGTCAGACGCTGATCAGCCAGCCGAGCAGCGCGACCAGCAGGAACAGGGCGACGATCGCCACGACCCCCGCCTGGATGCGCCAGTCGGGGTCGGCGACCACCTGGGCGGTGAGCCGCTCGGTGCTGGTGCCGCTCCCGCTCCGGTGCGCGGGATCGTCGACCGGCAGGGCCAGGACCGTCTCGTCGCCGTGCTGGACGCGGATGGCCCCGAGCGCCCGCACGTCGGACCGCAGCGCCTCCGGGGTGATGTCGACCCCGTCGTCGTGCAACCGACCGGCGAGGTCGCGGAGGCCGGTGACGTCGCCCGCGGCGAGCTGCCGTCGGACCTCCGCTCGCCGTGCCCCCGCCCCGGCCATCTAGTTGAAGCCTCGTGCGTCTTGCTTGAGGGCGGTGTCGACGCTGACCGCAGCTGCCACGACCAGCGAGCGCAGCGGCTCCTCCAGCGGACGGTGGATCTGCACGACGTAGTTGTCGGCCTGGGTGAAGACCGCCCGGGTGAACCCCGAGAACGTCTTGGTGATGCGGCCGATCTCGGTGCCGTTGAAGTCCTGGATGTTCCAGTTCCACGCCCGCCAGTTCTCGCCGTTGATCATCCCGTAGCGCTGGTCGTTGGAGACGAGCGCGAAGCGGATCTTGCCGATCGCGTTCTCCTGGACGATCTGGCCGATCTCGACGCCGGTGGCGTCTTGGACGATGACCTTCGACTTCACGAACTTGGCCGGGCGGGTCAGCTGCAGCACGACCTGGTGGCTGTGGTCGAGCACCTGCAGCTTGTGGGTGAAGAACTGGTCGTACGAGCCCATGAGGCGCAGCGCCTTCTTGGCGGTGCTCTGCCCGACCTGGCGCACGGCGCCGATCTGCATGCCGTTCTGGTCCGAGATGGCGTACTCGTTGTTGAGCTCGATCAGCTTGGCCTTCTGGTTGACCACGAGGACCGGCTCGCTCATGAGGTGGCCGCCGCCCTGCACCTGGCCGGCGGTGACGCCCGCAGCCGCGAGGTCCTTGGCGATCTTCTCCGGCGCCACGTCGCGCACCGGCACCCGGGCCGGGGCCGCGACCGCGTCGGTGGACTGCTTGCCGTGCGAGCTGACCTGGTCGGTCCAGTTGGCACCGTCGAACCACCGGTACTCGTGGCGGCCCATCGGGTCGGGGTACCAGTTCGGCGCGTGCCCGCCGTTCCCCGTCTCGGTCATCGTTGATCCTTCCTCACGTGATCCAGCCCGCTCCGAACGCCCGAGGCTACCGGACGTCTTTCCTGCTCAGCGCCGGTGACCGCCCGCTCGGGCGGCGCTACGCGAAGACGATGCGGTGGGCGAAGGCGGCGCTGGTCTCGGGGAAGTCCTCGCGGGTGTGGGCGCCGCGGCTCTCCTCGCGGCGGTGCGCGGCCTCGACCGCGGCCCGGGCCACCGTGGCCAGGTTCCGGACCTCGTGGTCGGCGACCGTGTCGCCCCGCGGGGCGGCGAGCGCGTCGGCGACGACCTTGGCGGCCTGGTCGAGCGAGGCGGCGTCGCGCAGGACCCCGGCGTGGGCGGTGAGCTCGCGCTGGAGCTGGCTGCGCAGCGCCGCCGGGTCCTCGACGGCTCCCGTGCTGGGCTCGACGGGCTCGAGGTGGACGAAGCGGCCGCCGATGACGCTGGCCGGGACCTCGTCGGGCAGGTCCGGGTCCATGCCGAGCACGGTCCGCATGGCACCGGTGGCCTCCGGCCCCGATCCGCCGGCCTCGATGGCCTCGACGGCACGGGGGCCGAACACCATGCCCTCGAGCAGCGAGTTCGACGCGAGCCGGTTGGCGCCGTGGACCCCCGAGCACGAGGCCTCGCCGGCGGCCCACAGCCCGGGCAGGGACGACGAGCCGCGGAGGTCGGTGACGATGCCGCCGCACGTGTAGTGCGCAGCCGGCGCGACGGGCAGCCAGTCCTTCGCCGGGTCGAGCCCGACGGCCCGGAGCTCGTTGGCGATGTTCGGGAAGCGGGTGTCGAAGGACTCGAGGCCGGTGGCGTCGAGGAACACGTGGTCGGCACCGAGCTCGAGCATCCGGCGCGTCTCGGCCTTCGACACGACGTCTCGAGGCTGGAGCTCGTCGACGAAGCGCTCGCCGGTGGTGTCGCGCAGCAGGGCGCCGTGGCCGCGGAGGGCCTCGGTGAGCAGCGGGCGCGGCATGGCCTCGATCGACAGGGCGGTCGGGTGGAACTGGGTGAACTCGATGTCGGCCACCGCCACACCGGCCCGCAGCGCCATGGCGATGCCGTCGCCGGTCGCCTCGAGCGGGTTGGTCGTCACCGCGTAGAGCTGCCCGGCGCCGCCGGTGGTGACGAGGACGTTGGTGGCGCGGACCTCCTGGATCGACCCGTCCGGGAAGCGGGCGGTCACACCCCGGCAGCGCCCGGCTTCGACGATCAGCTCGAGCGCGAAGGCGTGCTCGTGGATCGCGGCCATGGTGGCCTGGACCGCTTCGACCAGCGCCCGCTCGACCTCGGCGCCCGTCTGCGAGCCGCCGGCGTGCACGATGCGAGCGAGCGAGTGGCCGCCCTCACGGGCGAGCTCGAGCTGGCCGTGCATGTCCCGGTCGAAGATGGCGCCCAGCGCGATCAGCTCGTTGACCCGCAGCGGACCCTCGTCGACCAGCACGCGCACCGCGTCGACGTCGCACAGGCCGGCACCGGCCTGGAGCGTGTCGGCCAGGTGGAGGTCGGTGGAGTCCGGGTCCCCGCCGAGCACCGCCGCCACGCCGCCCTGCGCCCACCGGGTGGTCGCCTGGGGCAGCTCGCCCTTGGTCAGCACCCCGACCCGCATCTTGTGCGTCTCCGCGGCCCGCACCGCTGCCGAGAGCCCAGCGACCCCGCTCCCCAAGACGAGCAGATCGAGTTCCGTGTCGGTCATCCGAGCAGTCTGCCCGCGAACGCACGACAACCTCGTCCTGGATCCCGACGCGGGCGCCCGCCCGCAGGCGCGGTGGCACCCGTGCCGAGGGACGACGCTTGCTCAGGCTCCGGGGGGGACCTCGACGTAGCGGCGGGGGGCCGGGGTGTGGAGGGCGGCGAGCGCGGTGGCGGTGGCCTCGTCGACGATGCCGTTGGCGGTGTCGACGTGGACGATCGCCGGCTCGTAGGTGACCAGCTCGGCCTCCTCGTAGTCGGCGTAGCTGATGAGGATGACCTTGTCGCCGGGCGCCACGAGGCGGGCGGCGGCGCCGTTCAGGCAGATGTCGCCCGAGCCCCGCTCACCGGCGATCACGTAGGTCTCGAGCCGGGCCCCGTTGTCGATGTCGACCACGGCGACCTGCTCGAACTCGACCAGGTCGGCCGCGTCCATCAGGTCCTGGTCGACCGTCACCGACCCCACGTAGTGCAGGTTGGCGTCGGTCACCGTGGCGCGGTGGATCTTCGACTTCATCATCCGTCGTCGCATGGCTGGGCCCCTTGGGTGGTGGACGCCGGTCGCCCGGTCGCCCCCGTGTGGAACCCACCCAGTATGCCGGGAGGAGTTTGTACCGGTACAAATCGCGCCACCCCACCCAATCGAACTTCGTATGCCACGAGGCCCCATGGGGGCTTCCCGCATACGAAGTTCGTCAGGGGTCGGGCAACCCACCGGGAACTTCGTATGCCGGGAGGCCCCATGGGGGGTTCTCGCATACGAAGTTCGTCAGGGGGGTCAGGGGTCGGGGGGCGAGGGGCCGAGGGGGGCGGGGCGGCGGGTGGTGCCTCGGGTTACGGGGTGATGGCGATGTTGTCGAGGAGGCGGGTGGTGCCGAACCTCGCAGCGACCAGGAGGCGCTGGTCGCCGTGCACCTCCGTGGCGGGTTCGAGGGTGGCGGCGTCGACGAGGGCGGCGTAGTCGAGCTCGGCTTCGGGCTCGGCCGCCACGGCATCGGCGACGAGGGCCTCGACCGCAGCGACGGTGCGCTCCCCTGCGGCGACGGCGTCGACGGCGGCGCCGAGCGAGCGGCGGAGGACGGGGGCGGCGGCACGCTGGGCTTCGGACAGGTAGACGTTGCGGCTGGACATGGCCAGGCCGTCCGCCTCCCGGACGATGGGGCAGCCCACCACCTCGACGGGCATGGAGAGGTCGGCGGCCATGCGGCGGACGACGGCGAGCTGCTGGTAGTCCTTCTCGCCGAAGTACGAGCGGGACGGCCCGACGAGCGAGAAGAGCTTGGCGACGACCGTGGCCACGCCGGCGAAGTGCTCGGGCCGCGACGCCCCTTCGAACCGGGCGGTGATGTCGGCGACGGTCACCGTGGTGAGGATCGGCGTCGGGTACATCTCCTCCACCGACGGGACGAGCACGTGGGTGACGCCGCAGTCGTCGGCGAGGGCCAGGTCGCGGTCGAGGTCCCGGGGGTAGTCGCTCAGGTCCTCGTTGGCCGCGAACTGCAGGGGGTTCACGAAGATCGATGCCGCGGCCACGTCGCAGTCCCGAGCGGCCGCCCGCATGAGCGAGCCGTGGCCCTCGTGGAGGTAGCCCATGGTGGGGACGAAGCCGACGGACCGCCGGGCGGCCCGCTCGCGGTCGAGCGCGCCGCGGAACCCGTCGATGGTGGCGTGGACCTCGGGCACGTCAGCCCTCCTCGGCGTGCGGGTCGGCGAGCGATCCGGTGAGCGATGCGGGCAGGCCGTCGTCGGCGACCAGCCGGCGGGCGGCCGCGGCCAGGGCGAGGTAGGCGGCGCGCTCGGACGGGTCGATGGCGGCGAGGTGGCGGGCCACCGTGTCCCAGTCGCCCCGGGCCACCGGGCCGGTGAGGGCGGCCGAGGGGCCGACCTCGGCCACGTTCTGGAGGGCGCCGGCGGCGAGGTGGAGGTAGGCCTCGCCGGGGACGCCGATGCCGCCGGCGATGCGGTGGACCTGGCCCATCAGGGCGACCAGGTGGTTCGACGCCACGACCGCGGCGGCGTGGTACGCCGCCCGGACCTCGTCGGCCACCTCGAACCAGCGGCCGCCGAGGTCGGCGGCGACGCGCTGCACCAGCGGGTCGCCGGCCACCGCGAACCACGAGCCCACGAGGCGTTCGGCCCCTCGCTCCGGGTCGGGCAGCGCGACGAGCGGGTGCACCGCGCCACGGCGGGGGTGGCCGGCGAGCACGTCGAGCCCGAGCGAGCCCGCGGCGTGGGCGATGACCGGCTCCGCCGACGGCTCGATGGCGGCCGCGACCTCGGCGATGGCCGCGTCGGGCGTGGTGATGAGCACGAGGTCGGTGCCGGCGCCGGCACCGGCGAGGTCGTCCCCGCGACCGTGCAGCCCGACGACCTGCCAGCCGGCGCGGTTGAGCGCCGAGGCCAGCGACCGGCCGGCCCGACCCGGCCCGATCACCCGCAGCCGCGGCGCCACGGTCACGGCTCCTGCGGCTCCCAGCCCGCGAGCGGCTCGACCGGCTCGACCTGGCCCTGGGCCCGGGCGAACACGTCGGCGTCGACGAGCTCGGGGGCGAGGTCGGCGAGCGGCGCCAGGACGAACGTGCGCTCGGACCACCGCGGGTGCGGGATCACGAGGTCGGGCTCGTCGACGGTCACGCCGTCGATCCAGATGATGTCGACGTCGAGGGTGCGCGGCCCCCACCGCTGCATCCGCACCCGCTGGGCCGCGGACTCGAGCCGGTGGCACACCGCGAGCAGCTGCCGGGGCGTGAGGTCGGTCTCGAGCTGGACGACGACGTTGAGGAAGCGGCCCTGGTCGGGGCCGCCGACCGGGTCGGTCTCGTACACCGGCGACACGGCCACGACCGACGAGCCGAGCGAGCCCACGGCCTCCGCGAGGAACTGGCGGCGGTCGCCCAGGTTGGACCCGAGCGACAGGAACGCTCGGGTCATGGGAGGCGTCGGATCCGCACGCCTGAGGTGGCGAGGGCGTGGGGAACCGGCGGGCGCAGCTTGCGCACGGCCACGGTGACGGCGAGGACCCGGGCGTCCATGCCGATGACGGCACCGGCGATCTTGGCGGCGAGGTGCTCGAGCAGCTGCGGCTCCCCGTTCTCGACCACGGCGACGACCACGTGGCACAGCGCGCCGTAGTCGATGGTGTCGGCGAGGTCGTCGGACCAGCCGGCCGGCGACAGGTCGGCCTCGACGTCGAGGTCGATCTCGAGGGGCTGCGCCCGCTCCCGCTCCTCGGGGAGCGCGCCGCAGATGCCGGTGACCTGGAGGCCGCGCAGCTCGATCAGGTCGGCGGCGCTGCCTGCGGGATCAGCCACGGCCGGCCAGGTCCATGGCGACGGCGACGAGCTCCCGTGCGGGCGGGCCCAGCTGGCGCTGCAGCAGGCGTTCCGTGAGCGAGATGGCCTTCGGACCCGAGGGGACCAGGCCGGTCCACACCAGGTAGCCGGCGATGATCCCGGAGAGCCGGTCGCCCAGCTCCTCGCCGTGGATCAGCACCTTGGCGTCGGGTACGGCCAGCAGGGCCTTGAGCTCCGGGAAGAACGCCTGCAGGTAGGTGGCCTCGTCGTCGTGGTTGCCGAAGGGCCGGTGCTGCCACACGACGCCGAGCTCGTCGTAGTTGTGGAGGTTGGCGGGCGACGGGATGATCGAGATCACCGGCGCGAAGCCCTGCTCGCGCACCCAGATGATCTCCTCCTGGCGTCGCACCCGACGGTGGTTCGGGCCGTAGCCGCCCGGCCGTTCGCAGACCGCCAGGCTGCCCTTGATGACCCACCGGAAGTTGCGGGGCTCGATGCCCTGCGCCCATTTGCCCTTCACAGCCACCGGCTGTTCTCCTCTTGCTCGAGGTCGTCCGCGGGGGACGACCGGACTGCGGATCCTGCGGCACCGAGGGCGGCGACGGTGGCCGCCACGTCGTGCACGCGCACCATGGCCGCCCCGCTCGCGACGGCGCGCACGGCGGTGGCGACGGAGCCCTCCAGCCGGTCGCCGGGAGGCACCGTGGTGTCGGTCTGGTCGGCGCGCGCCATGGCGGCGCCGAGGAACGCCTTGCGGCTGGTGCCCACGGCGAGCGGCAGGCCGATGGCGGCCAGGCGGTCGAGCGCGGCGAGCAGCTGCCAGTTGTGGGTGGCCGTCTTCCCGAAGCCGATGCCGGGGTCGATCCAGACCTCGGACACGCCGGCCGAACGGGCCCGGTCGGCCCGCTCGCGCAGGTAGGCCTCGACCTCGGCGACGACGTCGCCGTAGGTGGGCTCGTGCTGCATGGTGCGGGGCTCGCCCTGCATGTGCATGGCGACCCACCCGACCTGCTGGTCCGCGGCGACCTCGTGCAGCGAGGCGGACACGTCGTTGATGAGGCTGGCTCCGGCGGCGACGGCGGCGACGGCGACCTCGGCCTTCGCGGTGTCCACCGAGACGCGCACGTGCGGTGCGAGCGCGGTGATCACCGGGACGACGCGGGCGGTCTCCTCGGCGGCCCCGACGGGGTCGGCGCCCGGGCGGGTGGACTCCCCGCCGACGTCGACGATGGCCGCACCCTGGCGGGCCAGCTCACGTCCGTGGTCGACGGCGCGGTCCACGTCGACAAAGCGCCCGCCGTCCGAGAAGGAGTCGGGCGTCACGTTGAGGATTCCCATCACGACCGGACGCACGGGCACCTAGGGTACCGAAGGCGTCAAATCGAGATCTCGGTA
>DATMGQ010000141.1:0-1953 GCA_035555395.1 Acidimicrobiales bacterium
CGCGTCGCGCACCCGGGCTTCACGCTCGGGTTCACCGACCTGATGCTGTCGAACCCGCCGCTCGACGCGCCCCGGGTCGCGGCCCCGGCCGTGCGCCTGCTCGGGCGCTCCCTGGCCCGGCGGTTCCACCGCACCTACCGGTCGCTCGCCCAGCCCGCGGACCAGGTGTCGGTCGAGGAGCTCGACTGGCACCGCCGGGTCCACGCCCTGCGGATCCTTGTCGAGCTCGCCGGCTGGACCGCCGCGGGCACGCGCCCGGTCCGCCACCCGTGGCTGGTCCTCGAGCCGGTCGCCTCCGACCTGGTCGGGGTGGCGGTCCCGGGCGCGGCCTGAGGGGTCAGGCCTCGGGATCGGCGGTGGTGTCGTCGGCCGCCGGCGCAGCCGCGGCGTCGCCGTTGCGCCGACGCCGCAGCGCCAGGGTGGCGCCCACGCCGGCCGCGGCCACGAGGGCGATGCCCCCGATGACGACCGGTGCGCTGGTGCTCTCGTCCTTCGCCGCGCCCGAGTCGCCGTCGGAGCTGCTCGAGCCCGACGGGTTGGCCTTGGCGATGGTGGTGGTGGCGGCCTCGGGCTCGGCGGCTGCCTCGCGGAACGGCCCGGTGATCTCGTAGGTGATCCCGGCGTTGCGGCTGTCGAACGTGCAGCCGGGGATCACCTCCTTCAGCATCTTCGGCGAGGGGCCGCGCTGGCTGGAGAAGTAGAGCCGGGTGCGATCGGGGGAGAGGCAGGGGCCGGTGATCTCCGAGCCGGTCGGGTCCTCCGCGACCCGGACGAACGGGGCCACGAGGCCGTCGGCGCTGATCAGCACCACCTCCATGTTCCCGCCGTCCTCGGCCACGAACAGGTCGCCCGTGGCGTGGTCGACCGTGATGTTGTCGACGCCCGAGAGCACCGCGCCGACGGTCCCGTCCTCGGTGGCGTTGCTGTCCCAGATGACCTCGTACCGCTGCTCGGCGAGGTCGATGTGGTGGACCTTGTCGTCGCCCTTCGACGTGAAGTAGATCGAGCCCCGGTCGTACCAGATGCCCTCGCCGCCGTTGAACGTGGTGGCGTCGTCGACCTGGGTCTTGGTGGGCTTCGACTGGGCCGACGGGTCCGGGACCTCGGCCCAGGTCACCGAGCCGTCGTCGGCGACGACCGCGGCGTGCAGCTCACCGGCGGCCAGGTCCGGGTAGGCGGTGGGCGTGTACCGGTAGAGCAGCCCGTCGGGCGCGTCCTCGGTCATGTACACGGCCTCGCCCTCCGGGTCGACGGCGGCGGCCTCCCGGTTCCAGAGCCCCATCGCCTCGTGGGCGACGGCCTCCTTCTCACCGGTCGGGTCGCACTCCCACAGCCGGCCGCGCTTGTTGAGCGGCTCCTCGCACGACATCCAGGTGCCCCACGGGGTCGGCCCGCCCGCGCAGTTGGAGGTGCTGCCCTCGAGGATGCGGTAGGCGTCGGCGACCTCGCCGTCGGCGTCGAAGCGGATGGCGCTCACGCCGCCCTGGTCCGGGGCGAACGCTCCGGTGACCTCGCTGTTGCAGGCGTAGATCCACCCGCCGTCATCGGCGGGGAAGGTGGCGGCTCCGTCGGGGAACGCGTGCCACGTGTAGTCGGTGCCGGCGACGGTCTCGCCGCCGATCGCGAGGATGCGCGAGGTGAACCCCTCGGGCAGGAGCAGGCCGTTCTCGTCGGGCTCGGTGGCCAGCTCCCCGTAGGGGCTCTCGCCGGGCTTCGCGGTCTGGGCGGATGCCATCGCCGAGGGGATCACGGCGGCGCCGGCCCCGGCCGCGATGGCCCGCTGGAGGAACTGTCGTCGGTCGATGGGCACGAACCGTAGCCCTGGGCGGGTGGCCGGCCGCTGTCCGCAGCGTGTCCGGTCCCTGTCTGGCGTGTGACCAGCGGTTTCGATCGACGCTGGCTATCGGAGGCATTGGCAGAATCAATAGACACGAATGATGGTTCTCTGCCGCT
>DATMGQ010000142.1:0-5070 GCA_035555395.1 Acidimicrobiales bacterium
GGGCGGCCGCGGGCGGGTGCTGCGGCTCACCGGTCCCGGTCTCGCTGAGCCTCGGGACCCCTCCCACCGACTGACCACCCGACAGGGCAGCTGAGCGGCTCGTGGTGCAGCCTGCAGAGATGGACGCCCAGCCCGCCGGCACGCTTGACGTCGGCGGGCTGCGCCGCGTCCTGGTCGTGCTCTGCGTGACCGAGATCGTCAGTTGGGGAGTGCTCTACTACGCCTTCCCGGTCCTGGCCCCGTCCATCGCCGCCGACACCGGCTGGTCGGTCTCGATGATCACTGCCGGGTTCTCCACCGGGCTGGTGGTCTCGGCGCTGGCGGGGATCCCGGCCGGGCGCTGGTTGGACCGGGTCGGGCCGCGCCCGGTCATGACCGTCGGCTCGGTCCTGGGTGTGCCCGCGGTGGTCGGGATCGCGCTGGCGCCGAACCTGCCGTCGTTCTTCGCGGCCTGGGTGCTGGCCGGGGTGGCGATGGCCGGCACCCTCTACCCGCCCGCGTTCGCCGCCCTGACCCGCTGGTGGGGGCCGCAGCGGGTGCGGGCGTTGACCGCGCTGACCTTGCTGGCCGGGCTGGCCAGCACGATCTTCGCGCCCACCGCCGCGGCCCTGCTGGGGCAGCTGGGCTGGCGCCACACCTATCTCGCCCTCGCCGGCGTCCTCGCCGTGATCACGATCCCCGCGCACCTGTTCGGGCTGCGGGGTCGCTGGCCCGGCCACACCAAACACCACCACAGCGAGGTTGCCACCGAGCAGGCCCCCCGTGAGGTGGTCCGCAGCCGGGCGTTCCTGCTTCTGGTCCCGGCGATCGCGCTGGGCACCTTCGCCGCGTTCGCGGTCGTGGTCAACCAGGTCCCGCTGCTCATCGAGCGCGGCCTGTCGACCTCCGACGCCGCCTGGGCGCTCGGGCTGGGCGGGCTCGGTCAGGTCCTGGGCCGGCTCGGCTACGGCCGGCTCACCACCGCGCTGTCGGTGCGGATGCGTGCCGTGGTGATCCTCGCGCTGTCCGCCGCGGCAACCCTGCTGCTCGGGCTGCTACCCGGCCCGGAGGTCCTGCTCATCGCCGCGGCGATGCTGGCCGGAGCCGCGCGCGGGGTGTTCACCCTCCTGCAGGCCACCGCGGTCAGCGACCGCTGGGGCGCGGCGCACTACGGTCGGCTCAACGGGCTGCTCTCGGCCCCCTCGATGATCGCGACCGCGCTCGCCCCGTGGGCAGGCGCCGCGATCGCCGTCGCCCTCGGCGGCTACCCCGGCGTCTTCGTCCTGCTCGCCGCGATTGCCGCCCTGGCCGCGGTCCTGGCCACCGGCACCGTTCCCCACCACGACAAGCCCACCACCGTGCCCCACGACCCCGACGGTTCGTTCACACACCTGCCCGAAACCGCCGCCGATCCGAGTCGGGATGGATCACCACCAGCGCGATGACGGGGCCGATGACGGGGGCGATGACGGGCGGCCGACGGGCCGACGAGGGACACAGCGGTCCTGGGAACACCCTGGGAAGAGCTGACTCAGGCAAGCGTCGAAGTTCATGTTCTGTTCACTTGCCTCACTGATTCGATGCTGGTGAAGATAGACCGGTGTCGAAATTGCTCCCCCTGCTGGAGCCGCTCCCGGCCACCGCTCCAGCCCTCGATGCGGACGAGGCCACCTCGTTGGCGGCCGCGTTCAAGGCTCTCGGCGACCCGGTCCGGCTCCGCCTGCTCTCCCTGATCGCTGCCCACGAGGGCGGAGAGGCCTGCGTGTGCGATATCAGCGGCGCGTTCGCACTGACCGGGCCCACGATCAGCCACCACCTCAAGGTGCTGCGCACCGCCGGCCTGGTGAGCAGCCAACGCCGTGGCACCTGGATCTACTACCGCGTCCGCCCCGAGGTCATCGGCCGGCTCGCCACCGTGCTGGTCCCCCTCGGCGCGCCCCTGACCAGTACGTGCACCGGCGAGGAAAGTGACCTGCCCGCATGAGCACCACGCCCGACAGCGCCCGTCCCACCGCCCCCGGCGCCGACCCGGACGCCGGCACCGACCCGGCCGAAGCACCGGTCGCGAAGCGGCTGTCGACGCTGGACCGGTTCCTGCCGGTCTGGATCCTCGCCGCGATGGCCCTCGGCCTGCTCGCCGGTCGCACCATCCCGGGCCTGGGCCCGGCACTGAACACCATCGCCGTCGACGGCATCTCCCTGCCCATCGCTCTCGGACTGCTGATCATGATGTACCCGGTCCTGGCGAAGGTCCGCTACGACCGGGTCCGCACCGTCACCGGGGACCGTCGACTGCTGATCAGCTCGCTGGTCCTGAACTGGATCATCGGGCCGGCGCTGATGTTCGCCCTGGCCTGGCTGCTGCTGCCCGACCTGCCCGAGTACCGCACCGGACTGATCATCGTCGGGCTCGCCCGCTGCATCGCCATGGTCATCATCTGGAACGACCTCGCCTGCGGTGACCGCGAAGCCGCCGCCGTGCTCGTCGCGATCAACTCGATCTTCCAGGTCATCGCCTTCGCCGGACTCGGCTGGTTCTACCTGTCGGTCCTGCCCGGCTGGCTCGGTCTGCCGCAGACCGACCTCGACGTCTCGGCCTGGCAGATCGCCAAGTCCGTGCTGATCTTCCTCGGGATCCCGCTGGTCGCCGGCTACCTCACCCGCCGGTTCGGAGAGAAGGCCAAGGGCCGCACCTGGTACGAGGAGGAACTCGTCCCCCGCATCGGGCCGTTCGCGCTCTACGGCCTGCTGTTCACCATCGTCATCCTGTTCGCCCTGCAAGGCGACGCCATCACCTCCCGGCCCCTCGACGTCGCCCGTATCGCGCTCCCGCTGCTGGCCTACTTCGCGATCATGTGGTTCGGCTCCCTCGCGCTCGCGAGGACCGTGGGCCTGGGCTACGAACGCTCCGCCACACTGGCGTTCACCGCGGCGGGCAACAACTTCGAACTCGCCATCGCCGTGGCCATCGCGACCTTCGGGGTCACCTCCGGCCAGGCGCTGGCCGGTGTGGTCGGCCCACTGATCGAGGTCCCCGTCCTCGTCGCCCTGGTCTATGTCTCCCTCGCCGCTCGCCGCCGCTGGAACAACCGCGCCACCCCGACCACGCCCACGCGAGAGCCCTGAACACCCCAGGAAGCGCGCCACGGCCACACCGATGTCTTCGCCCCCCACCCACCGCAACGCCGCCGGTGAGCCGCCCGCGCTGCTCTCGGACACCGCAGTTCTCGAACGGCTCGCCGACGAACTGACCAGCCGCTACATCGGGGTCTTCTCCGCCGAGACCGTCCACCGCTACGTGTTCGAGTCCTACACAGCGCTGCGGCGTACCGCGAAAGTGCGCGCCCACCTCGTCTCGCTCACCGGCCGGTTCACCGCCGACCGGCTCACCGCCCTCGCGCAGGCCCAAGGAGCCATCATGAAGACCGTCCCCGAAGTCCTGTTCGTCTGCGTGCACAACGCCGGCCGCTCCCAGATGGCCGCCGCCCTGCTACACCACCACGCCCACGGCACGGTCAACGTCCGCTCCGCCGGCTCCGCCCCCGCCGACACCATCAACCCGGCCGTCGGCGAGGTCATGAACGAGATCGGGCTCGACCTGTCCCAGGAGTTCCCCAAGCCCCTCACCGACGACGTGGTCCGCGCCGCCGACGTCGTCATCACCATGGGATGCGGCGACGCCTGCCCCGTCCACCCCGGCAAACGCTACCTCGACTGGGACCTCACCGACCCCGCCGGCAAGACCGCCGCCGAAATCCGGCCCATCCGCGACGAGATCGACCGCCGCGTCCGCGAGCTCATCACCGAGCTCACCGCCCACCCCGCCCAGTCGTGACCGACGCCAGCCCCGTCGCTGCCGGCCTTGACCCCACAGCCTGCTCAGCCGCCACCAGCCCGACGTGGCCGACACATCCGACTACGCGTGAGCCATTGTTCCTGGGACGCCCGACCTCGGTAGGGCAGAGACTGACGGGATGGACGAGCAGGCCGTGCACGAGGAGTTGGGGCGGGCTCGCGCGGAGTTCCGTCGGTTCCTCGACGGTGCCGACGTGGCCGAGCTGCGTGGGCCCTCAAACGGGACGCGCTGGAACAACCGGCAGCTGCTGTTCCACATGCTGCTGGGCTATCTGGTGGTCCGGGTGCTGCTGGGCCTGGTCCGCGTGGTCGACCGGCTGCCTGCCTGGGTGAGCCGCGGCTTCGCCGAGCTGCTGAACGCGGTCACAGTGCCGTTCGACTGGGTGAACTACGCCGGTGCGCGCCTAGCAGGCACGGTGGTGCCGCTCGGGTGGATGGTGGCACTGTTCGACTGGGTGGTCGCAGCGCTGGATCGCCGTCTCGACCGGGAGACCGACGCCGATCTTGCCCGCGGGATGCACTACCCGACCCAGTGGGACCCGTTCTTCCAGGACTACATGACCTTGGCGGACGTGTACCGGTTTCCCACACAGCATTTCGACTTCCACGCCCGCCAGCTCACGCTAGAACACCGGGGCCGATCCGGCGCGGGTGGATAGCCGGTCCATCGCGACCCCATCGGGCAACTGCCGAGCGTCGCAGCGCTGGGCACCGCGCGGGACGTCGAGTTCTTCCAGCCGCCAGGAGCACCCGGCCCCATGCGGGTCTGTCTGCTCGCCGACGGCCAGGGCCCCGAGCACACGACCCGACGCGGTTCAGTACTACGACGTCGTCCCGCCACCATGGACCGTGGCCGGCTGTTCCAGCGGAAAGGTGTGGGCGTCGGAGACAGCGGCTCGACGGCCCGACATCGCCGGCGGCCCGGTGGCGCTCAACCCTGGCGTACCGAGGACGCCGCCACCTCCGGGCAGCGGGAGATCGTCCATGTCATCGGCGGCGGACGGCTCGAGCCGACCTTCCACCAGCTCAGCATCGACACCGCCAAGGACTGCGCGCCAAGGACTTCACGAGAAGAACATCTCACGCAGCTCTCCGGAGCTGGTCGATGTGCTCGGCGCGGGCCGGCCGTCGGTGGCCGACGGCGAGATCGTCCCGCAGACCAGCTTCTCCCGGCTCCAGGCCGGCTCGGGCCGACCGATCCCGACCGCGCCCGGGCCACCGACATCGCGGTGTTCC
>DATMGQ010000143.1:0-20887 GCA_035555395.1 Acidimicrobiales bacterium
ATCCGTCGGGCTTCGGCCTGCGAACCCGGTTGCTGATCCTGGTGCTGGTCCCCGCGATCCTGCTGGCCGGCGTCGGCGGCGCTGCCATCCTGCGCCAGCAGCGCGCCGCGAGCACGCTCTCGGAGGTCCACGACGAGGTCGGGGTGCTGTCGGGCCTCACCGAGCTGCGCCGTGCGCTGCTCGGTGCCCGGGCTCCGATCGAGCTGGAGGTCCGGGCCGGCACCGTGGGGCTCGACCGCGACGATGCCGTCGCCCTGCTGGCCGTCGACCAGATCGAGGGCGGTGACCTCGACGACGTCGCCGCCCGGCTCCGCGAGCTGCCCCGCGATGCGCGGCCCTTCTCGGTGGCCCGCCTCGACGCCCTGCGAGACGCGTCGGAGGAAGGAGCCGACGTCGACCTGATCGACCGGTACGACCAGCTCGACCAGCTCACCCGCCAGCAGTGGGAACGGCGCCTCCGGACCCTGCGTGCACACGTCGTCGACTCCGGCAGCACCGAGCTCGACGAGCGCCTCAACGACCTGGAGGCCTCCACCCGAGCGGGATCGGCGGCCGGGGCCATGGCCACCAAGCTGGCCGACTACTGGTTCGGCATCGTGGCCGACAACGACCGGGCCGGCCCGGCGCGCACGGAGATCGCCGTCGCCGCCCAGCAGTTCGACGCGGCCATGGCGACGCTGGCCACCAGCGCCGACCCGCAGGTCGCCGCAGTCGCCAAGTCGATCCTCGCCGCCAAGCCCGACTCCCCCTTCGGCGCCGCCGTCGACGATGCCGTCGCGGCGCGCCCGCCGGCCCCGCTCGCGGACGGCGTCGACCTCGCCCAGGTGGCGGCCACGTTCCGATCGAGCGTCGAGCTGTTCCAGCCGCTCCTCGATGCGATGGAGGCCCGCAGCGCCCAGCTCGACGCCACCGCAGCGTCGCTCGCCGCCCAAGCCGAGCGGACCCTGACGCTGAGCATCCTCGGGCTGATCGCCTCGCTCGTGCTGCTCCTCGTCATCTCGCTGGCGGTCGCGGCATCGCTCGACCGGCCCCTGAGCCGGCTGATCGAGGGCATCCGCCGGGTCGGCGAAGGCGACCTCGGCGTCGGTCCACTGCCCGTCGAGGGACCGGTCGAGTTCGCCGAGGCGACCGCTGCGCTGAACGACGTGGTCGCCAACCTCAGCCGGGTGGAGGGCAAGGTCGACGCCCTCGCCACGGGCGGGCTCGACGATCCCCGCCTCCAGGAACCGCTCCCCGGCGCGCTCGGCGAGTCGCTGGAGCGGTCGATCCAGCTCCTGTCGGACTCGATCGCGGACCGCAACGCCCTCCAGGCCCGGCTCGCCTACCAGGCCACCCACGACGCCCTCACCCTGCTGCCCAACCGGCCCGGTGCGCTCGATGCCCTCGACCGGGCGATCGCCCGGTCGAAGCGGACGCGGGCGCCGCTGGCGGTCCTGTTCCTCGACCTCGACGGGTTCAAGGCGGTCAACGACACCTTCGGGCACCAGACCGGCGACGACGTGCTGTGCGAGGTCGCCCGCCGCCTCGACGACGAGGCCCGGGCCGGTGACTTCTGCGCCCGCCTCGGGGGCGACGAGTTCGTGGTGGTCGCCGAGAACGTCGCCGGCCCGGAGGGGGCGGCGGCCCTCGCCCGCCGGGTGACCCAGCGCATCGCCGAGCCGTTCACGGTCGGTCCCGCCGGCCTCAAGCGCACGCACCTCGGCGTCAGCATCGGCATCGCCCTCCGCACCGAGGACAACGACACCCCGCTCTCGGTCCTCGCCCGGGCCGACGAGGCCGCCTACCGGGCCAAGCGGGCCGGCACCGGCGTCGAGGTCGCCCGCTGACCGGTCAGCACCGCGGCTTCGCCATGAGCGCCCCCGGTTGGGTTCGAACCAACGACCGTCGGATGAGAAGTCCCGGCGCGCCGTCCCGAACCGCTCCCCACCGCTCGACAGCGCCATGAGCGCCCCCGGTTGGATTCGAACCAACGACCGTCGGATTAGAAGTCCGGTGCTCTATCCAGCTGAGCTACGGGGGCAGTCGGGCCATCGTACGGGGCGGTGCGGATGGGCTCGGGACCCGTTCCGAGGGCGGCGACCCTTGCCTTCCGTGGTCGAGGGGAGTTCCATGGAGGCGACGGCACGAGCCGCCGGGCGCACCGGATCGGAGGATGCCATGCACCGCTACCTGGTGATCGCGAACCAGACCATCGAGAGCCCGCTGCTCCTCGAGGCGATCGAGCAGCGCAAGGCCCAGGGTCCCAGCGACTTCCACCTGCTGGTCCCCGAGAACCACCTCCAGGGGTCCACCTGGGAGGAGGGCCACGCGCGCGCCGATGCCAAGCGGCGGCTCGCCGAGGGCATCGCCTACTTCGCCGACCACCGCATCCCGATGACCGGCGAGGTCGACACCACCCCGGTCGACGGGGTCGGCAACATCCTCCTGCGCGAGGGGCACGACGCGTTCGACGAGATCATCATCTCGACCCTGCCCGTCACCCTCTCCCGCTGGCTCAAGCTCGATGCGCCGAGCCGCATCCAGCGCCTCACCAAGGTGCCGGTGACGCACGTGGCCGCGTCCATGGCCGAACCATGAGGCTGCCCGACGGTCTGGGCCGGCGAGCCCGGGCCGTCGGGCCGTACCGCGTGGGACGATGGCTCGGTGGACGAGACGCGGGTCGATCGCTGGCTGTGGGCGGTGCGCCTCACCAAGACCCGCGCCGCGGCATCTGATGCGTGCAGCGGCGGGCACGTGACCGTCAACGGCTCGCCGGCCAAGCCCGCCACCAAGGTGCGCGTCGGTGATCGCGTCGAGGCACGCCTCGCCCAGCGCGACCGGGTGCTCGAGGTCGTGCGCATCCTCGACAAGCGGGTCGGCGCCCCGGTGGCGGCGACGGCGTTCGTCGACCACAGCGCGCCGCTCCCGGCACCGGAGGAGCGGGCGTCGCCCCTCGTGCGGGACCGCGGCAGCGGCCGGCCGACCAAGCGGGACCGGCGGGCGATCGACCGGATGCAGCGGGGCTGACGCTCAGGCGCCGCCGCGGATCAGCGCCCGCAGCGCGGCGACGAGCTCGTCGGTCCCCGCCCAGGCGCCGGTCGTCGGCACCAGCGCCTCGGCGGCTTCGCGCACCTGGCGCTTCGTCGTCTGGATGACGCCATCGCCCCGCTCGAGGATCAGGGCGACCCGGGCGGCGACCACCTCGTCGAGCGCGGCCCGCTCGACCACCTCGTTCACCCAGCCCGCGGCACCCGCCTCGGCCGCAGGGACGCGCCGGCACGTGAGGATCAGCTCGTTCGCCCGGGCGGGGCCGAGCTCGCGCACCAGCCGGGGCACGCCGCTCCATGCCAGCGGGATCCCGAGCTCGGCCTCGGGGAGCGAGAACCAGGCGTCGTCGGCCACGATCCGGAGGTCGCAGCAGAGGGCCAGCACGAAGCCGCCGCCCACGCACGGGCCCTGGACGGCCGCCACGGTGAGCGCCTGCATCGACGACACCGCCTCGGCCATCGCCGCGCCCCGTGCCGGGGTCGCCGCGCCGGGATGGCCCGAAGGGTCCCGGTCGGCGGGCGCGGCGGTGAGCTCACGGAGGTCGAATCCGGCGCAGAAGGCCCGGCCGGCACCCGCCACGACCACGACGGACGCACCCTGCTCGTCGAACCAGGCGGCGGCAGCGGCCAGCTCCTCGAGCGCCCGGGCGCCGATCGGGTTCAGCCGCTCCGGCTGGTCGAGGGTGAGGAGGCCCAGCCGCCCGTCCACCTCGGCGCGCAGGGTGCGGAAAGGCGGCGAGGCGGTGTCGGGCATGCCCGCATGCTGGCCCATCGCCGCGGGCGCCGCGGGCCCGATCCCCCGCCGACGGCGTCACAGCTGTACCCGCACCGGGGTTCCGTGGGATCATCGGACGTCGTACGCCGAGCCTGCCCGAGGGGACGGAGCCCTGACGTGACCAGCCAGACCAGCAACGCCGAGCGCAAGGTGCCCACCCGGCGGATCTCCTTCGAGGAGTCGCTGCGGACCGTGCCCAAGCACTTCGCCGACGACGGCGACCTCGTCGGGAGCCACCTGATGGCCTCCCTCTCCGCGGTGTTCCCCGACGGCGAGGACTTCTTCGTCCGCTCCGTCCGCCACTACCGCGACGCCGTCACCGACCCCGAGCTCAAGGTCCAGGTGAGCGGGTTCATCGGGCAGGAGGCCGTGCACGGCCGCGAGCACCGGGCGTTCAACGACCGCCTCGCCGAGCTCGGCTACCCGGTGAAGGCGTTCGAGCGCCTCACGAAGCGGGGCCTGGCGGTGCGCGAGCGGCTGCTGCCGGCCACCTCGAACCTCGCAGCCACCGCGGCGCTCGAGCACTTCACCGCCACGCTCGCGGAGCTGATCCTGAGCGAACCCGAGGCCCGGGACATGATCGGCCACCCGGCGGTCAAGGAGCTGTTCCTCTGGCACGCACTGGAGGAGTCCGAGCACAAGGCCGTCGCGTTCGACGTCTACAAGCTCTCGGGCGGCAGCGAGCGGCTGCGCACCTTCACGATGGACCTGCTGACGTTCGGGTTCCTGTTCGGCATGGCCGTCCAGGTGCTCATCTCCCTGCTGGGCGACCGCGACACCTATCGGCTGGGCCGGCTCCGCCGCAGCCTCCGCCGAGCCGCCCGCTCGCCGTTCGTGAGCAAGGACGTGTGGCGCCGGTTGCGGGACTACAACCGGCCCGACTTCCACCCCGACGACCACGACACGACCGAGCTCGTGGCCACCTGGCGGGCCGAGCTGTTCGGGCCCGACGGGACCCTCGTCGGCAAGCTCGCGACGACGGCAGCCTGAGGTCATCGGGTGACTTCGCTCCAGGATTCATGGAAGTGCGTCCACGTGGGTACAGGGCGCCCATGACGTCGCCGACCCCGAGCACCCGGCCCCGCGGGCGCGATCAGATCCGAGCCGCCCTGATCGCGAGCACCCTCGATCTGCTCGAGACCCACGGGCTGGACATCAGCATCCGCCAGATCGCCGAGAAGGCCGATGTGCCCCACTCGGTCATCGGCCGGTACTTCGGGTCGAAGGACGAGCTCATCCGCTCCTCGATCGACTCGACGCTGCCCGCGGACCGGGACATCGCCGAGCAGTTCTCGTCCGCCGAGCAGGCGGTCCGCGCCGCCTTCGAGTCGGCGTTCGAGCGACCGGAGCGGATCCGGATCCTCGCCCAGCTGCTGCAAGAGGGCATGGACCCGCGGGACATCCGGTCCGAAGCGCCGATGATGAAGGCGCTGGTCAAGCTGCTCCAGGAGCGCGACCCCGCGCACGCCGACCCGCGCATCATCGCGGCCACGATCTTCGCCGTCTCGTTCGGCCTGGTGCTGACCGAGGACTACATCGTCGACCACGCCGGCCTGGACGTCCTCGACCGGGACGACGTGCGCACGCAGGTCCTCGACCTGGTGCTGCGGCTCCTCTGACCGCACGGCAGCCGATCGGTACCATCCGGCCATGACCGACGTGGCCGACGCTCCCCTTCCGACCGCCGAGGAGGCCGAGCACCTCGACGTGCTGATCATCGGCGCCGGCCTGTCCGGCATCGGCGCCGGCTACCGCCTCCAGACGATGTGCCCCGGCACGTCCTACGCCATCCTCGAGGGCCGGTCGTCGCTCGGCGGCACCTGGGACCTGTTCCGGTACCCCGGCATCCGGTCGGACTCCGACATGTTCACGCTCGGGTACCCGTTCCGGCCCTGGACCGGCGAGAAGTCGATCGCCGACGGGGCCGACATCTGGGCCTACATCGACGACACGGCCCGCGAGTACGGCATCGACCGCCACATCCGCTTCGAGCACCGGGCGGTGCGCGCGTCGTGGAGCTCGGACGAGGCCCGCTGGACCGTCGAGGCCACGGCCGGCCCCGACGCCGAGCCGACCCGCTTCACCTGCCGCTTCCTCTACCTGTGCGCCGGCTACTACAGCTACGAGCGGGGCTACCAGCCCGACTTCCCCGGCCAGGACGACTTCGCGGGCGAGCTGGTCCACCCGCAGGCGTGGCCCGAGGACCTCGACTACGCGGGCAAGCGGGTCGTCATCATCGGGAGCGGCGCCACCGCGGTCACGCTGGTCCCGGCGATGGCCGGCACCGCCGAGCACGTCACGATGCTGCAGCGGTCCCCCACCTACATCGCCACGCTTCCCGGCAAGGACCCGCTGGCCAACCTGGTCCGCCGCTTCCTCCCGGCGAAGCTGGCGCACTCGATCGTCCGGTGGAAGAACGTGCTCTTCACCTCGGCCTTCTACCAGTTCTGCCGGCGGCGCCCGAAGGCCGCCCGCCGGGTGATGGCCCGCATGGTCGCCGCCCAGCTCCCGAAGGGCTACGACCCGGACCCGGACTTCAACCCGACGTACGACCCGTGGGACCAGCGCCTCTGCCTCGTCCCCGACGGCGACCTCTTCCGGTGCATCAAGAAGGGCACCGCCGACATCGCCACCGACACGATCGAGCGGTTCACCCCGACCGGCATCGACCTCGCCTCGGGCCGCCACCTCGATGCCGACATCATCGTGTCGGCCACCGGCCTCAACCTGCAGGCCGGCGGCGGCATGGCGGTCGAGGTCGACGGCCGAGCGGTGTCGCTCGGCGAGACCTTCGTCTACAAGGGCTTCATGTTGAGCGACGTGCCGAACCTGGCCATGTGCGTCGGCTACACGAACGCGTCGTGGACGCTGCGGGCCGACATCAGCTCGCAGGAGGTGTGCAAGGTGATCAACCACCTCGACCGCCACGGCTACCGGTCGGCGACCCCCACCGTCCGCGAGCACATCGAGAAGGTGCCGATCCTGGACCTCAGCTCCGGGTACGTGCAGCGGGGCAAGGACGTCATGCCGCAGCAGGGCACGAAGTCGCCGTGGGTCCTGCGCCAGAACTTCATCCTCGACCTGCTGTCGTCGAAGCTGGGCGACGTGACCGAGGGGCTGGTCTTCGACCGTCCCGCCGAGCGCGAGCCGGCTCGGCGGTAGCTACCCGGCGGTGACCGTCAGGTCGTCGATGGCGACCGACTTGGCCCCCACGTTGGGACCGCCGCGCACGAGCGACAGGAACAGCTGCCCGGGAGCGCGCACGCCGAGGTCCGTGTCGGTGGAGGTGAACGCCGCCGGCTCGGGGGCGCCGTCGACCCAGGTCTTGAACTGGATCGTCCCGCCGACCACGCGCAGCGCCAGCCACTGCTTCTGCGTCGTCACCACCTGACCGGCGGGAACGGTGCGCAGCGTGGTGGCCGCGCCGCCCACCACCCGGCGGACGGCGACGGTCCGCGAGCTCGACGTCAGCTCCAGCCCGTAGCCGTTGTTCGGCCGGTAGGCGTTGCTCCACCCGCCCGAGCCCCGGGCGTACACGTTCAGGTAGGCGATCGGCCCGGTACCGGACCACCGGTACGAGAAGCGGACCTGGGCATCGGGCCGGGCGGCCAGCGCGGTCAGCTGCGCCCTCGCGTAGGCGTTGGCGACGTCGGAGGTGGCGAGCTGGCCAGCCGCCGATCGAACGGTCGCCGACCCGGAACCCGAGCCCGTCGCCCAGCCGGACCAGGCCGCCCCGTCCGCCGCGCCGAACCGGTCGGTGAACAGGGCGGTGCTCGGGGGCACCGTCGTGGCCGTGGCGGTCGTGGCGGTGGGCGCCGTCGTGGTGGTCGGAGCGGCGGTGGTCGTGGTGGTCGGAGCGGCGGTCGTCGTCGGGGCCGCGGTCGTCGTGGTGGCCATCGGGATGGCGCCGGTGGACGTCAGCGACGCCGCGAAGCTCAGGTCGCTGCTCTGGCCGTTGTCCTGGTGGACCTCGACCGCGATGGTGTTGGTCCCGACCCGGACCGCCGATCGAGGGATGGCGAACGACCGCACGGTGGCCTCGGCGACGCCCGATCGGCCGACCGTGGCCCGCGTCGACCACGTGAGCGCCCCCGACGGCAGGTTGTCCCGCACCACCTCCACCCCGTTGAGGTAGACCGCGGCCCCGTCGTCGGCCAGGAGGTTCAGGGTGAGCGTGTCCGGGACGGCGAGCGCGTCGAAGGTGGTCCGGAAGTAGGTCGTGAGGTACTTGGCGTTCGCGTTGGGCCCGAAGCCGATGGTCGTGGCCTCGTCGCCGTCACCGAAGCCGAGCTGGGCCGGACCGGCCGCCCAGCTGCGATCGTCGAAGCCCGCGGCGTTCCAGCCCGCAGCCGGCGCGGTGGGCGTCACGAGGTACCGCCACGTGGCGGCGCCCGACAGCTGGACGGGCGGAGCCGCCACGGCGCGGCGGCCGAAGATGGCGAAGCCCCGGACGGGGACGCCCGAGATCGACGTGAACTCGCCGGCGACCACGAGGCGGTCGGCGTCGCCGTCGATCGAGAAGACGCCCCAGAACTGGTCGAACGTCGGCCGGAAGGCCTGGTCCCGACCGCCGTCCGCGGTGTCGTTCGCCGTCAGCCGTTGCGTGGCGTCGCCGTCGCAGGCCTCGTGGAACCCGGTGAGCATGGTCCCGTCGACGATGTGGACCGCCTGGGCATCGCCGTCACAGCGCTGCCGCCAGATCCGTGCCCCGGTGGCGGCGTTGTACCAGGCGCCTTGGTTGCCGGCGCCGGCCTGCGCGGTGGCGAGGCGCGTGCCGTCCGGGCTGACCTCGAGGTCCAGGGGCGGGCCTTGGAGCTGGTCCCACGTCGTCGGGATCCGGTTTCCGGCGCCGTCGGTCTTGACCAGCCACGAGTTGGCGACCCCGCCCACGGTCGAGAAGCTGCCGCCGGCGTAGATGCGGTCACCCGCCGGCGACGAGGCCACAGAGAGCACCGTGCCGTTGAGCACCGGCGCGTAGGAGGTGACGGCGAAGCTCCCGAGGTCCAGCGCGGCCAGGCGGGTGCGGGCGACGCCGCGGATCGACGAGAACGACCCGCCGACGTAGAGCCGGCCCGGCCCGACGGCGAGCGAGTACACGTTCGAGTTGGTGTCGGCGACGAGCGAGGTCGACACCGCGCCGGTCGTGAGGTCCACGGCGGCGAGGCGGCCGCGGGCCACGCCGCGGATCGACGTGTAGGAGCCGCCGACGAAGAGCTGCCCGCCCGACGAGGCGAGGGTGCGCACGATGCCGTTCGTGTTGGCCTGGAACGCCGGGCGCAGGGCGCCGGTCGCCAGGTCGAAGGCCGCCAGGTTGTTGCGTGCGACCACGGTCGCGCCGTCGGGGCTGCGCACGGTCGAGAAGTCCCCGCCGACGTAGACCGTGTCGCCGACGACCACGGTGGCGTAGCCGGTGCCGTCGACGCGCCACGAGGCCACCGGCGCCTGCTGCCAGTGGGCCGGGTCGTCGCTGGCGCCGGCGTCCGAGGTGAGGAGCGGCACGAGGAGCGCCACCACGATCGCCACGATGACGATCACCCCACCACGTCGCTGACCGACCGTTCCTCCGCCCCGCATGGGGCGGAGCTTACTCTCCGTAGTGAAGATTGTCACTCGCCACGCAGCGTGGCATGACGAGGCGGGCTCGCCGCCGGCCTACTGCCGCGACAGCTCGGCGCGGGCCTGCGCTTCGGCCTCGGCCTTCGCGGTGAGCTCGTCGAAGCTGCGGTACAGCTGGATGTCGACGCGCTGCAGGTCGCCCTCGAAGCGGAACGGTGCCTCGTAGGCGGCGCTCACGGCGGACCCGTGGTCGTAGCCCACGCTCGGGCCGATGCTCGACATCATGAACATCACGAACGGGATGTCGGCCGCGCCGACGCGCTCCCCGTCGACGACCAGCTCGGCCCGACCACCGGTGGCGGTGCGGCGGAACTCGAGCCCGATCACCGACGCGCCCACCGGCACCGGCACCTCGGAGGTGACGATCGTGTGGTCGTCGAAGGCGTTGTAGTCGAACACCAGGCGGTCGTCCTGCACGAACAGGGAGATGCCGCTGTTCTCGGTGCCGACCGCGTAGATGACGCCGCCCTGCCCCGCCGACCGCTCGCCGACCGTGGCCAGCAGGTCCCACCCCAGGCCGGCCAGCGGCGGGCCCACCTGGCCCGGCATCGGCGACATCGGCGGGTAGTAGGTGTAGCGGCGCGAGGTCGCGTGCGGTGAGTTGTCACGGAAGCGGGCGCCGAAGAGCTCGACGGTCCGGTCGTCGAGCGGGAACACCCCGTGCGCCTCGGCCTCGACCCACCAGCGCTCGATCAGCTCCGCCAGCTTCGCCGGCTCCGACCCGGCCAGGTTCCGGCACTCCGACCGGTCCTCGGCCAGGTGGTACAGCTCCCAGTCGTCGTCGTCGAAGGGCGTGCCCGGCTGGTGCTTGGTGACCGCCTTCCAGCCGTCGGCGTACAGGGCGCGGTGCCCGCCCATCTCGAAGTACTGCACCGTCTTGGCGTCGGGTGCGTCGGGCGCGTCGAACGTGTAGTTCATCGCCGTGCCCGTGACGGGCATCTGCTCGAAGCCCCGGTAGGTGTCGGGCGGGGTGATGCCGATCGCCTCGTAGATCGTGGGGACGATGTCGTTGACGTGGTGGAACTGGTGCCGGACCGATCCGGCGTCGGCGATGCCCGCCGGCCAGTGCACGATGCAGGGCACGTGGACCCCGCCCTCGTGGGTGTTCTGCTTGTACCACTTGAACGGCGTGTTCCCCGCCTGGGCCCAGCCCCAGGGGTAGTTGGTGTGGCTGTGGGGGCCGCCGATGTCGTCGAGCCGCTCGACCGCCTCGTCGACCGTCTCGTCCATGAGGTTGAAGTACTTCATCTCGTGGAGCGAGCCGAACCGGCCGCCCTCCTGGCTGGCGCCGTTGTCGGAGAGGAAGACGATGATCGTGTTGTCGAGCTCGCCGAGGCGGTCGAGCGCGTCGAGGAAGCGGCCGATCTGCGCATCGGTGTGGTCGAGGAAGCCGGCGAAGGCCTCCTGGAGCCGGGCGGCGAGCGCCCGCTCGTTGTCGGAGAGCTCGGCCCACGGCTCGACGCCGGCGTTGCGCGGGGCCAGTTCGGTGTCCGCGGGGAGCAGCCCCATCTCGACCTGCCGGGCGAACCACTCGTCGCGGGCGGCGTCCCAACCGCCGTCGTAGCGGCCGCGGTACTTCTCGAGGTACTCGGCCGGCGCCTGGTGCGGGGCGTGCATCGCGCCGAAGGCGAGGTAGGTGAAGAACGGTCGGTCGGGCCGGATCGACTTCGTGTCGTGGACGAACCCGATGGCGTGGTCGATGAGGTCCTCGGTGAGGTGGTACCCCTCGTCGGGCGTCTTCGGCGCGTCGACCATGTGGTTGTCGTAGACGAGCGCCGGGTTGAACTGGTCGGTCTCGCCTTCCATGAACCCGTAGAAGCGGTCGAAGCCGCGCTGGCACGGCCACTGGTCGAACGGCCCGGCCGCGGAGGCGTTCTCCATCGCGCACAGGTGCCACTTGCCGAGGGCGAAGGTGGCGTAGCCCTCGTCCCGCAGGACCTCGGCCACCGTCGCGGCGTTGTTCGAGATGTGCCCCCGCATGTGCGGGTAGCCCGACGAGAAGTTGGACAGGGCGCGCATGCCGACCTCGTGGTGGTTGCGCCCGGTGAGCAGTGCGGCGCGCGACGGCGAGCACAGCGGCGTCACGTGGAAGTTCGTGTAGCGCAGGCCCTGCTCGGCGAGCCGGTCGATGTTCGGCGTGTCGATGTCGGACCCGTAGCAGCCGAGCTGGGCGAAGCCGGTGTCGTCGAGGAGCATGACCACCACGTTCGGCGCCGTCGCGCCGGGGTGCGCCGGCGTCGGCCACCACGGCGTCGAGTCCTTCTGGTAGCGCTCGATGGTGCCTTCGAAGCCTTCGTAGTCCTGCATGGGTCCCCTCGGATCGGGCGGGCGGAACTTCTGTCCAAATGACTGCCACAACATGGTAGGCCGTCTGCGCCGGATCCGCTCGTCCGCCTGGTGGGCTCGCGGAGGGGCGCGGTCAGGCCGTGGCGAAGACGGCGGCGACCGCTCGCGCCAGCACCCGCTGCGCCTCGGGAGCGGCCATGCGCCGGTACCGGCGGAGGTGGTCGATGGCGTCGAGCTCCAGGAGCACGTCGACGATCGCGACGACCTCGTGCGCGCCGTCCGCATCGAGCACCGCCAGCTCCGGGCGGAACATCTCCTCCACCTGGCGCCGCAGCAGCAGCCGGGTCTCCTGGAGCCGCTCGTCGATGATCTTGTTCTGCGGCGCCCGCGCCACCGCGGCCCGGGCCATGGGGGCGATGCCGTCGTAGAGCCGGAGCCGAGCGGCGACGGTGCGGTCGATGCGGTCGTCGAGCGGACCCTCGCCCGGGGCCTCGAGGTCGAAGAACGGGCCCATCCGCGCCAGGTTCCGCGCGATGGCCGCCCGGACGAGCGCATCCATGTCGTCGAAGTACCGGTACACCGACCGCAGCGAGACGCCGGACCGCTCGGCGACCTCGGCGGGGGCCGGCGCGATTGCGCCGTCCTCGAAGAGGTCCAGCACCGCGTCGAGGACGGCTTCGCGGTTCCGATCGCGCCGGGCGGTGCGGCCGTCGGCCGGCGCCTCGGGTTCGGGATCGGTCATCGAGCGGCTCCTACCCGGTGCGCCGACGGCACCGGAACTGGTGACACCGTACCTGCCACAACCCTGCGACGGCCGGGGCTCCCCCGCCTGCGCCAGCCGATCACCCGCCGCTGGGGGTGGGGATCGCGACACGAAGGGTGCCGCAACCGGCCGAGCCCCCGCAGTACCGTCGAGGGGGGCGCGGTTTGCGCCAAGTGTTTCATCTGTTACGGTTTCGTGACGGCCTCGGACCGATCGCGGTCCCCGACCCCCTGGTGAGGAGAACAACTCGTGCGTCGACAGTCGCTGGTGGTCGCCGTGGCGGCCGTGCTCCTGAGCATCGGGATCCTGGGACCGGACCTGGCGTCGTCGGCGCCGAAGAACGACCCCCGGGCCCAGCGCGAGCAGGTCCGCGCCGAGCAGGCGGCCAACGCCGCCAAGCTCGACACCAGCAAGGCCTCCAAGGCCGAGATCGACGATGCGATCCAGGTCCTCAACGAGAACCTCGCCACCCAGGAGGCGGCCCTCGAGCGCACCCAGGCGCAGGTCGCCCAGGCCAAGCAGGACATCGCCGACGCCGAGGCCGCCATCAAGCGCCTCAAGAGCGAGATCACCAAGCTGCGCTCCGAGGTCCGCAAGCGGGCCGTCAACGCGTTCGTCAGCCCGCCCGGCGACGACGTCCTCACCGTGCTCGACACCAAGGACTTCGTCACCGCCTCGAGCCGCAAGTTCTACATCGAGCTCCGCTCGCAGAGCGACGCCGACATCGCCGACCGCCTGAACGGCGCCATGGCCGAGATCGACTTCCAGCGCGAGAAGGCCGAGTCCGCCCGCAAGGTCGCCGAGAAGAAGGAAGCGGAGCAGACCAAGCGCACCGAGGCCGTCCGCACCGCCAAGGCCCAGCAGCAGAAGATCGCCAACAGCCTCGAGGCCACCATCGAGGCCCAGATCCAGCGCAGCCTCGAGCTCCAGAAGACCGACCGCGAGCTGTCCAAGCAGATCGCCGCCGAGGCCGCCGCCGCCGCCGCTCGCCTCGCCGCCGCCAAGGCCGCCCAGGAGCAGGCCGCGGCCGCCGCCGCCGCTGCGGCCGCCAACCCGCCCGCCGACACCCAGGGTGCCGGCGGCGGTGGCGAAGCCGCTCCCCTTCCCCCCGTGGGCCCCGGCACGAGCGCCGGCACCGGCACGGGCGGCGTGTCGCTCTGCACCGTCGGCGGCATCACCGTGAACTGCGCCATCCGCGACCAGCTCAGCGCCATGATCAGCGATGCCGCTGGCAAGGGCGTGCGCCTGAGCGGCGGCGGCTACCGCGACCCGGCCCAGCAGATCGCCCTGCGCAAGGCCCACTGCGGCAGCAGCTACTACGCCATCTACCAGATGCCGTCGTCGTCGTGCCGCCCGCCCACCGCTCGTCCCGGCACCAGCCAGCACGAGGTCGGCCTCGCCATCGACTTCGACAACTGCGGCTACGGCAGCGCCTCGTACAACTACCTCAAGGGCAACGCCTCCCGCTTCGGCTTCTACAACCTGCCGAGCGAGTCGTGGCACTGGAGCACCACCGGCTCCTGATCCGGACGAGGCTGCTGCGGTGACCGTGCGGTTCCGCCCTGCCGTCCAGGCCGACCTCCCGGCCATCGTGGCCCTGCTCCACGACGACGCCCTCGGGGCCACGCGAGAGCACTCCGAGCTGGCGCCGTACGAGGCCGCGTTCGCCGAGATCGACGCCGACCCCAACCACCTCGAGGTCGTGGGGGTCATCGACGACGAGGTCGTGGCCTGCCTCCAGGTCACCGCGCTCGCCTGCCTCACCCACGGCGGACGGCGACGGGCACAGCTCGAAGGCGTCCGCGTCAGCGCCGCGCACCGGGGCGAGGGCATCGGCGCGGCGCTCGTGCGGTGGGCCGTCGACTGGGCACGCGACCAGGGCTGCGGCGTCGTGCAGCTCACCACCGACAAGGCCCGCCCCGACGCCCTCCGCTTCTACGAGTCGCTCGGGTTCACGGCCACGCACGAGGGCTGCAAGCTGCCGCTCGACCCGGTGCCGGCGCCGGCCGTGCCCCGGCGCGGCGAAGCCCCCGCCGGCTGACGCTCGACGGGGGCTCGGTCCGGACTCGGTCCGGACTCGATCAGGGCCGGCGGCCGTTCCAGGCGACCACGCGGTCGATGACCGGCGCATCGTCGGGCACCGGGACCGCGTTGGCGAACGGGTCCTGCCAGGGGATGCCCTCGGGCAGGCCGGCCTGCACCTCGGCCCACATCGGGCCGCGGTCCGCGTCGGGGAGCTGCTGGTGGATCGCGTGCAGCGCGGTGTCGAGCGCCAGGTCGCCCCAGGCCGGCACGCGACCGGTCCCCTGGCCCAGGTCCCACCCGTGGACGACGACCTCGTTGGTGTAGATGCCGACGACGTCTCGCCCCGGCATGGTGGCCCACGGCAACGCCGTCACCTGGTCGAGGAGGGCATCGTCGGACCAGGCGGCCACGGCGTCGATCGCCGCCTCGTGCCAGGCGGGCGCCCACTCGTCGTCGGCCAGACCCGTCACGTCGGTGGGCCACAGGTGGGTCGGCACCAGGCGGGCGGCGCAGGCGATCCGCTGGGCGACCATCACCAGGTGGCCGAGCAGGGCGCGCACGTCCATCTCGGCGCACGGCGTGGGCCGGTCGAGCTCGTCGGGCCCGATCACGTGGATGAGGTCGCCGCAGGTGCCGAGGGCGGACAGGAGGGCAGGTCGAGGGTCGGCGAGCAGCTCGCGGACCGGGGCTTCGGGAGACAGCGTGTCGTTGGTCATGCACGCACCTTGCGCTGCAGAACCGGTCACCCGATGTCCGGTTTGTGTGCGATCCTCCTTCCATGCGTGCCGACCGCCTCGTCGCCATCCTCCTGCTCCTCCAACGCCGGGAGCAGGTGACCGCGGCCGAGGTCGCCGAGGAGCTGGAGGTGTCGGAGCGGACCGCACGCCGCGACCTCGAGGCCCTGGGCATGGCCGGCATCCCCGTCTACCCCATCCGGGGCCGCAACGGCGGCTGGCGGCTCGCCGGCGGCGGCCGCACCGACCTCAGCGGCCTCAACGCCGACGAGGCCCGTGCCCTGTTCCTGGTGGCCGGCCCCCAGGCCCAGCTCACCCCCGAGGCCCGCAGCGCCCTCCGCAAGCTCGTCCGGGCGCTCCCCGAGCCGCTGCGGGAGCGCGCCGAAGCGGCATCGGACGCCGTGGTCCTCGATCCCACCGCCTGGGACCGCCGAGACCCCGGCCTGCCCGAACCACCGCACCTCACCGACGTGCAGCGGGCCGTGATCGAACGCCAGGAGCTCCTCCTCGGCTACCAGAGCCGCACCGGCGACCCCACCGAGCGCACCGTCCAGCCCCTCGGCGTCGTCGCCAAGGGCCGCACCTGGTACCTCATCGCCGACACGGAGGCGGGCCGCCGCACCTTCCGGGTCGACCGCATCACGACCCTCGCCCCCACCGGGCAGGCCGCCACCCGGCCCGACGGGTTCGACCTCGCCGGAGCGTGGGAGGACGTGCTCGAACGGGTCGACGACATCCGCTTCAACATCACCGCCCACGCCACCGTGCGCCCCGAGTTCGTGGCGATCGTCCGCCACGTGCTCGGCGCCCGGCTCAGCATCGGCGAGGCCACCCACCAGGGCGTCGAAGTCGCCATCCGCGGCCACGACCTCCGCTCGCTCGCCGGCGAGCTCGCCGGGTTCGGTGCCGGCATCCACGTGCTCGAACCGCCCGAGCTCCGGAGCGCCCTCGCCGAGATCGGGCGCGAGCTGGTCAGCCAGTACCGCTGAGCTGCACCCCGGCGAACCGGATTCAGCCGCGAGCACCCCTCGCGCTAGGGTGACCAGTCCTTGCTGGCCGTAGCTCAGCTGGTCAGAGCGCCGCGTTGTGGTCGCGGATGTCGGGGGTTCGAATCCCCTCGGTCAGCCCATCGGAACGGCCGGTCGTCTCCTCGAGACGGCCGGCCGTTCGTCGTTTCCGCAGGCGAACGGGTTGGCATGCCCCAGGGGGTCGTCGGCTAGTGTCGCTCCGCGCCTCTAGCTCAACGGCAGAGCAATGGACTCTTAATCCACAGGTTGGGGGTTCGAATCCCCCGGGGCGCACCACCTACGAAGCCCGGTCCTCACGGATCGGGCTTCGTCGCGTCCGGGCCGAGTCGCGTCCGGGTCCGCGGATCGCGGATCGAACGGCGGAGTAGGAAGTCTTCATCCACCGGTCGGGGGTTCGACTTCCCCGGCTGAGCCCTAGGCTGGTCAGGCGTGCGCGGGGTGGTCGTCGGTGGCACCCAGCACCAGCGCAGCCGTGGCGGCGAGGGCGAGGAGGCCGGTCAGGAGGAGCAGCACCGGTGACCACGGCGACCAGTCGCCGTAGGCCCGCCACCACACGCCGGGGGTGAACCCCGATCCCTCGCCCCAGAACGTGGACGTGGCCACCAGGAGGGCCGCTCCCTGCACCAGCAGCACGACGAGCGGCGCCAGGCGCCGCAGCCACGGGCGCGGCGCCTTCGGCAGCCCGATCGCCGCGACCGCGGCGAGGCCCGCCAGGCCCACGAAGAGGTACCGGCCCTGGAGGAACGACGTCCACGTCGTGCGCACGTAGATGCTGTGGGCGTGCTGGATGACGTAGGCGAACGTCAGGGCGAAGGGCGCCAGCGCCACCCCCGTCTCGATCCACCGCCCCCGGCGGATGCCACGCACCACGCCGGCGACCACCAGCACCACGCCGAGCGCGGTGAGGCCCATCCACACCACGTCGGGGAAGGTCACCGAGTAGCGAGCCGCCGACAGCCAGAACCGCTCCGGGATCGACCGGGCGGCGTGCTCGAGCCAGGCCGGGTCGTCCACCGGGCGGCCAGGCGGACGGGTCCCGGCCCGGTCGAAGAACGTGGTGGGCGCGATCGAGCCGTGGGTCACGAGGTTCGACAGCCAGAACCAGCCGCCGAGCACCGCGGCGACCCCTCCGCCGAGGGCGGCTGCACCGATCGTCCGGCCTCGGTCCCGATCGCGAGCGCGCACGATGGCGAGGAGCAGCACGACGCCCAGCAGCAGCACGAAGATGAGCCCGAACGCCTTCGTCATCGCGGCCAGGCCGACGAGCACCCCCGCCACCGCTCCGCTGCGGAGGGTCAGGCCGCGCCGGAGGATCCAGAGGAAGGCCACGATCGACCACGCGGCGAGGAGGTTCATCAGGTTGTCGTTGTTGATCGAGCCCGAGATGTGGCTGAACTGCGGCACGACCAGGCAGGCGAGACCAGCGGCCAGGCCGCTCGTGCGCCGGGTGCTCAGCAGGCGCATCGACGCCATGGCGGCCACCGGGATGGTCGAGGCGATCGCCGCGTTCAGCAGGCGAAGGAACAGGACCTCGGTGGCGATCGACGGCGCGCGGTCACCGGGGACCACGAGGCGCATCGTCCGGACCGCCGCGGCCATCGACTCGTAGTACAGCGGCGGGTGCTGGGGCATCTGGTTGCTGGCCGGGCGAACCTGGCCGGTGGGCGGGTCGCTCAGGTTGGCGGTGGCCAGGATCGGCGGCGGGGTCGCCCCGCCGAAGCGCGGGTCCCGGGAGCCGCCGCCGGCGTTGAGCATGGCCTGGGCGAGGGCGTCGACGGTGGGGTCCACGCCCCGTGCGTCGTACTCCGGGTACCGGGCATCGCTGGCGAGCGCAGTGATGAGGTCGTAGTGCTCGGGCTCGTCGGGCGGGTGGAAGATCGGCGTCAGGAGCGCCCAGCACGCGCTGAGGCAGAACGTGACCACGGTCAGGGCGAGCGGGAGGCGCCAACGCGTCGGGAGGGTCACCGCCGCCCGCCGCCGGGGCGCGCCGCACCGGCGGGGAGATCCGAGGTCCGCGCCGCCGCGGCCCGGTGGGAGGACCGGTGACCGACCATCCGCACGATCCTAGGAGTCGGCCGGGTTCGCCCCGCAGACGGGAGGGCCCGGGCTCAGGGCTCGACGACGACGCGACCGGCCAGGCCGCCGGCCTCGAGCGCGGCGTAGGCGTCGACGACCTCGTCGAGCGGGAAGCGGACGACGTCGACCACGATGCGTCCCGCGGCGGCCAGGTCGAGCACGGCTCGGGCGTCGGCGAGGTCGGATCCTTGGAAGGTGAACAGCTCGCCGTCACGCGGGAGGGTGCCGTACCAGGGCTTGCGGAGCGTGCCGCCCGCCGCTCCGACGAGGCCGAAGGCACCGCCAGGGGCGAGTGCCCGGACCCCGCAGGCGATGGTGGCGTCGATCCCGACCACGTCGAGCACGGCGTCGGCACCGTCTGGCCCGACGAGGGAGCGCAGCACGCGGCCGGTCCCCTCGCCCACCCCGTCGACCACCTCGTCGGCGCCGTAGCGCACGGCGAGCTCGCGGCGACCTGGATCGGGGTCGACGGCGATGATCCGAGCCGGCGAGAGCGCCCGGAGGATCTGCACCATGAAGCCGCCGAGCCCGCCGACGCCGAGCACGACCACGGTGCCGTCGTCGCGGAGCCGGGGCAGGATCCGGGCGACGGCGTGGTGCGACGTCGCCCCGGCATCGGTCAGCGGACCGGCGACCGCCGGGTCCAGGCCGGCGATCGGCAGCAGCGCCCGCACGTCGTCCACGAGCAGGAGGTCGGCGAGCCCGCCGTCGCGCCCGTAGCCCCGGCCGACCAGCCCGTTCGCACAGGCGTTCTCCCGCCCCTGGAGGCACCAGCGGCACGTGCCGCACGAGGCGGGCGAGGCCACCGCCACGGCGTCGCCCACCTGGAAGCCGGTGACCCCTTCGCCGACCTCGTGGACCCATCCGGCCGACTCGTGGCCGAGCGTGAACGGGATCTGCCAGTCGAGCGCCTCACCGACCGCTCCTGGCATGGCCATCATCGCCACGTCCGAGTGGCAGAGCCCGCAGCCGGCCACCCGCACGACGACCTCACCGGGACCGGCGGCCGGAGGCACCACCTCCACCAGCGACGGTGCCTGTTCCCAGGCGGTCAGGCGGTAGGCGCGCGGTGCGTCGACGGACATCGGCGCCACCGTACGCGCCCGGCGATCGCCGAGCGGGCCCGAGCGCGCCACCGGTTCGGCGGCGAGCGGGCTGGTCAGACGGTGCCGGCGAGGACGGGGTCCTGCTGGGAGGCGACGACCCCGGGGGCCTGCTCCTGCGTCACGGCGAACAGCTCGATGTCGCCGATCCGGGCCGGGTCCACCGAGAACGGCACGACCGACGCATCGCCGAACGTCCCGAGCGACAGCACGGTCTCATCGACCTTGCCCCACAGCTGGTACACGTCGCCCTCGGCCGGGGCCGACACGTCGTCCATGATCAGGTAGCCCTTGCCGTCAGCGCCGACGACGGCCCGAGCCGATCCGGCATCTCCGGCGAGGTCGACCTTCAGCTTGGAGTTCGCGGCGGCATCGCTGGCCATCTCCTCGATCGTCTGGTTGCCGGTGACCCGGCGGCTCTGGGCGACGGCCACCGCCCCGAGCACGATGATGAGGCAAGCCGCCACCGCCAGCACGGCGAGCATCGGCCGCGAGGGACGACGGCCGGCACCCGGGGTGCGGTCGATCGGCGTGACCGACTCGTCGGCGTCGTCGGCAGGATCCACCGGCACGTCGGCGGTGGCGGCTTCGCCCGTGGGGAGGATCGTCATGCGCATCGGAGGGGCAGGCGGCGCGAGCTCAGCCGCGATCCGGTCCCACACGCCCTCCGGGGCGGGGGCGCCGGTGTGGGACAGGTAGGCGGCGACCTCGCGGTGCTCGGCCACCTCGGCGCGGCAGCGCGGGCAGTCGACCAGGTGGCGCTCGATGGCCTCGCGCTCCTCGGGCTCGACGGCGTCGAGGGCGTAGGCGCCCAGCAGTTCGGAGAACTCGTCGTTGTCGCTCACGACCACTCCCCCAATCCGAGTCCGGCGCCGACGAGCTCGACGCGCAACCGCTTCAATCCCGAACGGATCCGGCTCTTCACCGTGCCCTCCGGCTCGTCCAGCATGACCGCGACCTCCCGGTACGTGTGGCCACCGAGGTACGCGAGCTCGATGGCGGCTCGCTCGGCCTCGGGCAGCGACTCCAGCGCCTCCCTCACGTGATCGGCCAGGGCCAGGTCCCACACCTCGCGCTCGAGGTCGTAGCCAGCCTCGGCGGTCCTCCGGTGGTCCTTCTCCTCCCGTCGGCGCCGGGACGACTCCGAGCGGAGCAGGTCGACCGACCGCCCGTGGCACTGCGCCAGCAGGTAGGCGCGCAGCGAGCCGCGAGCGGGGTCGAACTTCTCGGGATCGTTCCAGAGCCGGACGAAGACCTCCTGCACGACCTCTTCGGCGAGGGTCGCGTCGTTCAGGAGGCGCCGGGCGAGCCCGAAGACCGCACCGGCATGGCGCCGGTACGCCTCCGCGAGCGCGTCCTGGTGGTAGCGGGAGACCGCCATGACCAGGGCCGCATCGCTGACCTCTCGGATGTCGCCGTTCACGTCGGGTTCTACGGAGCCCTCGTCGCGCCCGG
>DATMGQ010000144.1:0-26874 GCA_035555395.1 Acidimicrobiales bacterium
AGCCGAAGGCCAGGGCGGCGGCGCCGGCGATGGCCAGCACCTGGGCGACGCCGATGCCGCGGTTGATGGCCTTCAGGGCGTCGGACTCACCGGGGCGGGCCTTGACGAGGTAGATGCCGATCAGCGAGGCGACGAGGCCGATGGCCATCACGGCGACCGGGAACACGAGGCCCTTGGCGGCATCGCGGGGGCCGACGCCGATGGCGGTGAACGCCGAGACGCCGAGGATGATCGACGCCACGAGGGTCACGCCGAAGGACTCGAAGAGGTCCGAGGCCATGCCGGCGCAGTCGCCGACGTTGTCGCCCACGTTGTCGGCGATGGTGGCCGGGTTGCGGGGGTCGTCCTCAGGGATGCCGGCCTCGACCTTGCCCACCAGGTCGGCGCCGACGTCGGCCGCCTTGGTGAAGATGCCGCCGCCGACGCGGAGGAACAGGGCGAGCAGCGAGCCGCCGAAGCCGAACCCGACGAGGATGGCCGAGCTGGTGTTCTGGAAGATCAGGATGATCGTGGTGGCGCCGAGCAGGCCCAGGCCGGCGGTGGCCAGGCCGACGGAGCCGCCGGTGCGGATGGCGGCCTTGAGGGCGCCGGGGTAGTCGCTCTTGGTCGCGGCGGCCGTGGTGCGGATGTTGCCGCGGGTGGCGAGCCACATGCCGAGGAAGCCGATGGCCCCGGAGAACACGGCACCGGTGATGAACGCCAGGGTCCGGTACAGGCCGGACTGCGTGAAGCTCAGGGCGGTGTCGTTGTTGTCCTTCAGGATCTCCGCCGAGGTGAAGAACACCACGAAGCACAGCGGGATCACGATGAGGAGGATGGTGCGGAACTGGCGCGTGATGTACGCCATGGCACCTTCCTGGACCGCCGTGGCGATCTTCTTCATCTCGGGCGTGCCGTCCTCGGACTCGATCACGCCCTTCGCCATGAGGGCGGAGAAGCCGAGGGCCAGCAGGGCGATGGCCAGGGACAGGAACAGGAGCGTCTTGTCGGACGACTCCAGGATGAAGGGCTGATAGCCGCCTTCGGATGCGAGCAGGTGCACCGTGGATCCTTCGTCGGGTTCGTCGTTGGTACCGGGGGGCGTCTGCCGAGGCCGCGTCGCACCACCCGATCGATGGCGCGGGACGCGAACGAACCCCCGCAGAACGGCTCTTCGCTACTACGCATGACGGGCGTCACGCAAGAACGCACGAGGGTTCCCGGATCGCGGCGAGGTGCTGCGGGCCGTTGTCACATGCGGGTCAGGCACGGCACCCTCGGCCGATGCACCTGCCGGACCGTGGCTGCCGTGCGACCGTTCGGGCGGGGTCGGCTACGAGCCTGGCGTGGACGGGCTGGGCGTTGCATCTCCGGGCTCGACCGATGGACGAGCGCCGCCCTTCAGATCCGGCTTGGCCGACCGGAGGAACCGAAAGCCGGCTTCCAGCAATCGGTCCTTCTCCGCCTCGTCCACGAAGCCGTGACCTTCGGATGCGAAGTACCCGACGATCTCGCCCTTCGTGTCGAACACCTCGTAGATGTTGCCCTTGATCGACTTCGTAAAGGCCACGGCTTCCTCGGGCGTGTCGGGCTGAGGGCCCCCGGATTCGAAGAGCTCGGTGTTGACGTAGCCCGCGATGCCCCCGGCGCCGTCGGTCACCGCGCTGAACGCCGGAGCCGGCTCGTCGCTACCCGGCTCGGGGGACAAGCCGAACACGGGCCGCGACGCCCTCTCCTCTCCTGGCTGAGCAAGGACGACGGTCCCGATGATCGATCCTGCGGCGATGAGCAACAGGCCGGCTGCGATGGCAGATGTTGGCTTCACGATGGCTACCTCATGCGGTGATCGTCGGAGTGTTCCTGGTCACGCCTGCGTAGGTGGCGTTCACCTGCGACCACCAACGGTGGACGACCGTTGCGTGGAAGTTCTGGTTCCCCGCCGGGTTGAGGCACAGCCGGTAGTCGCCGATGACATCATCGGCGTAGGCGTTGTAGTGCATACCGCTTTGGTCGCAGATGACGCCGTCGGCCCGAACGGCCACGGAGATCCCCAGATGACCCAGGGCCTGCCTCGTAACGATCAGAGTCTTGACGATTGCAGGCAGCGTCGCGAGCCCGTTCCTTCCAGGTCGCTGCGTAGGCCTCCGGTAGGGAGTTCGAGAGCTCGATTCTCTCCTCGCCACATGTGGCATGGAGGCCGTTGTAGTCCTCGACCCACCCGTAACTGGTTCCGCACCCGACGAGTACCAGGGCGCTCGCCGCCACGAGGGCCAGCGCCCGGCGCCGACGTGCCTCGCTCCGCATCGGGGCCGCGACATGGTCCTCCGAAGGTTCTGGCATTCCCATCTCCTCATCGCCTGCACCACGGCGGGGAGATGGGGTGCCTCTCTTCGCCAGCTCCCAAGCTATACGAAACGTGATGGTTCGTCAACGGGAGAGGAACGGGATGGCACGGTCGATGGCGCTAGGTGCCGAGGGCCGCCACGTCGTCAGCAGTCGTCTCGCCGGAGCGGACCGCGCCCTCCATGTAGCCGTTCCACACCGGGGAGCACTCGGCTCCGGCCCAGTGGATCCGACCCACCGGCGCGCGCAGCGCATCGCCGTACGCGGACCACACGCCAGGCGTGAAGTGGGCGCCGTAGCAACCCCGGCTGAACTCCTCGGCCATCCAGTCCCGCTCCAGGTACTCGACCGGGTTCGCCGCCTTCGGCCCGAAGTACCGGACGAAGCACGCGACCGCCGCCTCCCGCCGCTCCTCGAGCGTCCGGCGCGCCCACCGGCGCCCGTCGTTGGCCTCCATGAACCCCATCAGCACACCGGGCGTCCCCGACGGCGGGCTGTTGTCGAACGTGACCTTCACCGGCCCCTCGTCCGACGCGGCCTGGCCGTTCAGCCCGTCGGCCCGCCAGAACGGCTCCGGGTAGACGGCGTAGAGCTTGATGGCCGAACCGGCCGGCAGCCGCTGGGTCAGCTGGTCCCGCCACGACGGCAGGGACGGGGCGTAGTCGATGCGTCCGGCGAGGGTCGGCGGGAGCGTCACGATGGCGCGCGACCCGCGGACCACCTCGCCGTCGCCGAGCACGGCCCGGACCTCCCGTTCGTCGTGCTCGATCCGCCGGACCGGTGTGCCGAGCCGGACCCGGTCGCCGAGGTCGGCGGCCATGGCCTCGCTGATGCGGATCGACCCGCCGACGATGCGGTCCTGCTGCGCGCCCTTCTCCACGGACAGCAGGGTCTCGAGGTCGGTGCCCGAGTGCGCGTAGAACGCGGCGTGCAGGGCGGAGAGGTCGGTGGACTCGGCGGAGAACACGGCCTCGCAGGCGATGCGGAAGTAGGCCCGTCCCGTGCTCGTGCGCAGGTTCCGGCGGATCCACGTCTCGAACGTCTGGCCGTCGAGCCCGGCGGCGCCCGGGGACCCGGCGGGGTCATCGAGCGAAATGGTCGACGACAGCTTGGTGAACCGGGCCAGGCCCTGGGCCAGGTCGACGAGGGCGAACGGGTTGAGCTTCGGCACGGCGCCGCGCTGCGAGCCCATCCGGCTCTGCTTGCCGCCGAGCTGGATCACGAGCTGGCCCTCGTTCCACGTGGGGAACGTCTCGAGGCCGAGCTCGCCGACCAGCTTGTACATGCGGTTCTGGGTCGGGCCGATCCACTGGCCGCCCAGCTCGACGGGCGTGCCGTCGGCGGTGGTCCCGCCCTCGGTCCGGCCGCCGACGCGGTCGCGAGCCTCGAGCACCACCACGTCCCGGCCCGCGGCCACCAGCCGTCGGGCCGCGGCCAGGCCGGACAGGCCGGCCCCCACGATGATCACGGGATCGGTCACAGGCCGGCCTCCTCGTCGAAGCGCTTCCACTGCTGGCGGACCCAGCGGGGGCGCCGGTCCGGGAGGTCCGCCTGCCACAGGTCGTCGAGCCACGCGTCCTCGAGCGTGCGGGCCACCGCGAACGCGTGGGCGCTGGAGGGCGGATCGGTCAGCCACGTGGCCTCGGTCCGGTCCCGCTCGGCCCGGTAGCGGGCGAGCGACGCCGGGTGGTCGCGCAGCGTCCGGCGGTGCAGGGGCTCGTGGCGCCACCACGTCGTCGCCGGGTCGGCCCGGTTCGTGGGCGCCGGCCCCAGGTCGACGGGATCGCCGACGGCCACCGGCTTGAAGATCGACGTGCACGGGCCGCTGGTGGCCGTGGCCCAGTGCTGCACGCCGCCGCGGAGGTCGGCGACCCACGAAGCGGTGCTCTGGCTGGACGTGACCGTGCCGCCCCCGTGGACGCACGGCGCGGTGAGCCCGCCGTGGATGCGGGACCACTGCGGGCCCGAGCCCGGGCCGTGGTCCCGCAGCACGGCGAACAGGTCTGCCGGTCCTCGCGCCGCCGCGGCGGCCGGTTCGGTGCGGGACCGCCGGAGGGCGCAACCCGAGACCCGGCTCTTCACCGGATCGGCGTGGGCCTTGGCGAACGCCGGGATGGTCAAGCCGTTCGAGATCGCCCGGCCACGACCGGTGACCCGCTCGGTGGCCCACTGGCGGTCCGCGGTCTCGAGCACGATCGCCCCGTCGGGATCGGCCACCAGGAAGCTGTTGTCGTAGCGGAACCGGGGGTGCTCGTGGCTGCACGATCCGCCCTGGCCGTGCGCCTCCAGCAGCTCGACGATCACGTCGACGGCCTCGTCGGCCGTGCGGGCCCGTTCGAGCCCGAGGCGCAGGAGGTCCATGCCCAGCAGGGCGTCGGGGCGGGTGCGCCCGAGCAGCTCCCGGGTGAACACGGCTTCGTTGCCGATCACGACGCCGTGCTCGTTGGCGCCGATCTCCGCACCCCACATCCACCACGGCTGCGAGAGCACGACGGCGTGGGTCCGGGCCGCCTGCGGGATGGTGATCCACGTGCACGCCACGGTGGCGCCGGGCTCGTGCTCGGCGGCATCGTGCCAGGTCAGGACCTGGGCCTCGTTCGGGTCGCGGTCGCTGTTCTTGGCGAACAGCACCCCGTCGTCACCGATGGAGACGAGCGTGTCGCACATGGCCGGACCGTAGCGCCGGTCCCCGCCGGTCCGCTCAGCCGCCGGTGTAGGTCTCGGCCTGGGCCTTGACGTCCTCGACGAGGTTGCCCATCACCAGGTTCACGTCGACGAGGTGCAGGCCCCACTGCGGGGTGAGGTCGCCCACGATGTCGTCGGCGCGGGGACCCGGGTCCGGGTGGACCTCGGCCGCGAGGTAGTTGAAGCCGTCGGTCGACGTGCACTGGCCGGTGGCCAGGCCGGGCAGGCGCACGAACGGCGTGGTCACCGTGCCGGCGGCCTCGTCCAGCCAACCCGCGCCGGACGACGTGGTGCCGAGCGACGAGAGGATCGACGCCTGGGAGTTGGCCGGGAGGTAGGCGTCGAGCTCGCCGGGGCCACCGCCGATGGCCGCCGGGTTGACGCAGGCGGCGACCATGCCGTCGCGGCCGGGCCGGCCGAAGAACGCATCGCTCGGGGGCGGCGACGTGGACCGGTACGTGACCCAGTTGACGATGCAGCCGGTCTCGCCCTCCTCGGTGCACAGCGGGATCTCGTCGAAGTCGCCGCCGACCGCCTTGCCCTCGGGGACGCCGACGGTCCCGCCGGCCAGGTAGGCGCCGACCAGCTGCTTGCGCACGTCGGGGTTCGGGTCGATCTCCTCGGTGATCAGCTGGTGCAGCATGCCGGTGCCCTGCGAGTGGCCGATGAGGACGACGCCGCGGCCGTGGTTGTCCTCGGCCATGTAGGTGCGGAACGCGTCGAGCACGTCGGCGTACGGGTCGCCCTGCTCGGTGGGGGTGTCGCCGTTGATCCGGGCGGCGAGGCCGCCGAGGGTCCCCTGACGGTACACGGGGGCGAACAGGCGGCACTCGGACTGGAGGCGGGCAGCCTGGTTGAGCGTGACGTATCCCTCCTCCTCGTCGGAGGCCTCCCAGTCGCTGTACGCGCCCTTGTCGCGGGAGATCGTCGGGTAGACGTAGAAGCAGTCGATCGGCGCATCGGGTGCGGCGTGGAAGGGCTCGACCTCGAGCGTCCCGTCAGCCTGGACGACGGTGGCGTCGAGCCCCCGGTCGCAGATGTCGACCTGGTCGGGTCGGCACACCCAGTGCGACGGGTCGTCGTAGTTGGCGCTCTGGTAGTCCGCGTACCGCTCGATGGGCGGGCCCTTGGGCTGGACGATCGTCGTGGTCGTCTTCTCGGTGCCCTTGGTGGTGGTCGAGTCCTTGCTGTCGGCGCTGCTCGAGCTGCATGCCGCCAGCGCCGCGAGGACCAGGACCACGCCCGCTGACCAGGCGCGACGGCGGATCGGCAGGGGCATCCGGAGACCGTACCGCTGGCCTGGGTGCCGTGTCGCCCCCAAGGCCCGATTTTGTACCGGTACAGAAGCTGACGGGCGGTCAGACGGTCCGGTCGACGATGGCGAGGTGGTTGGCGTCGCCGAGCGACCGCAGCGACCAGATGTGGTGGCCGGCCATCGGCGTGAGCACCAGCTGGGCCACCGACGCGTGGCCCATGGAGAACCGGTCCCACTCCCACGGTTCGGGGGCGGCACCGAGCAGGTGGGCGATGATCGACGAGTTGGTGCCGCCGTGGGCGACGGCGACGATGCGGTCGACCGTGCCGTCGGCGGCCACCCCGGCCACGTCCCACAGGCCGGGCTCGGCCGCGGGCGTGATGCCGAGCTCGGCGAGCAGGCCGCGCAGCCCGGTGGTGACCCGGAGGTGGAAGTCCCGCAGGCTCTCACCGCCCGCGTGGCCCTCCCACCACGCCTCGCGGCTGCGGGCGCCGAGGTCGATGAAGGCCTGCTCGATCTCCTCGATGGGGGCGCCCTCCCAGTCGTCGGGGTTGCGCAGCTCCCACAGCCAGTCGTGGGTCTCGATGGGCAGGTCGAGCGCGGTCGCGATCGGTGCCGCCGTCTCCTGGGCCCGGACGGCGGGCGACACGTACAGGCGGTCGACGTCGCCGCGGCCGGGGAGGTCCTCGGTGTCGGCCAGGCGGGCGGCGGCCCGCTTCGCCTGGCTGTGGCCCAGCTCGGTCAGCCCGGGGTCGTTGCGCCCCTTCCCATCGGGCGTGGTCCACGCCGGTTGACCGTGTCGGACGAGGATCAGCTCCATGCCGCCGACCCTACCGACACCCCCTGACCGCCCCGCCATCGGAAAACGACCGAGGCCCGCACCGTGCGGTGCGGGCCTCGGATCCGGTCTGGGGTGGCGCTACTTGCGGCTCAGGAACCGGCGGTTCTTGAACTTCGAGGCCAGGTAGTCCTTGTTCATGAGGGCGATGAAGTCGATCGAGATCTCCTTCGGGCACGCCTCCTGGCACTCGCCGTGGTTGGTGCAGGACCCGAAGAAGTCCTCCATGGTGTCGACCATGGCCTCGACCCGGCTGTAGCGCTCGGCCTGGCCCTGCGGCAGCAGGTTCAGGTGGCTGACCTTGGCCGAGGTGAACAGGTTGGCCGCCGAGTTCGGGCACGCCGCCACGCAGGCGCCGCAGCCGATGCAGGCCGCGGCATCCATGGCCGAGTCGGCGACCGGCTTCGGGATGGGGATGAGGTTGGCGTCGTTGGCGCCGCCGGTCTCCGCGGTGATGAAGCCGCCGGCCTCGACGATGCGGTCGAAGGCGCTGCGGTCGACCATCAGGTCCTTGACGATCGGGAACGCGGTCGCCCGCCAGGGCTCGATCACGATCTCCTGGCCGTCGTGGAACTTCCGCATGTGGAGCTGGCAGGTCGCCGTGCCCTTCTGCGGGCCGTGGGCCTGGCCGTTGATCATCAGCGAGCACGTGCCGCAGATGCCCTCGCGGCAGTCGTGGTCGAAGACGATGGCTTCCTTGCCGTCGCTGATCAGGCGCTCGTTGACGATGTCGAGCATCTCGAGGAACGACATCTCGTCGTTGATGCCCTCGGCCTTGATGGTGTCGAACGACCCGGGGGCGTCCGGCCCGGCCTGCCGCCAGACCTTGAGGGTGAGGTTGAGTTCGGTACTCACTTGTAGCTCCGGACGGCGAGGTGGACGTTGTCGAAGGTGAGGGGCTCGGTGTGGCGGTTCGGCTTGCCGGCGTCGCCGGTCCACTCCCACGCGGCGACGTGGGCGAAGTGCTCGTCGTCGCGCTCGGCCTCGCCCTCGTCGGTCTGGTGCTCGGCCCGGAAGTGGCCGCCGCACGACTCCTCGCGGGTGAGGGCGTCGAGGCACATGGCCTGGGCGAGCTCGAAGAAGTCGTCGATGCGACCGGCCTTCTCGAGGGTCTGGTTGGTGGACTCGCCGTCGCCGGTGACGCGGAGGTCCTTCTTGAACTCCTCGTGCAGCACCGGGATGTCGGCGAGGGCCTGGGTGAGGCCCTCCTTGGTCCGCTCCATGCCGCACTGCTCGAGCATGATCTTGCCCAGCTCGTGGTGGAAGGCGTCGGGGGAGCGGGTGCCGCCGATGGCGAGGTAGCCGTCGAAGCGGCTCTTCGCGGCGGCCTCGGCGGCCTGGAACTCGGGGTGGTCCGTGGGGATCGGCGTGGAGCCGAGCTTCGGGGCCAGGTAGTTGCTGATGGTGTTCGGGAGGACGAAGTAGCCGTCGGCCAGGCCCTGCATCAGCGCCGAGGCGCCCAGGCGGTTGGCGCCGTGGTCGGAGAAGTTGGCTTCACCGGTGGCGTACAGGCCGGGGACCGTGGTCATCAGCTCGTAGTCCACCCAGAGCCCGCCCATCGTGTAGTGCGGGGCCGGGTAGATGCGCATCGGCACCTTGTACGGCGACTCGTCGGTGATCCGCTCGTACATCTCGAAGAGGTTGCCGTAGCGCTCCTCGATGGTGTGCTCGCCGAGGCGGTTGATCGCATCGGAGAAGTCCAGGTAGACGCCGTTCTTGAGCGGGCCGACGCCCTTGCCCTTCGACACCTCGACGAGGGCGGCGCGGCTGGCGACGTCGCGCGGGGCGAGGTTGCCGAAGCTCGGGTACCGGCGCTCGAGGTAGTAGTCGCGGTCCGCCTCGGGGATCTGGTCTGCGGGGCGGTTGTCGTCGGGCGACTTGGGCGCCCAGATGCGGCCGTCGTTGCGCAGCGACTCCGACATCAGGGTCAGCTTCGACTGGAACTCGTCGCTCTGCGGGATGCAGGTCGGGTGGATCTGCGTGTAGCAGGGGTTGGCGAACGCCGCGCCCCGGCGGTGGGCCCGCCAGGCCGCCGTCACGTTGCAGTTCATGGCGTTCGTCGAGAGGAAGAACACGTTCGAGTAGCCGCCGGTGGCGAGCACCACGGCGTGGGCCGAGTGGCTCTGCACCTGGCCGGTGAGCAGGTCGCGGACGACGATGCCGGCGGCCTCGCCGTCGACCACGACGACGTCGATGAGCTCGGTGCGGTTGTAGAGGGAGACGTTGCCGAGGCCGATCTGGCGGGCGAGCTGCTGGTAGACGCCGAGCAGGAGCTGCTGGCCGGTCTGGCCCCGGGCGTAGAACGTGCGGGACACCTGGGCGCCGCCGAACGAGCGGTTGTCCAGGAGGCCGCCGTACTCACGGGCGAAGGGCACGCCCTGCGCCGTGGCCTGGTCGATGATGTTCACCGACTCCTCGGCGAGGCGGTACACGTTGGCCTCGCGGGCCCGGAAGTCGCCGCCCTTCACGGTGTCGTAGAAGAGGCGGTAGATCGAGTCGCCGTCGCCCTTGTAGTTCTTGGCGGCGTTGATGCCGCCCTGGGCGGCGATCGAGTGGGCCCGCCGGGGCGAGTCGTGGAAGGTGAAGGCCTTCACGTTGTAGCCCTGCTCGCCGAGCGTGGCGGCGGCGGCACCGCCGGCCAGGCCGGTGCCGACGACGATGATGTCGTACTTGCGGCGGTTGGCCGGGTTCACGAGCTTGCGGTCGAACTTGTAGTTCGTCCACTTGTCGGCGATGGGGCCCTCGGGGATCTTCGAGTTGAGTTCCACAGGGGCTCCTAGTTGCTCACGATGCCGAACTGCACGGCCAGCGGGAACGAGACGTTGCCGATCACGATGATGGCGGCGAAGGCGGCAGCGAAGTTGCGGCGCCACGAGTTGAACTTCGGGTTGTTCCAGCCCATCGACTGGAAGAGGCTCCACGCACCGTGGAAGAGGTGGATGCCGAGGGCGACGTTGGCGGCCACGTAGAAGGCGGCGACCACCGGGCGGCTCAGGCTGCTGACCACGTTGGCGTAGGCGGCGCCGCGCACGAAGGTCATGCCCGGGGTGCCGGTCCAGCTCAGGTCGAACAGGTGCCAGATGAGGAAGAGGCCGACGATGATGCCGGTCCAGCGCATCGTGCGGCTGGCGAAGTTCGCCGCCACGTAGTCACGGGGCGACTGGTACTTCACCGTGCGGGCCGCGTGGTTCATGCGGGTCAGCGAGTAGGCGCTGTGGATGTGCAGCGCGAAGGCGGCGATGAGGCCCAGGCGCATCCCCCAGAGGGCGACGGTCCGGGGCAGGATCGGTACCAGCAGCTCCCGCAGGAACTCCGCGTAGTGGTCGAACTCCTCGGGCCCCAGGTACATCTTGAGGTTCCCGATCATGTGGAGCAGGACGAACCCCATGAGCATGACGCCGGTGAGCGCCATGACGTACTTCTTGCCCAGCGCCGAGCGGTAGAACTCGACCGGGAAGGGGGCCTTGCGCTTGGCCCGCCCGGCCCCGCCACTGGCGGGACCGCGGGCAACGGTTGTCGTAGCCATCGCTCAGGACGCTACCCCTGGTCACACCTCGCGGAACAAACGCTGGGCGCTCGCGGGCGCGCCCACCGCTCGACCGGCGCGGCCCGACGCTGGCGGGTCGCGAATCGGACATCAAAACCGCAGGTCAACGGCGGTGTTGCCACTCATTAGTCTGTCGATTCGGTGCGCGGCGGCAACCAAGGTGTTCGCATGGAAGGTGACCTCCAACACATCGTCGGGGAGAACCTCCGGCGCCTCCGGCGGCAGATGGGGCACTCGCAGGAATCCTTCGGCGAGCACGTGGGGTGGCACCGGACGTTCGTCGGAGCGGTGGAACGAGGCGAGCGGAACCTCACCCTGCGCACCGTCGAGCGGCTCGCCCAGCAGCTCGGCGTGCACCCGCTGGCGCTGCTGTTCGACGGCGTGGCGACGTTCAACCCGGTCCTCGATCCGGGGCAGCGTCCGCGCTCGGTGACCTTCTCGGCCGATGCCCTGCGGACGCCGGCAGGTGGGACCGGGGACCGCCGCCGCTCCCGTCCGGCCTGACCGGCCCGGGTGGCGCGGGTCGGCTCGTCAGCCGACGACGATGCGGGTCCGGTCGGTGCGCTCGATCGGTGCGTCGCCGAGGCCGGCGCCGGTGAGCGACAGGTCGAGCACCAGCGGCCCGGGCCGGTCGGGCACCTCCACCTGGAGGGTGCCGACGCGGGCGCAGGTGTCGGCGGCGACCGCGCCGCCGAAGCGCCACCGCTGCTCGCCGCCGGTCCACCACAGCCGGGCCGCGACCTCGAGCTGCTCCACCGGGGTCCGGAGGTCGCTGATCACGTGGACGTCGAGCGCGAGCGTGTCGCCGCCGGCCACCTCCGCGGGCAGCCGGTCGGCGACCACGATGATCGGCCGGCAGGCCTCGGCCAGCGCGGCGTAGGCGGCCTTCGGCACCCGGTCGTGGTCCAGGACCGAACCCGAGATCGCCGGCTGGCTGTCGGCGAAGCCCACCGCGGCGAACCCGCCGGTGGGCCGGTACTTGAGCCGGCGCAGCGTCTCGACGTGGTGGCGCAGCAGTTCGGCCTGGTACTCCTGCGTGGCCTGCTGCCACGCCGCGAACGACGGGTGGTCGACGGCGGGGAGCCGGCGGTCGAACACGGCGGCGGCCATGCCGTGGTGCTCGGCCAGCGCCTCCCAGTCGAGCTGCGGCCACGACTCGGGCCGGGCGAACTCGGCCGACTCGGGCACGGACTGGGAGCCGAAGCCCGACACGAAGCGGACCAGGCGGGGCAGCGCCCGGGCGAAGCCGGCGAGGTCGCGCTCGTCGCCGTGGTTCCAGCCGAAGGACACGTGCGTGTCGGTGCCGTCGAGCTGCGGCGGGTGGGGCAGCACGCCCGAGTGGGCGATCACCGGACGGGTGCCCTCGTTCTTCTCGATGGCCCGCTTCACCGAGCGGTCGAGGATCGACCGGTTCCACGACGGCAGCTCCTGGGCGAGCACGTAGCGGGCCGGAGCGGTCAGGTCGTCGAGGCCGGCGCCGGCCTGCGGATCGACGGTGATCGGCTCGTCGTGCGCGCACCAGATGGCCACCGACGGGTGGTGGGCGAGCAGGTCCACCGCCTCCCGGGCCTGGCGCTGGGCCTGCTTGCGGATGCTGCGCGCGTAGCCCCGGTAGAGGGGGAAGTCCTGCCAGATGAGGAGGCCGGCCTCGTCGGCCGCGGCGTAGAGCTCGGGCCGGCTGATGTGGGCGTGCAGGCGGAGCAGGTCGAGGTTGGCGTCCTTGGCGAGCTGGACGTCGCGCTCGAGGTCCTCGGCGGTGGCTTCGGCGAGGCGGGTCGTGCTCGGCCCCTGGCTGGCGCCCTTGAGGAAGAGGCGCTCGCCGTTGACGTGGAACACCCAGTTCCTGAGCGCCACCTCGCGCAGGCCGATGCGCCGGGTCACGCGGTGGCTCGGCTCGTCGCCGATCGGGGTGCCGGACTCGTCGAGCGGGGTGACCTCGACGGTGGCGTCGTGGAGCGGCTGGTTGCCGAGGGCGTGGGGCCACCACAGGGTCGGTTCGTCGATGCCGAGGGTCCACTCGACCTGGTTCTCGCCGGCGGCGAGCCGCCGCTGCTCGACCAGTTCGGTGCCGCCGACCGTGGAGCGCACCTCGACCTCGCACGCCGCGGCGGCGTCGAGCACGGCGCGGAACGCCACGGTGGCGAGGCGGTCGTTGGCGTCGCGGCACAGGATGCGGACGTGGCGGATCCGGACCGGTCCGGTGCGCTCGAGGCGGACGGGCCGCCAGATGCCTGCCGGGTTCGACGCCGGGTCCACGTAGGGGGCGTGCTGGAACGAGCCGGTGATGTTCCGCTTCGCCGTGAGGTCGCCCGATCGGTTGCAGGTGACCTCCACGCCGAGCGTGTGCTCCCGCCGGCTCGCCAGCTCCTCGGTGACCTCGAACGTGTGGGGGAAGAAGTAGCCCTCGGTGTCGCCCACGTAGCCGCCGTCGAGCCACACGTCGCCCTGGTAGAAGATGCCGTCGAACCGCAGCCACCACCGCTCGTCGGCGTCGACGGGGCCGTCGTGCTCGAAGCGGGTCCGGTAGAGCAGCGGGCCGTCGGTGTCGGCGAAGGCGCGGTCGCTGCGCCAGTGGCCGGGGACGGTGACCGGGTCCCAGTCGTGGTCGTCTTCGGTCTCGAGCCAGGTCCGGCGCAGGTCCTCGTCGGCGATCGCCGCGTGCCAGTCGCCTCCGAGGTCCATGACCGCCGACGCTACCGGTCCGTCGCGATGCCGATCACCGGGCGAAATCCGGGGACGACGGCGGTAGGTTCCTGACCATGTCGAATCGGCCAGCAACCATCGGGCAACTGCGGGAGAGCGGATGGGAGTCGGTGCCGGTCAAGGCCGAGATCCGGCGCAACGCCGTCGCCCGCATCCGAGCCGGTGAACCGCTGGTCGACGCCGTGCTGGGCTACGAGGACACGGTCCTCCCGCAGCTGGAGAACGCGATCCTCGCCGGCCACGACGTCATCTTCCTGGGCGAGCGGGGCCAGGCGAAGACCCGCATGATCCGCTCGCTCACGAACCTGCTCGACGAGTGGATGCCCATCGTCGCCGGCAGCGAGATCAACGACGACCCGTACGCACCGGTGTCGCGCCACGCCAAGGAGCTCGTCGTCGAGAAGGGCGACGACACGCCCCTCGAGTGGATCCACCGCGACGCCCGCTACGGCGAGAAGCTCGCCACCCCGGACACGTCCATCGCCGACCTCATCGGCGAGGTCGACCCGATCAAGGTGGCCGAGGGCCGCTACCTGTCCGACGAGCTCACGCTGCACTACGGCCTCGTCCCCCGTACCAACCGGGGGATCTTCGCCATCAACGAGCTGCCCGACCTCGCCGAGCGCATCCAGGTCGGCCTGCTCAACGTGCTCGAGGAGCGCGACGTGCAGATCCGCGGCTTCAAGGTGCGGCTCCCGCTCGACGTCGTCCTGTTCGCCTCCGCCAACCCGGAGGACTACACGAACCGCGGCCGGCTCATCACCCCGCTGAAGGACCGCTTCGGCGCCCAGATCCGTACCCACTACCCGCTCGACGTCGAGACCGAGATGGCCATCGCCGAGCAGGAGGCGCAGCCGCTCGAGGACGCTGACCTCGACGTCGCCGTTCCCGAGTTCATGGCCGAGATCGTCTCGACCCTCTCCCAGCTCGGCCGCCAGAGCAGCCACATCAACCAGCGCTCGGGCGTGTCGGTCCGCCTCACCGTCACCAACTACGAGACGCTCGTCGCCAACGCCGCCCGTCGCTCCCTGCGCGCCGGCGACGCGAGCGTCGTGCCCCGCATCTCGGACCTGGAGGCGCTCGCCGCCTCGACCTCGGGCAAGGTCGAGCTCGACACGCTCGACGACGACGGCGGCGAGGTCATCGACCGCCTGCTCCGTCAGGCCGTCCTCACCGTGTTCCGCGAGCGGCTCGACATCAGCGAGCTGCGCGGCGTGATCGACGCGTTCGACGACGGCCGGGTGATCCACGCCGGCGAGGACGTGCCCGCCGTCGACGAGGCCCGGCTGGCCACCGAGATCCCGGCGCTGCGCGACGCCGTCACTGCCCTCGCCGGCGACGACGAGCGTCCGGCCGTGGTGGCCAGCGCGGTCGAGTTCGTGCTCGAGGGGCTGCACCTCTCGAAGCGGCTCAACAAGGACACCGACCACCTCGGGACCCGCGCCACCTACCACGCCCGCTGACCCGACCCGGGAGGTCGCATGCTCGATCACGTCTCCATCCAGGTCGACGACCTCGCGGCGGCGAGCGCCTTCTACGACGCCGTCTTCGCGCCGATCGGGTACCGCCGCATCATGGACTTCGGCGAGACGATCGGGTACGGCGACGGCTTCCCGAGCTTCTGGATCGGCGTCGCCACCGACCCGATCCCGAACCGCCAGACGCACCTGGCCTTCCAGGCCCCCAGCCGCGCTGCGGTCGACGCCTTCCTCGATGCCGCGGTCGCCGCCGGCGCCGAGGTGCTCCACGAGGCCCGGGTCTGGCCCGAGTACCACGCGGGCTACTACGGCGCCTTCGTCCGCGACCCCGACGGCAACAACGTCGAAGCCGTCCACCACACCTTCGACGCCTGACCCGGGTCAGTCGCGGTAGGGGGCGGCACAGTCCCAGACGACCTCGATCTCCTCCTTCTGGCGGCCGAGGTAGGCGTCGGGGTCGTCCCGGCGGCAGCGCCAGTCGGTGAGCACGGGGCCGGCGGTGACCGCAGGGCCGAACGTGGCACCGCTGGCGCGGTTGGCGTCGTTCGGGGCGAACACGTCGACGCGGACGAAGCAGAACACCAGTTGCAGGGCGACCATCGCCTGGAGCCAGCGGCGCCGGTCCTCGAGGGCGACCGCGAGCAGGACGGCGACGCACAGGAGCGTGGGCAGCAGGTGCGCCATCTTCCACGGGAAGCGGAGGAAGAGGACCTGGGACAGCACCAGGCCGACGAGCCCGAAGCGGACCAGCCACGAGGTCGACCAACGGCGGAGCGCGGCGATGAGGGCGGGGAGCGCGGCCAGCACGACCAGCGTGGTGGGGATGCCGAGGACCAGCAGGTCCTTCGCCGCTGTCCGTCCGAGCTGCACGAGCGGCGACGAGGCGGAGAAGTCGTTCTCGGCGAACGACAGGCCGCCGGCCTCGATGAACGACGGGATGAAGACGACCAGCGTCAGGCCGGCCGCCGTACCGCCGGCGATGAGCACCCGGCGCCAGTGGGCCCGCCCGACGCAGGCCTCGGCCACGGCCAGCGCGACCAGCAGCGTGATCGAACCGACCCGGCACCCCATCGCCGCTGCCCCGGCGATGCCGGCGAGGACGGCGTGGTCGTGGCGCAGCGCCCGTGCCGCCACCACCAGGAAGAGCAGTGCGAACACGTAGTCCGCGGTCGACGTGGCTGCGATCAGGAACCAGGGGTTGACCGCCACCAGGGCGACGACCCAGCGGCCGGCCGGGGCGACGCCCTCGTCGCGCAGCAGCCGGTCGAGCTGCCAGAGCAGCAGTCCGGCGGCCGCGAGCGACAGGAGGTTGGTCAGGAGCGGTCCACCGATCAGGTCGCCGAAGCCGACGAGCGCCTCGTGGACCGGTGCCCCCGGCGGGCGGCTGGGGACGTAGTCGAGGTGGCGGGCGATGGCGCGGCCGGACCGGAAGACGTTGCCGACGTCGAGGTCGTTGCCGGGCCCGCTGATGAGCAACGGGATGGCGATGACCACGGCCACCGCGAGGACCCCGAGGATCCCGGCGGTGTCACGGTCGGTCGATCGCAGCCGCTCCAGCACGGCCGCTCACTCTACGGATGCGGCGCGACCGGCCTTCGCTCGGGCCCTCGATCAGCCGAGCTTCGTCAGCTGCGCGAGGCCGGTGCCGGCCCAGAGCGCGGCGAGTCCAACGGCGACGAGGGTGCGCAGCCGGACCACGGCGAACTCCAGGAGCAGGAGGATCGAGAGCAGCCCGGCCTCGGTGGATGCCCGGAGGAAGGCGGTGGCGCCGGACCAGAGGTAGGCGTTGAGCAGGAGGACCACGGCCACGGCACCGGCCCACGCCAGCTGCTCCGCGGTGGGGGCGATCGCCCGGGCTCGGGCGACGCTCCACGCGGCGGCGGCGATGAGGGCCAGGAGCCCCACCATCGACACCAGCCGCAGGGCCTCGGCCGAATCGCTGGGGACCACGACCTTGGCGAACTGCTCGACGAACCCGCCGAGCGGCGCGCTCAGGTTGTTGTCGCCCGACGAGGTCAGCGGCAGCGAGCCGAAGCGGGAGCGCTGGAGCAGCTGCCACCCGCCGAACGCGAGCAGCGGCACCGCCCCGGCTGCCACCTGCGGGAGCGCGGTCCGGTCTCGCTCGTCTGCCGACCGGGTGCGGAGCCCGGCGATGCCGCCGGCGAGGGCGACCGCGAACGGGACGACGGTCGTCGTGTCGCGCGTGAGGACGGCGGCGGTGAGCAGCGCGCCGGTGGCGACCCACCGCTGGTGGCGCAGGGCGAGCAGCCCGCCCAGCAGCAGGGCGCCGGCCATGAGCTCGGAGGTGTCCAGGCTGAGCGAGTAGGCGAACCCGGGCCACAGCACGAACAGCGCGCCCCACGCGGCGTGCCGGCCGGCCGAGCGGGCGAGGCCGCCGCCGATCGCGCCCACGGCGGCGGCGGCCGCGACGTTGATGGCGATGAGGGCCCACGGCACGAGGTCGGGGTCGCCGGCGCTCACCGCCCAGGCCAGCGCGCCGTACCCCCAGCGGGCGTTGCGCAGCGACGGCAGGTCGTTCTGCACGCCGGCGACGCGGTCGTCGGTGGACCACGGCGACACCCCGAGCCGGTAGAAGAACTGGCCGTCGAACGCCTGGTCTGCTCCCTGCACCGTGAGCGAGCCCCGGGCACCCGCCGTGCCGGGGCCCCCGATGACGCCTTCGTTCGTCGTCGGGACCGATGCGTCGCAGGCGGTGAGGGCCGGGAGGGCTTCGACCGTCGTGCACGGTGCTCCGGCGTGCACGAGCAGCGACGGGTCGCCCTCGGCTCGCACGAGCAGGGCACCCACGAAGGCCAGCGCCAGCACCAGGCCGGCCAGGCCGGGCACCCAGATCCGGTCAGGCAGCCTCACCCGGGCGACGCTACGCGCCCCCGGCCACCACCTCGGCGACGCCGCCCCCGTCTCGACGCGTACGCCGCGGATGAGCAGCGGTGGGGGCGTCGGGCCGGTCAGCCGTCGTGGGACGGGCGTCGGGGCGGTCGGCCGGCGTCGATGCCCGCAGCCCACCACGCGCCGCGCAGGTCGATGCCGTCGCCGAGGGCCCCTTCCAGGATCGACCGGCTCTCCGCCTCGAACTCGTCGAACGCCGGGTCGTCGGCGGCGACGCCGTAGCCGGCGAGCACCAGCGCGTGCTCGGGGAACGTGTCGGCGACGTGGTGCAGGGCGAGGGCCAGGCCCTCGGCCCAGGCGACCTGGCCGTCCACGCCGGTGGGGAGCTGCTGCGGGTAGGGGAGCAGGGCCCCGTCGCCTCGCACCGCGACCGCATGGCGGTAGGTGAAGCCGATGCGGTCGAACGCCGTGCGGGCGCCGGGCACCTCGATCGGGTTGCGCCCGGGGACCAGCAGCGTCTCCTCGGCGAGCAGGCGCCGCCAGCAGCCGAAGAGGGCCTCGTCGGTGGTGGTGGTCATGGCCTCCGCGTCCGGCGACGGGGGCACGTCCGGGGTGATCCGGCCCGGGAACGCGGGCACCACCCAGTGGGCCGTGGCGATCGGCCGGCCCGAGCCGCGCAGCCGGAGGGCGGCCTCGACCGAGCCGAGCAGCGCACCCTCGAGCGCCCCGCTGAACCCTTCGGCGTCGTCGCGGTGCCCGGGCGGGGCGGCGGCGGCCAGCCAGCCCCGCAGCGCCCAGCGCGACGGCTCGGCCATCGGGATCCACCCGTCGACCAGGTCGCCCAGCTCCTCGCCGACCTGCTCGACGTGGCGGGCCCAGTAGTAGCGCCGGGCCCGGTCGTCGGCGAGGCCGTGCTCGTCGACCGCGAACCAGCCGGGCAGCGCGGCCTCGTGGAGGCAGCCCCAGGCCTCGATCCCCAGCCGGCGGGCGGCGCCGAGGACCTCGCGCAGGTGCTCGACCACGGCACCGTCACGTCGGCCCGGCACCGGCTCGAGGCGGGCCCAGTCGAAGGTCAGCCGGACGTCGTCGTGTCCGAGCGCTGACCGCTGCTCGAGCGCGTCGAGGTCGTGTGCCAGGTCGAGCGCCGCCGCCGGGGCACCGCCTCGGGCGGCCCGGGCCGTGGCCACGTCGGACGCCGCGCCCGGCCCGGAGGCCACCGGGCAGCGCGAGCCCCAGCGGAGCGGGTGGTCGGACGCCATGCGGGCATCCTCGCCCATCGGCGATCGACGGGACGAAGCGACGTGCGTTCGCCGGGTCCCTCAGCTGTGCTCGTCGTACCAGCGCTGCACGTCCGGGCGGAGCTGCGCCCACATGGCCTCGGCCACCAGCCGGGCACCGAGCTCGTTGGTGTGGACGCCGTCGATGAAGACCTCGTCGCGGCGAGCCTCGACCGAATCGGTCAGATCCGTCGTCGGCTGGGGCCAGTGGTCCTGGATGTAGGTCCACACGCCGAGCTCCGAGTAGTACTGCGGCTGGAGGAAGTGGCGGACCGGGATGTCGTGCTCCGCGGCGATGAAGTCGGTGAGGTCCCGACCGCGCCGGTAGGTCCCGATCGCCACGGCCGCGATCTCGTCCGAGGTGAACGTCGTCGGGTCCAGCTCCTTGCGGCCGCTCGGGTCGGACCCGCCGCCGCCCCCGCCGCCCCCGGCCTCACCGCTGGCGGGCGTGCCGCCGCTGTCGGCCTCCTGCGCGCCGGCGGGCTCGGGGAGGAGGCCCATCCACCGCCCCACCTTCCGGAGGGCGGAGTGCTCGGCGTACTCGGACCACAGCTGGCTGGGCACGCTGCGGTCGTCATCGGGTGCGAGCAGCTGGGTGGACAGCGCCGCGGGCGCAGCGCCGCCGTCGACGTACTCGTTGAGGCTCAGCGGCACGCCGTCGCCGTAGCGGCCGGCTGCGGAGATGTCGTTCGGCCCGTCGTAGAACGCAGCGAGGTCGGGCGCGTCGACCTGGTCGAGCCGCTGCTCGAAGAGCAGCATCTCCTGCCAGTGGACCCAGCCCCGCTGGCCGTAGTTCACCGCGGTCACCGGCAGGCCGTCGGCGGCCGCGAGGCGGGCCAGCTCCGATGGGATCGTGTGGTCGTCGCGCTGGCCCTCGCCGAACATCCCGGACCCGCCGAAGAACCAGATGACGGGGCGGTCCTCGTCGCCCGGCGCCGTCCACGAGCGCCGGGCCCAGTCCCGCACGTTGATGTACGGAGAGGTGAAGTCGACCGGCTTCACCCCGGTGAACGGCCACTCGGTGAACGACTGCTGCTGCAGGTCGCGGAAGTAGGCCGCCGCCCACGGCGACGACGCCATCGACGGTTCGGCGGTCCGCGGGTCCGCGGGCGTGCCGTCGTCGCCCGCATCGCTGCTCGCCGTCTGGTCCTCCCGCTGGGAGACCGCGGCCGTGGGCTCGGGGGCATCGGCCTTGCGGGAGTCCCACGCCCAGCCGATGCCGTAGTCGAGGCCCAGGAGCAGGACGACGACGCCGACGGCGGCGACGAGCTGGTGGCGCAGGCGGCGGTCCGGGAGCGAGGGGTCGTGCGCGAACGAGGACGCGGCTGCGGCACCGGGCCGGCGGGGCCGCCACCCGCCCGCTCCGCCGAGGCGGCTACGTCGGAGGCGGCCGAACGCCCACAGCGGCACGATCGCGAGCAGGTACAGGCCGCCGAGCACGAGCGTGGCGAGGGCGTGCACGAGCGCGTGGACGGCCCGGTCGATCAGGTGGGCGACCGGGACGCCGACCGCCACGAGCACGGCCGCCAGCCCGGCGACGGCCGCGAGCGCAGCCGCCCGGGTGGGATGCCCGGAGAGGGCGAACCCGGCGGCGATGGCCAGCGGGACGAGGGCCGGCAGCCACCGGCCGAGCGTCGAGGGACTCGGTTTCGAAGGGGACGGCTGCCGGTGATCTCGTCCTCCCACGGCGGCGAGCGTACCCGTCGCACGAGGCCGCGATCCGGGCGCCGGAGCTGTCTCCGGAGGACCCGGGGCGGTTTGCGCGAAGCGGGCGTAGCCTCGACCTCGTGCTGCGCCGCCGCCCGAAAACCCCCAAGGTCCGGTACTCGCGCTGGGACGGCACGCAGGTCGGCTTCGAGCTCGACGCCGACTCCGTGCTGAACGAGATCAACGACGACCTGCTGTACCACGGTGACCTGAACGCGGCCCTCCGCCGGCTCATGAACACGGGCTTCGAGGATCGCAACGGCGAGCGCATCCAGGGCATGAAGGACCTGATGGAGAAGCTCCGCCAGAGTCGGCGAGAGCGGCTCGAGCAGTACGACCTGGGCGGGGTCTACGACGACATCGCCGAGCAGCTGCGCGAGGTCGTCGACATGGAGCGGCGGTCCCTCGACGACCTCCAGCAGGCCTCCGCCGACTCCGGCGACCAGCGCCGGAAGGAGGTCACCGACGACGCCGTCGCCGAGCGCCGCATGGAGCTCGACCTCCTCCCGCCCGACCTCGCCGGCATGGTCCGGGAGCTGGGCGAGTACGACTTCACCAGCTCCGAGGCGCGCGAGCGCTTCGAGGAGCTCACCCAGCAGCTGCGCGACCAGCTCGCCCAGCGCTGGTTCAACCAGATGGCCGGTGCGATGAGCGACGTCTCGCCCGAGGCGCTCCAACGCACCAAGGACATGCTCGCCGAGCTCAACAAGATGCTCGAGGACCGGGCGGCCGGGCGCGAGCCGGACTTCGACGGGTTCATGGACCGCTACGGCGACTTCTTCCCCGAAGGCCCCCGTGACCTCGACGAGCTGCTCGAGCTGATGGCCCAGCGCATGGCGGCCATGCAGGCCATGCTCAACTCGATGACCCCGGAGCAGCGGGCCCAGCTCCAGGGCCTGTCGGAGCAGCTGCTCGAGGACATGGACCTCCAGTGGCAGATGGACCAGCTGTCGGCCAACCTCCAGCGGGCCTTCCCCGACATGGGCTGGAACCGCCGGTACGACTTCGAGGGCCAGGACCCGCTCGGGTTCGCCGACGCCGCCCAGGTCATGAACGAGCTCGGCGACCTCGACCAGCTCGAGCAGCTGATGCGCGGCGCAGCCAACCCCGGCGCCCTCGCCGAGGTCGACCTCGACCGGGCGCGCGAGCTCATCGGGCCCGAGGCGGCCGAGAGCCTCGAGAAGATGGCCGAACTGGCCAAGATGCTCACCGACGCCGGGCTCATCGAGAACCGCGAGGGCCGCTACGAGCTCACGCCCGCGGGCCTGCGCCGCATCGGCAAGCACGCCCTCAACGACCTCTTCTCCAAGCTGGCGCGCGACAAGCTCGGCCAGCACGAGCTCACCCGCACCGGCCTCGGCCACGAGCGGTCCATGGACACCAAGCCCTACGAGTTCGGCGACCCGTTCAACCTCCACATCGAGCGCACCATCCGCAACGCCGTCGCCCGCAGCGGCGGCGGTACGCCGGTGTCGCTCTCCCCGGACGACTTCGAGATCGAGCAGACCGAGCTGTCGGTCCGCTCGGCCACCGTGCTGATGGTCGACCTCTCGCTGTCGATGCCCATGCGCGACAACTTCCTCGCGGCCAAGAAGGTGGCGATGGCGCTGCACTCGCTCATCTCCAGCCAGTACCCGCGCGACTACCTCGGGCTCGTCGGCTTCAGCGAGGTCGCCCGGGTCATCGAGCCCCGCGAGCTGCCCGAGGTCAGCTGGGACTACGTCTACGGCACCAACATGCAGCACGGCTTCCAGCTCGCCCGCAAGATGCTCTCCCGGGAGCACGGCACCAAGCAGATCATCATGATCACCGACGGCGAGCCCACCGCCCACATCACCGCCAGCGGCCACCCGGTGTTCCACTACCCGCCGACGCGCGAGACCGTCGACGCCACCCTCACCGAGGTCATGCGGGCCACCCGCGAGGGCATCCGCATCAACACGTTCATGCTCGACGCCACCGCCCACCTCCAGCAGTTCATCGAGCAGCTCACCCAGCTCAACCGGGGTCGGGCGTTCTTCACCACGCCCGAGACGCTCGGCGACTACGTGCTGGTCGACTTCCTCGAGTCCCGCCGGGCGATGTCCCGCGCCGGCCGAGGCCGCCGCGCCGGCTGAGCACCTCGAGGCCGTCGAGGCGGACCAGGCGCAGGATGCCGCTTGCGCCGTGACGACGGTGCGGCCGGCGTCCCGTCCGCCGGCGTCACGGGGTCGGCGCTACGACGCGCGGCGGGCCCTCGTGCGGGGACGGGGCTTCACGGCGATGCGGCGGACGACGAAGTCGCCGATGGCCGCCGCCAGCGCCTCGGGCTCCTCGATCGGGAGGGTGTGCCCGGCATCGGCGAACGTCACCAGCTCGCTCCCGACGACGGCATGGTGGATGGCCTCGGAGCAGCGCGCCGGCGTGAACACGTCGGCCCCGGCGGCGCACACGAGCGTGGGCGTGGTGATCCCGGGGAGCAGGTCGGTGGCGTCGTGGGCCCGCATGGCGGCCGCCATGAGCACGACGACCGCGGGGTCGACCGACTTCACGTGCAGGAGGTACGGGTGCAGGTCCTCCTTGGTGGCCCGCGGCCCGGCGGCGCGCAGCAGCCGGGCGCCGAAGTGCCCCACGGAGGCCGGGCCGATGGTGGCCCAGACCGGTGCGAGCACCTCGGGGACCATCCGCACGATCGCCGCGCCGATGGGGAAGGTCAGGTCGCCGAGCGAGGTGCCGTAGAAGGTCTTCGCCGGGTTGGCCGCCGTGCCGGCGACGAGCACCAGGCCGAGCACCCGCTCCGGGATCTGGCGGTACAGCTCGAGCGAGGTCTGGACGCCCATCGAGTGGCCGACGACCAGCGCGTCGCGGACGCCGGCGTCGTCCATGACGGTCACGAGGTCCCGGGCGATCCGGGGCATCGACACGTCGTCGATCGACAGGTTGCGGGCACCACGTCCCGGGTCCCGGGGGAGGCCCGACCGTCCGTGGCCGCGCGTGTCGGGCAGCAGGCACGGGTGCCCGGCCTCCTCGAGGAGGGGGAGGAGCTTCCCCCAGTAGGCGTCGCTGCACGACCAGCCGTTGGCGAACACGATCGGGACGCCCGGCCCGTCGGGGTTGCGGAAGGTGTACGCGATGGGCGTCCCGTCATCGGCCAGGACCCGCCGCTCCTTGGCGAACAGGGCGTAGCCCTCGTCCGATCCGGGCGCGGGCTCCCACGGGGCGTCGATGGACTCGGTCAAGGGGGCTCCTCGTGGCCTCAGCAAGGTTCTGCTTGCACAAACGTCCGCCAGCGGCGAAGATCACAGCGATGTAATTCCATGCGTGGCATGCACCGTCCGCCGGTGCCGACCACCACGGCGACCCGATCGTACGGGCGCCGGCCGAAGCGGGACGACTCTGGGGGTCAGCCCATGAACGACACCACCGAACCAGCAGATGCCAAGGGTTGGCAGGACTTCGCCAACTGCCTCGGCGTCGACCCCGACCTCTTCTTCCCCGAGCGGGGTGCCTCCACGCGCGAGGCCAAGGAGGTCTGCAAGGGCTGCGTGGTGCGTGAGGACTGCCTCGAGTACGCCCTCGGCAACGGCGAGAAGTTCGGCATCTGGGGTGGTCTGAGCGAGCGCGAGCGCCGCCGCATCCGTCGTCAGCGGGCGCTGGCCCGCCGCACGGCCCTCGAGGCCGAGGCCGCCGCCGACACCACGGCCACCGCCTGACCCTCAGCGCGTCCGGCGCGCCTCGATGGTGCGGTCCGGCCCCAGGTCCAGCTCGACCCAGCGAGCGGGGTCTTCGAGGTCCAGGACCCGGCGAGGCACCAGCCCCACCAGCTCGCACCGGTCGATCTCGGCCTGCGCCGCGATCGCATCCACGACGCTCCCGGGCCCGGTGACCTCGGGGGCGATGAGGTTCATCGACACCTGGACCGCGTCGCCCACCTGCAGGCCGAGCGCCCGCACGGACGGGCTGCGCAGCGAGGCCGCGATCTGCTTCGCTCGAGCGAGGTCGGGTGCGGCCAGCCACACGTTGTAGGCCACGAGCACCGGTCGGGCGCCCACGGCGACGGCGCCCGCCGTCGGGTGCGGTGCCGACGGGCCGCAGTCGGGAGCGAGGGCCGAGAAGGCGCCGCGCCGGATGTCGGGGAGGGACCGCTCCGGCCCGTACCGGAAGCACGGCAGGGCCAGCTCGCGGCCTGCCCAGGCGCAGAAGGCGTCGCGGGCGGCGAGGGCGTCGTCGGCCGTCGACCCGTCGAGGGCGACGAACGGGACGACGTCGACCACCCCGATGCGGGGGTGGACGCCGCCGTGGCGCCCGAGGTCGAGGTGCTCGACCGCCGCCCGGGCGACCAACCGCGGGGCGTCCTCGCCGAGCAGGGTGAGCACGGAGCGGTGGTGGTCCGCATCGGTGTGGACGTCGAGCAGATCCGGTCCCGCAACCCCGGCGATCGCGTCGATCACCCGGTGGTCGCGGCCCTCGCTGATGTTCACCACGCACTCGAGCACGGGCCCAGTCTCCCGGACCTGGGAGGTCCCGGAGAATTCGGTTGCCGACGTGGTGGCCCGGGCGGTGAGGGGTTACGGTGACCGCATGAACCTCGGTCCGACCGAACTCATCATCGTCCTGGTGATCGTCCTCGTCCTCTTCGGCGGCGCCAAGCTGCCCAAGCTGGCGAAGTCGCTCGGCGAGGCGCAGCGGGAGTTCAAGAAGGGCTCGGATGAGGGTGCCACCGACGCCACGGCGACGTCCACCCCCTCGACGCCGGCGTCGCCGGTCGACTCCGACAAGCCCTCCGGCCCCGTCGCCTGATCACCGCCTGAACGGCTGACCGAGGTCGGCCGGTCAGACCGTCGCGGCCGCTGCCGCGGCTTGGCGCCGGCTGCGCAGGATGCGGCGGCGCTGGCGCTCGGAGCAGCCGCCCCACACGCCGTGATCGATGCGGTTCTCGAGCGCGTACTCGAGGCACTCGGCTTGGACGGGGCACTCGGCGCAGATCTGGCGGGCGGCATCGACGCCGACGCCGTCGCTCGGGAAGAAGGCGGCCGGCGGGTAGTACCGGCAGTGGCCTTCTTGCATCCACTCGAGCTCGACCTCGTCCATCGGTGACTCCCTCCGGGGCCGCAGCCCCACGCTCGTCGATCAGGTCCCCGATCGCACGGTGCGCCGGGCCGGAGCCACGACGTTGATCACCTCGACGGTCCGGGCCACGACATGGTTCCCCGGCCCTGGTGCAGATTCGGTGCAGACGCGGTGGAGATCCCGCCAAAACCTGCTTGCATGGCGGGATGGGTCCCCGACGGCACGCAGGTCAGCCCCCGCAGCAGGGCTCGTCCGCGTTCAACCCCTGGGCCCCCCGTTCGAACGCCGGGGCGGCGTCGTCGCCGCCTCGTCCTCGTCCGGCCGCACCCGCCACGCCGCCCACCCGCCCGGGCTCGTACGGAGCCTCGGCCTCGCCCTTCGGCGGACCGCCGTCCAGCGGCACGCCGCCGGTGTCGTCGCAGCTCGGCGGGCGGGCACCCGTCGCCGACGACGCCCGGCCGAGCGGAGCGCCGCGCGTGCCGCCCACGGCCTGGCCCGATCCTCGGATGCCGTCCACCGGCCCGGCGCCCGAGGACCACCGCCCCCGCCGCACCGCGCTCTACGCCTTCACCGCGTTCCTCGTCGGTGCGTTCCTGGTGGGCGCGGCGTTCGCCGCGTACGCGCTCGGGGACCGCAGCGACGACGATGCCGCCGCATCCACCACGACCACCGCGGCGCTGCGGGCCGAGGGCGACCTCGACATCCAGAAGATCCTCGACATCGCCCGGCCGTCGGTGGTCACGATCCAGACCGGCGGGCCCAACAGCATGTTCGGCGGTGCCGGCACCGGCGTGGTGATCGAGGACGGCCTCATCCTCACCAACGCCCACGTCATCGAGGGTGCAGGGAACGAGATCTCGGTCCGGTTCAACGACGAGACCACGGCTTCGGCCACGCTCGTCGGGGCGTCCACCTCCGACGACATCGCCCTGATCCAGGTCGACCGCACCGACCTCACCCCCGCCCAGCTCGGATCGAGCGCCAACCTCCTCGTGGGCGATCCGGTGGTGGCCATCGGCAACGCCCTCAACCTGGGCGTCGACCCCAGCGTCACCAGCGGGATCGTCTCGGCGAAGGACCGCACCATCAGCGACGGCTCGATCAGCCTCGACCACCTCATCCAGACCGACGCCGCCATCAACCCCGGCAACTCCGGGGGGGCG
>DATMGQ010000145.1:0-8075 GCA_035555395.1 Acidimicrobiales bacterium
CAACGCCCTCAGCTTCGTCACCGCCCCCTACACGGCGAAGGTGGCCTACGCCGGCCAGGGCAGCGTCGACCTGTGGCTCAAGTCGAGCGCGGCCGACACCGACCTCGAGGCGACCCTCACCGAGGTCCGTCCCGACGGCAAGGAGGTCTACATCCAGAGCGGCTGGCTGCGTGCGAGCCACCGCGTGGAGGACCCCGCCCGCTCCACCGAGCTGGTGCCGTACCAGGACCACCAGGAGGCCGACGCCGCCCCGCTGCCCGCCGGGCAGTTCACCAAGGTGCGCATCGAGCTGTTCCCGTTCGCCCACATCATCCGCCCCGGCTCGCGCCTGCGGGTGAACATCGAGGCGCCCGGCGGCAACCAGCCGTTCTGGAAGTTCGAGGAGCTCGCCGGCCCGGCCACCAACTCGGTCGGCCACAGCACCGGGATGCCGTCGCGCGTCGTGCTGCCCCGGCTGTCGACCGCCCCGTTCTTCAGCCCGAGCACCCTGCCGGCCTGCACCCTCTCGGGCGTCACGTCCCAGGCGGTGTCCCTGCGCAACCAGCCCTGCCGCACCTACGCCCCGGACCGCAAGGCCACCGGCGTGGCGGCCACGGTCGACGGCGCAGACGTGAAGGTGACGTGGACGGCGCCGGCGGGCACCGCCCCCGACTCGTTCGTCGTCACGCCGCAGCTCGCCGCCGGTGCCCCGTCGGGCGCCACGGCCCCGGCGGCGCAGACCGTCGCCGGCGCCGCGGCGAGCGCGACCTTCGCCGACGTGGCGGAGTCGACCCCGCTCGAGTTCACGGTGAAGGCCGTCTACGGCGCCACCACCGCTCCGGCGTCGGATGCCTCGCTCGCCGTCACGGTGGACCCGTACGCCAAGCGGCTGTTCGGCGGCTGGTCGGCGTTCGTGTCCCGCCAGCTCACCGACTTCACCGGCTCGGCCCCGGCCGCAGCGGTCACGGCCGGCGTCAACGCCATCGAAGGCGGCCAGTCGCCGCTCGACTACATCGTCGGGCAGCGCCACAGCACCGCCCAGGCCGGCACGGTCGATCCCGTCACCCGGCTCTACTGGGCCTACTTCCAGCGGACGCCGGACAAGAACGGCCAGGACTACTGGGTGCGCAAGCGCCAGGCCGGACAGTCCCTCATCAAGGTGTCGAACACCTTCGCCGCCAGCAACGAGTTCAAGACCAAGTACGGCTCGCTGTCCAACAAGGCGTTCGTCGAGCGCGTGTACCAGAACGTCCTCGGCCGGGCCGGCGACGCCGGCGGCATCAAGTACTGGACCGGCGTCCTCGATGCGAAGAAGCAGCCCCGCGGCCAGGTGATGCTGAGCTTCTCCGAGTCGAACGAGTTCAAGACCAAGTCCCGGAACCGGGTCGACGTCATCAACCTGTGGCTCACGATGATCGGCAAGGCGCCCACCAAGGCCGAGCTCGACGACGCCCTGGCCACGATGACCGGGGGCGAGCCCCTCACCACCATCGTCGACCAGATCCTCCGCAGCGCCGCCTACCGCACCCGCGTCGGCGGCTGAGGCGACGCCGTGGCCACCTACATCCCCCGGACGCTCGACTTCGCCGAGTCGGCGCCCGTCATCTTCGAGAGCACCGAGGTCGTCGCCTCGACGCCCGACGAGGTGTGGGCGGTGCTGTGCGACCACGAGCGCTGGCCGGAGTGGATGGGCAGCCTGAAGCGGGTCCGCCCGACGTCGAGCCCGGCGTCGGGCGTCGGCTCCACCCGCGAGGTCGTCTTGTCGGGCGGGCTCACGTTCCAGGAGGAGTTCATCGCCTGGGACGAGCCCGAGCGCTGGGCCTTCACCGGCCTGGAGGGGCCCGGGGTCGCCCGCGGCCTCGTCGAACGGGTCACGATCCGCGGGCTCGGACCGGGCCGCACCGAGGTGAGCTACCGCATGGCCATCGAGCCGCGGTCGGGTTGCGGACTGCTGGTGAAGGCGGCACGCCGCGGGGTCGAGCGCAACCTCGCCCAGGCGCTGCGCAACCTCGACGCCACCGTGGCGGCCCGCCGCAGCTGACCCCGGCACCGCCGCCGAACTTTTCTCGGAACGGCGTCATGGACGGCGGCGCCCCCGGGTCTAGTGGGGCACCGTGGCCGACCCGCCGGTCACGGTCCCTGCCGGGGCTCCAGCCCCGGTACCACATGGGACACCACGCCCCTCCTTGTGGTGGACCACCGGTCCCGTCGGGCTTCGGCCCGGCGGGACCGGCCCCACGGCCGGGCCGGTCAGTCGGTGGAGGGGGCGATCAGCTCCACCTCGAAGCCGTCGCGGTCCTCGAGGTAGGCCACGGTCTGGTCGCGGCCGAGCGGGTGGCGCGGGTCGTCGCCCAGGCGGTGCCAGCCGTGCTCGGCGGCCTCGGCCACGAGGCGGGCGATGGCCGCGGTGCTCTCCACGTGGAACGCCACGTGGTTCATGCCCGGCCGCAGCCGCGAGTGGAGCATCCCGGGGACCATGTCGGGCGAGGACTCGATGACGATGCCGGTCCGGTCCTGGCGCCACACCCGGCCGTGCTCCCAACGGCGGGCCGGTTGGTAGCCGAGCTGCTCGAGCAGCCACCCCCACGACTCCTCGGCGCGTGCGAGATCGGGGACCCAGAGCTGCAGGTGGTGGATGGACACGGCGTGATGCTACGGGTCGATCGCCCCGCTCCACCCCGATCCGATCGACGGCACCGGGCGCGGGCCTAGGGTCCCGGGCGCCGAAGGGAGCTGGGGTGGACGCACTGGGGATCGACATCGGATCGACGAACGTCAAGGTCGTGCTCGTGCGCGACGACGGCCGCACCCTGGCGGCGGGGCACCGTCCGCTCGTCTGGTCCCGGCGGGGCGACGTCGCCGAGCAGGACGCCGACGCCCTGTGGGATGCCGTGGCCGGTGCGCTGGCCGACGTGGCCGCCGCGGCCGGGCCCGGCGGCCTCGCCGACGTGGGGGCGGTGGGGCTCTGCGGCCAGTACTCGTCGATCGTGCCGGTCGATGCCGGAGCCCGCCCGCTGGCACCGATGCGGCTGTACCTCGACCAGCGGGGCACCCCCCACTGCCACGCCGTCCTCGGTCGCCACGAGGAGGCGTTCCTCGCGTGGATCGAGCGCCACCCCATCCCGCCGGTCGGGGGCGGCCTCGCGCTGGGCCACCTGCTCGCGTTCCAGCACGACGAGCCCGCGGTCCACGAGCGCACCGCGGCCTACCTGGAGCCGGTCGACTTCGTGTCGGCCCGGCTGACGGGGACCATCGCCGCCACCCAGGGCTCGATGTTCGCCAGCCAGCTGATCGACAACCGGTCGCTCGGGGTCACCGAGTACGACCCCGAGCTGGTTGCGATGGCCGGGGTCGACGCCACCCGGCTGCCGCCGCTCGTCGAGGTCGGCGCGGTGGTGGGAACGGTCCTCCCGGAGCTGGCGGCGGCGATCGGCCTGCCCCCGGGCGTCCCGGTGCTCACGGGCATGACCGACAGCTGCGCCGGGGCGCACGCCACGGGCGCCGACCGCACCGGCCGGGTCGGGATCGCGATCGGGACCACGGGCGTGGTGCTGAGCTCGGTCGGCGAGCTCGGGATGGACCTCGACCACGAGGTGCTGGCCATGCCCGGCCTCCGCACCGACTGCTACCTCGTCTCCGCGGAGAACGGGATCGCGGGGCGCGCCGTCGAGCACGTCCTGGCCCACCTGGTGCACGCCGACGACGTCCTCGGCTCGCACGGCGCCGACGATCCGTTCGACGGCTTCGACGCCGCCCTCGGCGAGTCGCCCGCAGGCGCTCGGGGCGTGCGCTTCCTGCCGTGGCTCTCGGGCTCGATGTCGCCCCAGGCGGACTCGTCGGTGCGCGGCGGCTTCCTCGGCGTGTCGCTCGACAGCCGGCGGGTCGACCTGGTGCGGGCGACGGCCGAGGGCGTGGCCCACAACCTCCGGTGGCTGCTCGGGCCGGTCGAGGCCTTCACGGGTGAGGCGGCCGAGGAGATCGTGCTCACGGGCGGTGCGGCGCGCTCGGCGGCGTGGTCCCAGGTGATCGCCGACGTCCTCCAGCGCCCGGTCCGGATCCTCCACGAGCCCGGCCACTCGGGCGCGCGGGCGTCGGCCGCGTGGGCGCTGGAGCGCCTCGGCCGCAGCCACGGCGACTGGGTCCGGATCGACCGCACCTTCGACCCCGATCCGGGCACGGCCGGGGTGCACGCCCACGCCCAGGGCCAGTTCACCGCGGCGTTCGACGCGCTCCGGCCTCTCGGCCTCGGCGCGCCGTCACCCGGCTGAGCCGGCGCCGTCGGTCAGATGATCGACGGGACGATGGCCTCGATGACGTGGGGGCCCTTGGCGGCGAGCGCGGCCTGGAGCTGCTCGCAGAACTCCTCGGCCGTGGTGGCCCGGGTGGCGGGCACGCCGCAGCCCTGGGCGAGCGAGACGAAGTCCATGGTCGGGCGGGTGAGGTCGAGCATCTCCTTGGCCTTCGGCCCGCCCTCGGTGGCGCCGACCCGGTTGAGCTCCATGTTCAGCACCGCGTAGCTGGCGTTGTTAAAGAGGATGGTGACGACGTCGAGGTCCTCGCGGGCCATCGTCCACCAGCTCTGCATCGTGTACATCGCCGAGCCGTCGGACTCGAGCACGATGACCTTGCGGTCCGGACAGGCGACTGCCGCGCCGATGGCGGCGGGGAGGCCCTGGCCGATGGCGCCACCGGTGAGGGTCATCCAGTCGTGGGCCGGGGCACCGGCCGTGTGGCCGGCGGCGAAGAGGCCCGAGGTGTTGCCCTCGTCGGAGACGATGGCGCCCTCGGGCAGCAGCGCCCCGACCGCCTGGCACACCGCGTCGGCGGTGAGGGGCCCGGTGGGCAGTTCGGGACGGGCCTCGGCCTGGATCGTGGCCGCATCGGGGGCGGCGCCCACCGCGTCGGCCAGCGCCGCGAGGGCGGCAGCGGGGTCGCCCGACCGGTCGGCCAGCACGTGCACGGTGCAGCCCTCGGGGACCAGGTCGCTGGCCTTGCCCGGGTAGGCGAAGAACGAGACCGGCGCCTTCGAGTCGACGAGCACCAGGTGCTTCAGGCCGTCGAGCTGCATGGCGGCGAACTCGGCGAGGTAGGCGAGGCGGTCGACCGGGACGCGCCCGGCGCCGCGCTCGATGCGAGCCGGGAAGGTCTCGGCCATGAGCTTGGCGCCGGTGGTGTTGGCGACTCGGCTGGCGTCGACCAGGGCGTCGGCGCGGCAGGCGCGGCCGCCGACGAACAGGGCCGCGGGCTCGTCGCCCTGGAGCACCGCGGCGATGGCGGCCACGGCGTCGGCATCGACCGGCGCGGGCTGGGCGGGAGCCACCGGCGCCGCCGGCGTGCCGCCCTCGGTCCAGCTGACGTCGGCCGGCAGGATCAGCGTGGCGATCTGCGACGGCGGGCCGGAGGCGACGGCGACGGCGTCCGCCGCGTCGGCGGCGACCTCCTCGACCGAGGCCGACGTGCGCAGCCAGGTCGACACGTTGCGGGCGACGGTCTCGATGTCGGACTCGAGCTGGGCGTCGTACTGCTTGTGGTACGTGGCGTGGTCGCCGACGATGTTCACCACCGGCGTGTGGCCCTTGCGGGCGTTGTGCAGGTTGGCGAGGCCGTTGCCGAGGCCGGGCCCCAGGTGCAGCAGCACCGCGGCGGGCTTGTCGGCCATGCGGGCGTACCCGTCGGCGGCGCCGGTGGCCACGCCCTCGAACAGGGCGAGCACGCCACGCATCTCGCGCACGTCGTCGAGCGCGGCGACGAAGTGCATCTCCGACGTGCCGGGGTTCATGAAGCAGACGTCGACGCCGGAGTCGACGAGGGTGCGGATGAGTGCCTGGGCACCGTTCATGGAGCTGTTCCTTGCTGGTCGGGAGACGCGGCCGGAGGCCGCCTCAGTCGAAGATGACGCCGGGGTTGAGGATGCCGGCGGGGTCGAAGCTGGTCTTGATGCGGCGCATGAGGTCGAGCTTGGCCGGATCCTCGATCTGGGCCAGGTAGGCCTTCTTCTCCGTGCCGATGCCGTGCTCGCCGCTCACCGCGCCGCCGAGGTCGGCGCCGGCGCGGAGGATGCGGCCGACGACCTCCTTGCGGGTCTCCACGTCGGGCTGGAAGACCGACAGGTGGACGTTGCCGTCGCCGGCGTGGCCGCAGCCGACCACGAGCGAGCCGGTGTCCTGGCCGATCTGCTGCACCGCGCCCAGGTACTCGGGGATCGAGCCGCGGGGCACGACCATGTCGATGATGTCGTTGGCGCCGTTGGCCTTCGCCGTCCAGAACGCCTTCTCGCGGGCGTCGATGAGCGCCGCGCCCGAGCCGGTGGGCAGCACGTAGAGGTCGAGCGCGCCGAGCTCGGTGGCGAGCTCGGCCAGCTCGTGCACGTCCTCCTCGACCCGCTCGTCGTTGCGGTTCTCCAGGACGACGACGAGGTACGCCATCGCCGAGTCCTTGATCTCCTGCGGGACGCCGAGCTCCAGGTTCTGCGCCGTGGTGATGGCGCTCATCGTGATGAAGTCGATGTACTCGAGGATCGTGGGCATGAGGCCCGAGCCGACGATGCGCGGCACCGCCGCCGCCACCTCGTCGAGGCCGGGGAACGGGATGAGCACCGTGGCGCCGTGGGTGAGGCGGGGGTGCAGGCGCAGGGTGGCCTCGGTGGCGAGGGCGAGCGTGCCCTCCGACCCGATGATGAGCTGCGTGAGGTCGTAGCCGGAGGTGGCCTTCACGAACTTGCCGCCGGTGGTGATGGTCTCGCCGGTGCCGAGCACGGCGGTGAGCCCGAGCACCTGGTGGCGGGTCACGCCGTAGCGGACGGCCCGCATGCCGCCGGCGTTGGTGGCGACGTTGCCGCCGAGGCTGGCCGAGTTCTCGCCGGGGAACACCGGGTAGACGAGCCCGACCGCGGCGGTGGCCTCGTCGAGCTGGGCGAGGGTGACACCGGGCTGGACCCGGGCCACGTGGTTGTCCAGGTCGATCTCGACGATGTCGGCCATGCGGTCGAACGAGACGAGGATGCCGTCGGCCTGCGGGATGCAGGCGCCCGAGAGCCCGGTGCCCGACCCGCGTGCGGTGAGCGGCACGCCCTGCTCGGCGGCGAGGGCCACGATCGCGGCCACCTCGCCGGTGGTGGCCGGACGCACGACGGCGGCGGGGATCACGGCCAGCGCGGTGATGGCCTCGTCGTGGGTCAGGTCCTCGGCGATGGCGGCGCCGGTGGCCACGTTGGCGGCCCCGACGATGCCCTCCAGTGCGCTGACGAGATCACCCATGAAGCCCCCTGCGTTGCTGGCGCCGGGACGCGCGGGTCGGCGTCCGGCGAACGAGGCCGCCAGCATGCCACGCCCCCTGGACGGGCGAACCGACCTAATCTGACGGTCCGTCAGATTCCGGCACCGGGAGCTCACCTTGATCCTCGACTCGTTCCTCCTCACCGACCAGGTCGCCATCGTCACCGGTGCCGGTCGCGGCATCGGCGCCGCCTGCGCCGTCGCCCTCGCCGAGGCCGGCGCCGACGTCGTGATCTCGGCCCGCTCCGAGGACCAGCTCGCCGGCGTCGCGTCGCAGATCGAAGCCGCGGGCCGCCGCGCCCACGTCGTGGTCGCCGACCTGAGCGACCTCGACGCGGTGGCAGCGCTGGCCACCGAGGCCAAGGCCGCGTTCGGCCGGCTCGACGTGGTCGTCGACAACCTCGGCGGCACCATGCCCCGGCCGTTCGAGCACACGTCGCCGCGGTTCCTCGCCGAGGCGTTCTCGTTCAACGTGGTCACCGCGCACGCCCTCAACCGCGCCGCCCTGCCGATCATGCTGGAGACCGGCGGCGGCTCGATCGTCGGGATCTCGTCGATCATGGGGCGGGTCCCGGGCCGGGGGTACCTGGCCTACGGCACCGCCAAGGCCGGCCTCGCCCACTACACGCGGCTGGCGGCCCGCGACCTGGCGCCGAAGGTGCGGGTCAACGCGATCGCCGTCGGATCGATCGCCACCTCGGCGCTCGACATCGTCCTCGGCGACGACGGCATGCGGACGCAGATGGAGGAGGCCACGCCGTTGCGCACCATCGGCAAGCCCGAGCACATCGCCGCCACCGTCGTGTACCTGGCCTCGCCGGC
>DATMGQ010000146.1:0-5172 GCA_035555395.1 Acidimicrobiales bacterium
CGGGAGACCGGCGACGCCGTCCTGCTCGACGCCGCCGACGAGCACGAGCAGCTGCTCGAGCTGAGCCAGCGCCTTGGCGTCCGCGAGGTGCTCGAGACCCACGGCCACCACGACCACATCCAGGCCGTCCCGCAGATGCGCGACGCCGGCTACTCCGTGCACGTGACCGCCGAGGATGCGGCGATGCTCCCGAGCTACGACCAGCTCCTCGAGGACGACGCGGTCATCCAGGTGGGCCGCCTGCGCCTCGAGACGATCGCCACGCCGGGCCACACGCCGGGGTCGATGTGCTTCAAGATCGCCGGCAAGCCGGTGCTCTTCAGCGGCGACACCCTCTTCCCGGGCGGGCCGGGCACCACCAAGTTCGGCGGCCACTTCCCCACGATCATCCGGTCGCTCGACGAGCGCCTGTTCTCGCCGCTCGCCGCTGACACGATCGTCCTCCCGGGCCACGGCGACGCCACCACGATCGGCGCCGAGTCCCCCCACCTCCAGGAGTGGGCCGACCGGGGCTGGTAGCCGGGGCGCCCTAGCTGGGGCGCAGGATCCAGAAGCGGTCGTCGTGCCCGGTGATGCGGGCCGACGCGTGCTCGTCGGGGGTGAAGCGGTCGGTCCAGACCGACTCATCGACGGCCACGCCGGCCTCTCGCCATCGGGCGGTCACGTCGGTGCCGTAGATCCGCACGTGGTCGGACTGCCCGTAGACGCGCTCGCGGTCCTCCGGCGGGGTGTCGGGGTCCTCGAAGGTCTCGGGCCACGTCGACGCGAACGGGACCACCACGAGCGCCTCGCCCCCGGGGCGCAGCACCCGGGCCAGCTCGCGGGCGGCGGCGCGGTCCTCGGGGATGTGCTCGAGGACGTGGAAGCACACGGCCAGGTCGATGCTCCCGTCGGCGAACGGGAGGGAGCAGAGGTCGGCGCGGACCTCGGCCCGCGGCGAGAACAGGTCGACGCTGTGGTGCTCGTAGCCGAGCTCCTCGGCGATGCGCTCGACCAGGCCGATCGGCGCCACCTCGAGCAGCCGGACGCCGCTCGCCACCGGGCCCCGCCGGCGCAGCTCGAGCGCCAGGGCGCGGTCGCGCTCGCTCGATCCGCAGCTCGGGCACAGCCGGTCCTTGCGCCCGTGGGCATCGGCCGCGAACCGCGACCCCGACCAGGTGCACACCGTGCAGGCCACCCGCTGGGGCACCTGGAGGACGCGCCGGTGGACCACCAGCCGGGCACGCCGTCCCATCTTGCGCACACGCACGTTTGCCCTTGCCACGGTGCTCGGCACGGCCGACCTCCTCCCGGCCCCTCCCACCGAGGCCGGGGGAAGACGCTACCGCAAGGTCTGGTGTCCCAAGTCGAGACACCTCCGGTGCGCAGGACGGGCGGATGATGACGACGCGTCGCAGGGGCGTGCGGAGGTGCCGCACGGATCGACGTGGAGCAGCGCCATGACCACCTACGCCAACCCCGGTTCCGACGGGGCCGTCGTCAACTACCAGGACCGCTACGGCCACTACATCGGCGGCGAGTGGGTCGATCCGGCCGGAGGCCAGTGGTTCGAGAACCCGTCACCGGTCGACGGGCAGCCGTTCACCGAGGTGGCCCGGGGCACCGCCGACGACGTCGAGCGGGCGCTCGACGCCGCCCACGCCGCCGCGCCCGCCTGGGGCCGCACCTCACCGGCCGAGCGGGCCGTCATCCTCAACAAGATCGCCGACCGCATGGAGGAGAACCTCGAGGTCCTCGCCGTGGCCGAGAGCTGGGACAACGGCAAGCCGGTCCGCGAGACCCTCGCCGCCGACATCCCCCTCGCCATCGACCACTTCCGGTACTTCGCCGGCGCGATCCGCGGCCAGGAGGGCTCGATCGCCACGATCGACGACGACACGATGGCGTACCACTTCCACGAGCCGCTCGGCGTGGTCGCCCAGATCATCCCGTGGAACTTCCCGATCCTCATGGCGGTGTGGAAGCTCGCCCCCGCCCTGGCCGCCGGCAACGCCGTCGTGCTCAAGCCGGCCGAGCAGACGCCGGCCTCGATCAACGTGCTCCTGGACCTCGTCGGGGACCTGCTCCCTCCCGGCGTCCTCAACGTGGTCCAGGGGTTCGGCACCGAGGCGGGCAAGCCGCTGGCCTCGTCGAACCGCGTGGCCAAGGTGGCCTTCACCGGGGAGACGACCACCGGTCGGCTGATCATGCAGTACGCCAGCCAGAACCTGATCCCCGTCACGCTCGAGCTGGGTGGCAAGAGCCCCAACCTGTTCTTCGCCGACGTCGCCTCGGCCGACGACGACTTCTACGACAAGGCGCTCGAGGGCTTCACGATGTTCGCCCTCAACCAGGGCGAGGTCTGCACCTGTCCGAGCCGGGCGCTCATCGACGCGTCGATCTACGACAAGTTCCTCGGCGACGCCCTCGCCCGCACCAAGGCCGTCGTGCAGGGCAACCCGCTCGACCTGGACACGATGATCGGCGCCCAGGCCAGCAACGACCAGCTCGAGAAGATCCTCAGCTACATCGACATCGGCGAGAAGGAGGGCGCCCGGGTCCTGACCGGCGGCCGCCGCGCCGACCTCGGCGGGTCGCTGAGCGGTGGCTACTACGTCGAACCGACGGTGTTCGAGGGCGACAACTCGATGCGGATCTTCCAGGAGGAGATCTTCGGCCCGGTCGTGGCCGTGACCCGGTTCGACGGCTACGACGACGCCATCTCGATCGCCAACGACACGCTGTACGGCCTCGGCGCCGGCGTGTGGACCCGCGACGTCAACACCCAGTACCGCGCCGGCCGCGCCATCCAGGCCGGACGGGTGTGGTGCAACAGCTACCACCTGTACCCGGCGCACGCCGCGTTCGGTGGCTACAAGCAGTCGGGCATCGGCCGTGAGAACCACAAGATGATGCTCGACCACTACCAGCAGACGAAGAACCTGCTGGTCTCCTACGCCCCCCAGAAGCTCGGCTTCTTCTAGGCCCACGGAAGGAGCTCGACGTGGCTGCAGCCCCCACCCCTGCAGATCAGGTCGTCGAGCGGGTGGCGTTCACGGAGGAGGCGGCGGACCTGGTCCGCCGCCTCACCGCGATCCACGGCCCGGTGATGTTCCACCAGTCCGGCGGCTGCTGCGACGGGTCCTCACCGATGTGCTACCCGGACGGCGACTTCATCCTCGGTGCCAGCGACGTGCGCCTCGGGCTCGTGCCCATCGAGGGCCTCGACCAGCCGGTCGGGTTCTGGATGAGCGAGTCCCAGTTCGGTTACTGGCAGCACACCCACCTCACCATCGACGTGGTCGACGGCCGCGGCGGCGGGTTCTCGCTGGAGACGCCCGAGGGCAAGCGGTTCCTCACCCGGTCCCGCCTCTTCACCGACGACGAGCACCCGCGCCGCGCCCCGATCGTGCGCGGCGACGAGGTCTAGCTACCAGGCCCGGCGGTCGAGCTGGAGGCCGTAGGCGTCGAGCTTGCGGTAGAGCGTCGACCGGGAGATGCCGAGGGCCTCGGCGGCCGCGGCCTTGTTGCCGTCGGCGGCTGCGAGGGCGGAGGCGATGGCCTCGCACTCGTGCTGCTCCATGGCCGTGAGGTGCGGGCGGTGCGTGGCGGCGCGGACCTCGGGCGGCAGGTCGTCGAGGGTGACCGTGCCGGACCGCCGCTCGACCGCGACCCGGTGCAGCAGGGACTCCAGCTGGCGCAGGTTGCCGGGCAGGTCGACGCGGCCGAGCGCCTGCACCACCTCCGGCGCGACGCGCAGCGAGCCCGTGGGCACGAGCCGGCCGACCATCGAGCGCACGAGGGCGGGCAGTTCGTCGGCCCGCCGGGCGAGGGGCGGGACCTGGGCGAGGTGGCCGAACCGGTCGGCCAGCGACTGGGCGGCGCCGACCGGGGCCGACGCGGCCTGCTCCGCTGCGGTGGCCACGACCCTGGCTGCGGCGGGGGCGCCGTCGAGCACGGCGGCCAGGCCGGCGGCGGCGTCGGCGGCGAGGACGTCGACGTGGCGGATGATGACCGCCTGCCCGTCGCCCAGCGCCGCCTCGACCTCGCGCAGCCAGGCCCGGGGCCCGTCGATCACGGCCCGGCCCGCGTCGAACACGGCGGGCTGGTCGTCGCCGAGCGCGAGGCGGGCGACGGTGAACTTGCCGGCACCGGCGGGGCCCCGGACGAGCGTGGGCTCGCCGGACGCGACCGCAGCACGCACCTCGGCGACGAGCCGGCCCGTCACCGTGCGGGGGCCGGTGGTGGACTCCCCCGCGGCGGACGGCGCACGCGTGGCGCTCCGCCGGGACGAGGCCCGGGTCGTCCGCTGCTCGGGCTCGGCCAGGCGGACGACCGCGCCCACCGCCTTGTCGCCGAGCTCGACGACCTCGAACGACGCCCGCACCAGGGTGCCGCCCGCGAGCTCGAGGTCGCGCACCGGCGCCGAACGGGCCGAGACGGCATCGGCGCCGATCTCCCAGAGCGGGGCGTGGTCGGCGCCGTCGAGGAGCCGGGCGGCCGCCGGGTTGGTCAGCACGAACGAGTCGTTGAGCGTGACGACGGCATCGGAGCCGCGCTGCGACGCCCGGAGGAACGCGGCGAGCAGCGCCCGCTCCCCCGCCGTCGCCTGCGCCTCCAGCAGGGCCCGCACCCCCGCGACGGCCTCGGCCACGAGCGGGCTCATCCACGGCCCGGCGTCCTCGTTGAAGCACGTCAGGTCGAGCACGCCCTCGAGCCGGCCCGTGATGGGGTGCTCGATCGGCACGCCGACGCACGTGAGCGGACGGAGCGCCTCGTTGTAGTGCTCCTCGCCCACGACCCGGACCGCCCGCCGCTCCTCCGCCGCGGTGCCCATGCCGTTGGTGCCGACGACGTCCTCGGCGTACGAGAAGCCCGGCACGATGCCGAGGTCGTCGAGCAGGTCGTGCAAGCGGCTCGATCCGGCCCGACGGTCGAGGATCGCGGCGTGGGCGTCGGTGAGCACCACGGTGGTGCGGGTGTCCGAGAGCGTCCCGCTCAACCGGTCGAGGACCGGTGCCGCCAGGCTCGTGAGGCGGCCGCGGGGATCGGCGCCGGGTGCGGCGGCGACGGCGAGCCGGTCGCCGTGCACGCCCGAGCGGGACGACCGGGCCCAGGACGCGGCGATCTCGGGCCGTGGCAGCGGCGTCGGATCGGTTCGTGCCCCTGTGCCCACGTGCTGCCCCCTGGCGG
>DATMGQ010000147.1:0-11652 GCA_035555395.1 Acidimicrobiales bacterium
GGCCGCGCCCTCCGCCCCGTGGAGGAGATGCGCCGCACGGTCGACGCGATCAGCACGGAGAACCTGGCGGACCGGGTGGACCCCCCGGGCACCCGCGACGAGCTCGACCGCCTGGCCGGCACGCTCAACGGCCTGCTCGAGCGGCTCGAGGCGGCCGTCCGCCGCGAGCAGCAGTTCGTCGCCGACGCCAGCCACGAGCTCCGCACGCCGATCACGGCCATCCGCTCGATCCTCGAGACCGAGACCGGCGACCCGGACTCGGTCGTGACCTCCCGCTCGATCGCGCTGGACGAGCTGACCGGCCTCCAGGAGCTGGTCGAGGAGCTCCTCGTGCTGGCGTCGGCGGACGGGGGCGCCGCGGCGCCAGCCGGCCCGGTCGACCTCGACGAGCTGGTCCTCGCCCAGGCATCGCAGATGCGCCGGACCACCGGCCTCAGCATCGACACGAGCCAGGTGTCGGGCGGGCAGGTCCTCGGGCGAGACACCGACCTCGGCCGGCTCATCCAGAACCTCGGTGCGAACGCGGCGCGCTACGCGACCTCGACCGTGGCCTTCACCGTGCGCCAGACCGGCTCGGAGGTCCACCTGGTCGTCGACGACGACGGTCCCGGCATCGCACCCGAGGACCGGGGCCGGGTCTTCGAGCGGTTCGCGACCGGCGACCCGGCCCGCTCGCCCGAGCGGTCGGGACCCGGCCTCGGGCTCGCGATCGCGTCGACCATCGCCGCTGCCCACCAGGGTGCGATCCGCGCCGAAGATGCGCCTGCGGGCGGGGCCCGCCTGGTGGTCACCCTGCCGGTGTTCGCCCCCGAACCCCCGGGCACGGGCCCGGAGGGCTGAAGCGCAGTTCAGGAACCAGCCCCGATCTGAACCGCGCTTCAGCCGTTCGCCCTGGTCGGGCGCGGTGCCGCTGATCGGGTGGTGCGATGCACCACCGATGGGCCACGTCCACCTCGAGCCGACCGCTCGGGACCCACCCCGACCACGCCCCCGGCGACTCGCCCTCGACCGCGGGCGGCCGTCGTCGGCGATCACCGACCGCCCGGCTGCTCGGGCTGCTCGGGCTCGCCCTCCTCGCCATCCCCGCGTGCACGCCCGAGGCGGATCCGCTCACGATCGACGTCGTCGGGGACTCGATCACGGTGCAGTCGTACTGGAACCGGGACGACCGGTGGCGCGAGGCCGGCGTGGGGCTCGACCCGGCCTACGACCTCGAGATCGACGCCTGGCTCGGCAACCGGTTCGAGGACGTGCAGGGCCGCGAGGCCCGGCGGGCCTCCGACGCGGACGCCCCGCGGCCCGAGGTCCTCGTCATCGCCCTCGGGGTGAACAACGCCGCCGTCGCCTACGGCCAGCCCGGGTGGACCACCGCCGACGACGCCGCCTTCCGGAAGCTGCTCCACACCCCGCACCCGGATGCCTGCGTGGTCGTCGTCCTGCCGGCAGCAGGCGGGGCCGCCACCAAGGCCTTCCGCGACCACCTGGCGACGGGCCGGAGGCAGATGCGCTCGATCGCCGCCAAGCGGCCCCGCACCGTGCTCGTCGACTGGGGTCCGGTGGTCGCCGCCCACCCGGAGTACCTCCGGTCCGACGGCATCCACCTCGCCGACGGCGCCCCGGCACCTGGGGAGTACGCCGACACCGAACCCGCCGACGCCTACGGCGCCCTCTTGTGGGGCGGCGTCGCCCGCTGCCGCGACCTCCCACCGCCGAAGCGCTGACCACCGCCTCCACGCCGGCCGTGCCCGGCCCGGGCGTGAACCGGGGCCGGGCACCGCAGGTCAGGTCTCAGTAGCAGGCGCCCTCGCCGAACGCGCCGCCCTCGTTGGGGCGTTCGAGCATCGCCGACGCGCAGACCACGTAGCCCTGGCCGTACAGCTGGTCGGAGTAGATCGACGAGTAGCCCTGGGCGCTGAAGGTGGTGGTGTCGCTGGTGGATGCCCGGGTGACGGTCACGTTCGACCACAGCGCGTTCTGGCCGTCGGTGCGGGTCACGCGAGCCCAGTTGGTCTTGCACGCCGTGGACCAGCGCAGCTCGACGGTGCCCACGTTGGCCCCGTTGCGCGAGTCGATGACCGCCGTCGACGCGACGGTGATCGCGGTGGCGGAGCAGCCGGTGGTGGCTGGGTCCGTGTAGTCGTACGCGAGCGCGTTGGCCGGTGAGGCCATCGCAGCGACGAGGCCACCCGCGAGGGCGACGGCGGCGACGAGCCGCCCGAGCCCGCGCCGCGGCAGGGCGAAGGGACGAGTCATGGTGTTCTCCTTTGGGTCCGCCGGCCGGCAACGTGCCGCCCGTTCGGCGGACGGTACCCCTCGTTCCGGCGGCGCGCTCGCCCGATCGGAAACGTGGCCGATCGGTCACCAGGCGTGCGCCTCCGCCCCGGCGCGAACCTCGTGTGCCGCGGCTTCCCTGTCGGCGCTCCCCGCCACGAGATCCGGGGGTGGGTGAGGCGCGTTGTCGCAGGTGGGGGAGGGGGAGCAGCCTGGTCGGACCGATCGCGGCTCACCCTCGGGAAATCACCTCTGACCTGGTGTGACTCCGATGTCAGTCGGGAAGGGGTGGGCCATGCGTCCCCTGCTCCCCACCCCACGCGGCCCGATCAGCAGCGCGCTCGTCGCGCACCTGACCGACGGCGAGCCGCTCAGCGTCCCGTCCCTGCGCTCCGTCGACCCGCTGGTCGACGACGACTTCCACCTCGCGCTGTGGTGCTGCTACGAGCTGCACCACCACGGGTTCGACGGGATCGACGACGACCTGGAGTGGGACCCCGACGTCCTGCGGTTCCGCCGCACCCTCGAGTCGGTGTTCGAAGGGGCGCTGCGAGCCGAGCACCAGCCGTCCGCGGTGCCCGATCACCCGCAGCTGGCGCTGCGCGTGATCGCCACCTGGGCCGGTCCGCCGCTCGCCGCGACCGTGGCCGAGCGGGGCGAGCTGGTGCACCTCCAGGAGGTGGCGATCCACCGGTCCGCCTACCAGCTGAAGGAGGCCGACCCGCACACGTGGGCGATCCCGCGGCTGTCGGGTCTGGGGCGCTCCGCGATGGTCGAGATCCAGACCGACGAGTACGGCGGCGGCGTGCCGGGCGAAGCCCACAGCGAGCTCTTCGCCGCGGCGATGGAGGAGCTGGGCCTGTCGAGCGAGCTCGGCCACTACGTCGACCGCCTCCCCGGCACCACGCTGGCCACCGACAACCTCGTCGCCATGTTCGGGCTGAACCGGAGGCTGCGCGGGGCGCTCGTCGGCCACCTCGCCCTCTTCGAGATGTGCTCGGTGACCCCGATGTCGCGCTACCTGCAGGCGGCTCGGCGCGTCGGCGGGCTCCCGGCGCTCTCCCGCTTCTACGAGGTGCACGTCGAGGCCGACGCCCACCACGCGGAGCTGGCGCTCGGCCGGCTGGTGGGCGGCTTCGTCGCCAGCGAGCCCGAGCTCGGCGCCGACGTGATCTTCGGCGCCGCCGCCCTGGCCCGCGTCGAGGCCCGCTTCGCGCACCACGTCCTCCGCGCCTGGGACGACGGAGGCAGCTCGCTGCGGCCGTCGCTGGAGGCGGCGCTCGGCGTCGGCACCATCGACCTCACCCGGCCCGCCCCGCCAGCCGAGGCTCGGCAGCCGGCCGCACCCGAGCCCTCGGCGGCGCCGACCGAGGGCGACTCCGAGACGAACGGCGCCGATGCCGGGACGGTGCCGTCGCCCGGCTGACCATCGAGCCCGACCGGTCTGGTCGCTCCGGCGACCGGGTACCGAACCGCAGACACCGAGGAGGCAGCTCATGCCACGGTCTTGGAGCGACAAGCGAGAACGCCAGTACGAGCACATCAAGGAGGGCCTCGAGGACCGAGGCCGATCGGAGGACGTCGCCGAGGAGATCGCCGCCCGCACCGTCAACAAGGAACGGGCCCGGGCCGGCGAGGCGAAGGAGTCCAGCCGCAGTTCCACCGACGACATCTCGTCGAGCCGCCGCGGTGGGCTTCGTTCGCACCGGGGCTCCGGTGGACGGACCCGAGACCAGCTCTACAACGAGGCCAAGCAGAAGGGCGTCAAGGGACGCTCGAAGATGAACAAGGCCCAGCTCGAGAAGGCGGTCGGCCGCTGAGCTGACCAGCAGCAGGCGATCACGGCCACACCGCCGACGCCCGGAGACGCGGAGACCTCCGGCCCCGTCGGCGGTGCGGTCGCGTCCGGCCCGGGACCGGTCGACGGGCCGCGAGCGGACGGCCGAGGCCAGAGGGGTCGGCCACTACGCTCGGCCGCCGTGGACTGGCTGCGATCGATCCCCTCGTTCACCGACGTCACCACCGTGGTGGTGGTCGACGGGGGCGGCACCGGCAGCCGAGCTGCGGTGGCCACCGCCGAGGGCGAGGTCCTCGGCTACGCCCGGGGCGGCCCCACCAACAGCCGATCGGCGGGCGACGACGACGCCGCCGAGAACCTCCGCGCCGTCATCGCCGCCGCGCTGGCCGACGCCGCCCGGCCGCTGTCGCCGACGGCGGTCCTCGTCAGCAGCGCGTCGGTCGACACCCAGGCCCACGCGGACGTGCTGGCCGGCGGCGTGCGCAAGGTGGTGCCCGGCCCGGCGACCATCTCGGTCGTGGCCGACACCATCGGGTGCTGGGCCGCCACCGCCGACCTCGACCCTGCGGTGGCCGTCATCGCCGGCACCGGCAGCGCCGTCCTCGCCGGGGCCCTCGACCAGGGGAGCCGGCGCTACGGCGGCTGGGACTACGTGCTCGGCGACGAGGGCTCGGGGTATGCGCTCGGGCGGGCCGCGCTCCGCGAGGTCCTCCTGGTGGGCGAGGGCCGGTCCGACGGCACCGCCCTGGCGGCGGCGGTGTGCGGGCGCCTCGGCATCGACGAGACCGACGAGCTGTTCGACCTGATCTACAAGCCCGAGGTCGACAAGGCCGAGATCGCCGCGTTCGCGACCGACGTCCTGGAGCTGGCGGGGGAGGGCGACGCCCGGTCGGAGGCGATCGTGGAGGAGCAGGTGCGGCTGCTGGCCGACGCGGTGGCCGCCGCGTTCCGGGACTTCACCGGGCTGCACACCCTCGGCTGCTTCGGCGGCCTCTGGAACGTGCCGATCTACCGCACGCGGTTCGGCCGGGCGGTGAAGGTCGCCACGGGCCGGCAGCCGACGCTCGTGTACCCGGGTGACGTCGCCATGGCCGGGTCGTTCCGGCTCGTGCTGCGCCACGGCCCCGGTGGCGGCGCCGGCGCGGCCGAGGATGCCGCGGTCGATCGCTTCGAGGCCGGCCTGCTCCGTGCCAAGGAGTCACACGCGTGAGCACCTACGTCGCCATCGGCTCGGTGTGCTGGGACGAGGTCGAGGGCGACGACGAGCGCCGGCTCGGTGGGAGCGTGCTGTTCTCCAGCCGGGTCGCCCAGGCCGCCGGGTGGGACGCCCACATCGTCACGTCCGGCACCGCCGAGCTCGAACGGGCGCTGCGGGCCGCGATGCCCGAGGTGAAGGTCACCGTGCAGCCGTCGGCCACCGACACGGTGATGGCGTTCAGCCGCGCGGCCGACCTCGGCCCCCAGACCGTGCCCACGGTGGCCGAGCCGCTCGACCTCACCCGCTCGCCCGTGGACCTCGGCACCGCCGACGTCGTCCACCTCGCCCCGATCATGGGCGAGGTCACCCGCGAGCTCATCGCCCAGGTCCGCGGTGCCCGGTTCGTCGGCATCACGCCACAGGGGATGCTGCGGACGCGGGACCCGGTCACCCACCGGCTCGGCCTGCTCGACGCGCCCACTGCCTGGTGGGCCGAGGGATCCGACGCCGTGGTGCTGAGCGAGTCCGAGTACGCCCGCATCGCCGAGCCGCTGGCCGGACCCGCTCGGGCCGTCGCGGTGACCCGCGGCGAGCGGGGCTGCTTCGGCACCAGCGGCACCGAGGCGGTCGACCTGCCCGGGGTCCCGCTCGACGCGATCTCCCCAGCCGGCACGATCGGCGCCGGCGACGTGTTCGCCGCCGCCCTGTTCGTCGGGCTCGCCGACGGCCGCTCCTTCGGCGATGCGATGGACGCCGCCAACCGCCGGGCGGCAGCCCACGTCGGGGGCCGGGCCTGAGCCGGATCGGACGGATCCCGCGCCGGACCTGACGATGCGTCAGAATCGGTGCGTGCAGTTCACCCTCGCCCTCGCCATGTGCCCGCCGGAGCGGGTCCTCCCGCTCGCCCGCGCCGCGGAGGCGGCGGGCTGGGACTCCGTCTGCTTCCCGGATTCGGTCTTCTACCCCGAGGCCGTCTCCGGCGACTACCCGTTCACCGCGGACGGCAAGCGCTTCTGGGCCGACGACTCGCCGTTCGTGGACCCGTTCGTCGGCATGCCCGCCGTCGGCGCCGCCACCGAGCGGGTCGGGCTCTACACCAACGTGATGAAGACGCCGCTGCGCGAGCCGCTGCTGGTGGCCAAGAGCATCGGGTCCATCGCCTCGCTGTTCCCGGGCCGGGTGTCGCTGGGCGTCGGCCTCAGCTGGATCCCCGAGGAGTTCACCTGGCTCGGGCAGGAGATGAAGACCCGCGGCAAGCGGCTCGACGAGCAGATCGAGATCATCCGCCTGGTCACCCAGGGCGGGTACGTCGAGTACCACGGCGACCACTACGACTTCGACCGCCTGCGCATGGAGCCTCCGGCGCCCGCCGAGCACCCGATCCCGATCTACGTGGGCGGCCACAGCGACGCCGGCATCCGCCGAGCCGCCCGCCTGGGCGACGGGTGGATCGGCGCGCAGGCGTCGGCCGAGGAGATCGACCAGCACATCGGCCGCCTGCGCGCTGCGCTCGACGCCGAGGGCCGGGCCGGCGAGCCGTTCGAGATCAAGGCCACGCCCATCGTGCCGCCCACGGTCGACGACATGGCCGGACTGGCGAAGGCGGGGCTGACCGACGTCATCACCGTGCCGTGGTTCTTCTCCGGTGGCGACCCCACCGACTTCCAGCACCAGCTCGACAGCGTCGCCTGGTTCGCCGAGACCGTCATCTACCCCCTTCGAGACCTGGAGATCGTCCCGTGACCACCGCCTTCGAGTACCTCGACCTGCCCCACCCGGCCGACGACGACCGGTCCGCCCGGGCCGCCTCGCTGCGGTCCCGTGCGTTCGTGCAGGCGCGCGACCGCGAGGGGTGGCTCGGGATCTTCGCCGACGACGCCGTCGTGCAGGACCCGGTCGGCGTCTCGTTCCTCGACGAGACCGGCGAGGGCCACCACGGCCGCGCGGGCATCGGGACGTTCTGGGACGACGTGATCTCGCAGAACCCGGTGCGCATGGACATCGTCTCGTCGCACGCCGGCGGCGACGAGGTCGCCAACTACCTGACCATCACCACCACCTTTCCCGACGGCTCGAGCGTCGCCGGCGAGATGGTCGCGATCTACCGCGTCGACGAGGCCGGCAAGGTCCGCAGCCTCCGGGCGTTCTGGGAGGCGGACCAGCTCCGCTTCACCCCGGCGCCGGCCTGACGGCTCCCCTCCGAGCCGATCCGGGGCGGGGAGCGGGGTTTCTGCGGGGTTCGGCCCTAGGCGCGCCCCGTTGGCATCGGTACGTTCCGCCAGGAGGGCCCCGCACCACGCGGGCGCGGAGAGGGAGCGACCGATGACGAAGCGCTGGATGGCCGGAGCACTGGTGACGACGGTCCTGCTGGCCGGCTGCGGCGGCGGCAGCGGGAGCGAGGGCGCCGACGACCCGACCACGACGAAGGCCCCGGCCGCCGAGTCGACGACCACCACCACGGAGGTCGACCTGAGCGAGGCAGCCGGCGACTTCCAGACCGCCGCCGAGGCCGCCGACGAGGCCATCGCCGACGAGATCGAGACCCGGGACGGGTACGCCGCCGACAACGACCTCGACGGCGGCATCGACAGCACGCGCGACCTGCGCAACGACCTCTTCGACTTCGACGCGGAGGTGCGGGAGATCGAGGTGCCGGCCGACCAGCAGGCCGGTGTGAACGACGTGCTGACCGAGACCGGCCGGTACATCGAGGTGCTCGACGGCTACCAGGAGATCACCGACGTCGACGGCTACAACGCCCAGCTCGATGACGAAGCCGAGGCGAGGGTCGCCTGGTACGAGGCGGTGAACGCGCTGGCCGACGACCTCGACGCCGACGGGATCGAGAACGAGATCGACGGGGGCGCGTCGACCACCGAGCCGGCGGACGACTCGGACGAGGAGGTGGCCGCCGGCGACACCCTCGAGACGAGCACGGCGTCGATGGAGGTGCCCGAGGGCTTCAGCGGGCCGGCCACGTTCCCGATCCGGCTGACGAACGAGGACGGTGCCACGGTCGGCATCTCCAACGTCTTCGACGACGAGGCGAGCACCCTCGAGGAGGTCGCGGCGTCGAGCGCCGAGGGCGCGGCGGACAAGAACGGCTACGAGGTCATCGGCAGCCACGAGGAGATGACGGTCGGCGAGTACGACGCCCTCGGCTGGGCGTTCGACGACGGCGACGGAACCACGATCGTCGACATCTACTTCGAGGCCGAGGACAGCGCCGGCGGGCAGTGGCACGTGGTCACCGTCGAGGCGTCCGAGGACGACATCGACCAGGTGATGGAGGCGGTCGAAGCCGTGCTCGACACGGTGGTGATCTCCTAGGCGGAGGAGGCCGGCCCCGGCGGGGCCTCAGGCTGTCCGGCGACCGTGGTGATGGGGTCGTCGGGCAGCTCAGCGGGCTCGCCGGGGGCAGGTCGGCGCCGACCGAACAGGGCGGCGGCCGCCGCGGACATCGTGGCGACGAGGAGCAGGCTCATGCCGACCACGCCCCGGGCCGAGGACGACGAGGCGCAGCCCTCGCCACCCGTCCGGCCGCCCGACTCGAGGCGCACGCCCCGATCCGGCGCGTAGTCGATCCACTGCTCCTCGGGGTCGCTGGTGAAGGTGTCGACGAGCGGTGCCTTGCAGTGCAGGTCGACCTCGGTCGCCGGTTGCCCGGCCACGCTGGGCACCGCGTACGTGGTGTCGAACGGCAGCAGCAGGACGGTGACGCCTGCGGCCGCGAACAGCACCGTGACGGTGAGGAGGACCCACCCGACCCGGCTCATCCGACGACGAAGTTGACCATCTTGCCGGGGACGGCGATGACCTTGCGGACCGTCGCCCCGTCGAGCAGGCCGGCGACCTTGTCGTCGGCCCGGGCCGCGGCCTCGAGGGCCTCGGCGTCGGCGTCGGCGGCCACGATGATGCGCGCCCGCACCTTCCCGTTCACCGACACCGGCAGCTCGACGGACGCGTCGACCAGCCAGTCCTCCTCGAAGCGCGGGTAGTCCTGGTAGGTGAGCGTCGTGGCGTGACCCAGCCGGGCCCACAGCTCCTCGGCGATGTGCGGCGCCAGCGGAGCGAGCAGCAGCACCAGGTCCTCGGCCACGGACTGCGGCACGCCGCCGTCGGGGTAGGTGGCCGTGAGGTGGTTGGTGAGCTCGGTGATGCGGGCGATCGAGGTGTTGAACCGCAGCGTCTGCATCCCGTCGCGGACGGCCGCGGTGGTGCGGTGCAGCAGGCGGGTGGTGTCGTCGTCGGGTCGGTCGTCGGACACGCGAGGGGACCCCGAGTCCTCGTCGACGACGACGCGCCAGATGCGCTGGAGCAGGCGGTACATGCCGACGACCGCGGTGGTGTCCCACGGCCGGCTCTGGTCCAGCGGGCCGCCGAACATCTCGTAGAGCCGCAGCGTGTCGGCGCCGTACTTCTCGCACATCTCGTCGGGGGCGACGGCGTTCTTCAGCGACTTGCCGATCTTGCCCAGCTCCCGCGTGACCTCCTGGCCCTCGTAGAGGAACCGGTCGCCGTCGGCGACGACCTCGGCGGCGGGGACCGGGAAGCCCCGGTCGTCCCGGTAGACGTGGGCCTGGATCATCCCCTGGTTGAACAGCCGGCGGAACGGCTCCTTGGAGGACACGTGGCCGAGGTCGAACAGGACCTTGTGCCAGAACCGGGCGTACAGCAGGTGCAGGACCGCGTGCTCGACGCCGCCGACGTACAGGTCGACGCCGCCGCAGTCCTCCTCGGACCGCGGCCCCATCCAGTAGCGCTCGTTCTCCGGGTCGACGAGGGCCTGGTCGTTCGTCGGGTCCAGGTAGCGCAGCTCGTACCAGCAGGAGCCCGCCCAGTTGGGCATGGTGTTGACCTCGCGCCGGTACGTCTGGACGCCGTCGCCCAGGTCCAGGTCGACGCTCGTCCACTCGGTGATGCGCCCCAGCGGCGGCTCGGGCTCGGAGTCCTCGTCCTCGGACGTCTTCGGGGAGAAGTCGTCCATGGGCGGCAGCACGAGGGGCAGCTCGGAGTCCGGGAGCGCCTGCGGCTCGCCGTCGGCGCCGAACACGATCGGGAACGGCTCGCCCCAGTAGCGCTGGCGGCTGAACAGCCAGTCGCGGAGCTTGTACTGGACCTTGCCGCGGCCCAGGCCCCGGGCCTCGAGCCACTCGATGATCGCGGCCTTGGCCTCGACGACCGACCGGCCGTCCAGCGAGACCTCGTCGTTCGCGGAGTTGATGGCGACGCCGTCGCCGGTCCAGGCGTACTCGAGCGGGTCGTGCTCGTCGGGTGCGGCGATGACCGGGACGATGCGCAGGTCGAACGCCTTGGCGAACTCGAAGTCGCGCTGGTCGTGGGCGGGCACGGCCATGATCGCCCCGGTGCCGTAGCCCATCAGCACGTAGTCGGCGACGTAGACCGGGATGGACTCGCCGCTCACCGGGTTGGTGGCGAGGGAGCCGGTGAAGACGCCGGTCTTCTCCTTGCCCTCGGTCTGGCGGTCGACGTCGGAGCGTCGGGCCGCGGCGGCGACGTACGCCTGGACCGCGGCGCGGTGCTCGTCGGTGGCGAGGGCCTCGACCAGCGGGTGCTCGGGCGCCACGACCATGTAGGTCGCGCCGAACAGGGTGTCGGGCCGGGTGGTGAAGACGGTGAGCGGGCCGGCGTCGGTGGAGAAGGTGACGTCGGCGCCGGTGGAGCGGCCGATCCAGTTCCGCTGCTGGCTCTTGATGGCCTCGGTCCAGTCGAGCAGATCGAGGTCGTCGAGCAGCCGGTCGGCGTACGCGGTGATGCGCAGCATCCACTGCTTCATCGGGCGGCGGTACACCGGGAAGTTGCCGCGCTCGGAGCGCCCGTCCGCGGTGACCTCCTCGTTGGCCAGGACCGTGCCCAGCCCGGGGCACCAGTTGACCGGCACCTCGGCCAGGTAGGCGAGGCGGTGGCCGTTGACGACGTGGCGGCGCTCGGACTCGTCGAGCTCGGCCCACGGCTTCCCGGTGGGGTTGGTCCCCACGGCAGGGATCCGGCCGGCGTCGAGCTCGGCCTCCAGCTCGGCGATGGGGCGGGCCCGGCCCAGGTCGTCGTCGTACCAGGAGCCGAAGATCTGGAGGAAGATCCACTGGGTCCACCGGTAGAACGCCTCGTCGGTGGTGGACACCGACCGGCGGCGGTCGTAGCCGAGGCCCAGGCGCCGCAGCTGGCGCTCCATGTTCTCGATGTTGTGCTCGGTGGTGACCCGCGGGTGGGTGTTGGTGGCCAGCGCGTACTGCTCGGCGGGCAGGCCGAACGCGTCGTAGCCCATCGTGTGGACCACGTTGTGCCCGGTCATCCGCAGGTAGCGGGCGTACACGTCGGTGCCGATGTACCCGAGCGGGTGGCCGACGTGCAGGCCGGCGCCCGA
>DATMGQ010000148.1:0-19545 GCA_035555395.1 Acidimicrobiales bacterium
GACGGCTCCCACTCCACGGTGTCGGACTCAGCGGCGACGGTGAAGTCGCTCTTGTCGATGACGCTGTGCGCCCCCTTCTTGAACAGGGTGGCGTTGTTGTCGGTGGGCGAGCCGTTGATCATCACCAGGTCGCCCTTGGTGACGCCGTCCTCGTCGAGCTTGTCGAGCAGCGCCGTCCCCTGGAGCTCACCGACCTTCTCGTTGTCGAACGAGATGTAGAGGTCGATGTCGGCGTCTTGGATGAGCCGGTCGTAGCTGATGACCGGCACGTCCTTGGCAGCCGCCTGGGCGGCGATGGCGCCGGCGGCCTTGCCGTCCACCGGGTCCAGCACCAGCACCTGCGCGCCGTTGGTGAGCGCAGCCTCGGCCTGGCTGAGCTGCTTGGCCTCGTCCTGGTCGGCGTTCGAGTAGATGACCTCGCAGTCCGGGCACAGCTCCTTCACCTTGGCCTCGAACAGCGGTCGGTCCTGCGTCTCGTAGCGAGCGGTCTGCGACTCCGGGAGCAGGAGGGCGATCTTGCCGCTGTCGCTGCCGCCTCCTCCGCCTCCGCCGTCGCCCGACCCACCGCTCGAGTTGTTGTCGCTGCTGCCGCAGCCCGCCATCGCCAGACCGGCGACGGCGACCACGGCGATCGCCTTCACTCGGAAGTGCTTCCGCATGCTTGTCCCCTTCGTTCTGGTGCCGGCACGGCCGGCACCCACATGGCCCCTTGGTTGCAACGTACGGATGGGAACGTGAACGAGGCCTCAACATCTGGCCCCGGATGTGAACGAGTTGTGAACGGCGTCACGTCACGAAGCGGTACCCCACGCGGTGCTCGGTGACGATGAGCGGCGGCGAGCCGTCGGGTTCGAGCTTGGCGCGCAGGCGGCGCACGTACACCCGGGTGTACTCGGTCTCGGTGGCGTAGCCCGGGCCCCAGACGCGGCGCAGCAGCGTGGCGTGCGAGACCACCGCGCCGGCGTTGAGGGCCAGCTCGCGCAGGAGCGAGAACTCGGTGGGCGTCAACCGCACGACCTCGCCCGCGAGCGTCACGACCTGGGCATCGAGGTCGATCACGACGTCACCAGCGGTGATCACCGGCTGAGCCTGCACCTCCGCCGGCGCCGGGCGGCTGCGCCGCAGCGTCGCCTGGATCCGAGCGAGCAGCTCGTCGATCCCGAACGGCTTGGTCAGGTAGTCGTCGGCACCCAGGTTCAGGGCCCGCACCTTGTTCGATTCGTCGGCGCGGGCCGACAAGATGATGATGCCGATCGACGACGTGGCCCGGAGCTGCTGGCACAGGTCGAAGCCGTCGGCCCGCGGCAGCATCAGGTCGATCAGCGCCAGGTCGGGCTGGGTCCGCTCGACCAGGTCCAGTGCATCGTCACCCCGGGTCGAGACCTCGACCTCGTAGCCGCGGACGAGCAGGTTCGAGCGGAGCAGGTCGACGATGTTCGGATCGTCCTCGACCACGAGCACGCGGGTCGCCTCAGCGCCGGACATGGTCGCCTCCCTCCGAGGTCGGGTGCGGTTCGATCGGGAGCACCACGCGCACGCAGGCGCCGGCCTCGCTCGGCTCGACCGCGATCGTGCCGCCGTGGGCCTCGACGAGGCCCCGGCAGATCGTGAGCCCGAGGCCGGCCCCGGGGACCGCGGTCTCGCCGCGCACGTACGGCTGGAACACGTGGGCCGCCAGCTCGGGGGCGAACCCCGGCCCGGCGTCGCAGACCCGGATGACCACGACGTCGCCGTCGACCGCGGCCCGCACGGCGACCGGTCCCCCACCGCCGTGGCGGACGGCGTTCTCGATGAGGTTGACGAGGACCTGCTCGAGCCGGTCGTGGTCGACCCACAGCTCGGGGACCGCGGCGTCCACGGCGACGTCGACCAGCTCGGCCGCCCCGGCGATGCACCCGACCGCGGCATCGACGGCCAGGCCGAGGTCGCACCAGTGCGGGTCGAGGCGGAGCCCGCCCGCCTCCATCGTGGACGAGTCGAGCATGTCGGCCACCAGCCGGCCCATCCGGGCCGACTCGCCCTCGATGAGGCCGAGGAACCGCCGCTCGGACACGTCGTCCCAGGTCACGTCGGGCTGGCGCAGGGTCGACGCGTACCCGTGGATCGCGGTCAGGGGGGTGCGCAGCTCGTGGGAGAGGTGCGACAGGAACTCCCGCTGGAGCAGCTGCGAGCGGCGCAGCGTCGCCGCCTCGGCGTGGGCCAGCTCGACCTCCTCGCGCTCGACCGCGAGGCAGAGCGACCGGGCGGCGTCCTCCAGCAGGTCGACGGCGTCGTTGCCGATGCCGCTCGGGTCGAGCCACCACGCCGCCAGCACCAGGGAGCCCTGCGGCGACGTCACCGGCGCGCCGACGATCCGGCTCCCGATCAGGCGGGCCCGGTCGACGCCGGCCGGGCCGCCGAGCACGGCACCGGCGGCGTCGAGCAGCTCGGCCGCCGCCTCGTCGGCCGGTTCGGCTCCCCGGGCACCGGTCGCCACCCGGATGGCCAGCGGCTCGCCCGGGGCGGGGGCCCCGACGAGGGCGACCACCTCGGCGGCCAGCCCCTCGCACAGCACGCCCAGCGCCGGGGCGACGCCGGCCTGCACCGCGAGCGGGCCGGTGAGCGTCTCCATCATCCCCCGCATCGACTCGAGGATGTGGTTGCGCCGCGTCACCTCGCCGAGCAGGCGCTCGCGGGCGATCGCCGCGGCCGCCAGGTTCGTGTACAGCGACACCAGCTCGAGCGCGGCGGGCTGCGGGGTGCCCACCGCGTCGGCGTAGGCGGAGATCACGCCGAGCACGCCGTCGGCGTCCTGGATGGGCACGGCCCAGGCCGAGCGCACCCCGGACTCGACCGCCACCTCCCGCAGGCCGGCCCACGCGCCGTGGTGGGCGACGTGCTCGGTGACCACCACCGACCGGGACGCGGCCGCCAGCCCGACCACCGCCCCCTCGGGGCCGACGGGCAGCTCCTGGCTGCGGCCGAGCAGCGGCTCCCGCACACCGACCGCGGCACGGCAGCGCAGGACGGGCGCGTCGTCGGGACCGGATCCGGGATCGAGGAGGTGGACGCAGATCTGCTCCACGCCGAGGGCCGCCGAGAGCGCGGACACGATCAACGGGATCGACGCCGAGGGCTCCTCCTCCGCCAGCTGGTCCACCAGGCTGTGGAGCCGCTTGATCTGGCGCCGGGCGCTGGTGTCGGCGTCGACGCCCGCCATCAGCGCCACCACGTCGTCGGGGTGCAGCTCCACGGTGGCGCGGTCGGCCACGACCCGCCCGTGCCGCAGGACCACCACCCGGTCGGCCAACCGGAACACCTGCTCGATGCGGTGCGAGATCAGCAGGATCCCGCACCCGGCGGCGCGCAGGTCCCGGACGATGCGCTCGACCATGTGGGTCTCCCCCACGCCGAGCGCTGCGGTCGGCTCGTCGAGCACGAGCAGGCGGGGCCGCCCGAGCAGCGCCCGGGCGATGGCCAGTGCCTGCCGCTGCCCGCCCGACAGCTGGCTCGCCGGCCGCCGCAGGTCGTCGATCCCGACGCCGAGCTCGTCGAGCAGGGCGTCGGCCTCGACCTGCATCTGGGCCTCCGACAGCCACGGCCCCTCCAGGAGCTCGCGCCCGAGGAAGAGGTTCGCCGCGGCGTCGAGGTTCTCGCACAGCGCCAGGTCCTGCCACACGACGCCGAGGTCCGCCCGCCCGCCCGCGAGGTGCACGGCACCCGAGTCCGGCGCGAGCGATCCGGCGACGCACTGCACGAGCGTCGTCTTGCCCGCGCCGTTCTCACCCACCAGCGCGACCAGCTCGCCGGGCCCGACGGTGAGGTCGGCCCCGTCCAGCACCAGGTGCCGGCCGAACCGCTTGGTCAGGCCGCGCACGTCCAGCAGCGAAGCCGCGCTCGGGATGGCTGCGGGGGCGCCCATCGCCCGGGACGGTACCGCTCCCGGCCGCTCCTCACCCGGGAGAGCGAACCCACGCCGACTTGGTTGACTTTTGCTATAGCAAATGTACTATGGCCTTCGTGGCCGACCGACTCCCGCAGCTGACCAGCCCGACGCTCGCCGACCAGGCGTACGACGCCCTGCGCGACGCGATCATCTCGGGCGACCTCGCCCCTCGGGAGAAGATCACCGAGCGGGGCCTCGCCGACCGGCTGGCCATCAGCCCGACACCGGTGCGCGAGGCGCTGCGCCGCCTCGAACAGGACCACCTGATCGAGCGGCTCGGGCCGCGGTCGGTCCAGGTCACCGAGCTCGACGACGGCACGGCCCAGGAGATCCGCCTGGTCGAGGGCACGCTGCGTGCCCTCGCCGCCCGCCTGGCCGCCACCAACGCCACCGACGCGCAGCTCGACCGCATCGGCCAGCTGCTCGACGAGGGCGACGCCGCGCTCGAGGAGCTCCGGGCCGCCAAGGCGAGCGACGAGCCGCTCCTGCCCACGGACCTCGCACCCGTGCTCCAGGCCACCCGCGAGTTCCACCTCGCGCTGAACGAGGCCTCCAACAACCTCGTCCTGCTACGGATGCTCAGCCTCGTGGATGCGTTCAGCCTGACGCAGCGGCTCCGCAACCTCGACGGCGAGCTCCGCGTCGGCCACGAGGCCTACGAACGGGTGCTCCACCGCTACGACGAGCACCGGGTGATCTTCGACGCGGTGCGCAGCGGCGACGGGCCGCGCGCCGAGCAGCTCATGCTCGGCCACGCAGCCCGCGACGAGCTCGTCGACCGCTGAGGGGCCCGGGGTCTCGCGCCCCGGACAGCGGAACCGAACACACCACCGACAACCAGGGGATTCAGGTGAAGACACACAAGGGGATCTGGGCCGCGCTGTTCGCGGCGACGGCCATGCTCGCCCTCCCGGCGTGCGGCGTGGGCGCGGAGTCGGGCTCCGACTCGGCGACCACGACCACGAAGGCAGGGGCGACCACCGAGCCGGCGAAGCCGATCGACCTCGACGCGGCGATCGCGGCCAGCAAGGAGGAGGGGAAGCTCATCGTCTACGGCAACCCGAGCGCCGACCAGTGGGAGCCGGTGCTCGCCGCGTTCCACGAGGCCTACCCGTGGATCGAGGTCGAGACGTTCGACCTCGGCGGCGCCGAGGCGTTCCAGCGGTTCCTCACCGAGGAGGGCACCGGCACCAACACGGCCGACGTCATCGTGAACACCGACGGGGCGGGCTGGCTCGACCTGATCTCGCGGGGCAAGGTCGTCGACTACGTCGACCCCGAACTGGCCGACCTGCCCGACTTCGCCGTCGCCGCTCCCGGCGTGTTCGCCATGTCGGTGGACCCGCTGATCGCCATCTTCAACACCAAGGCCGTGCCCGAGGACGAGCAGCCCGAGACGCTCGCCGACCTCGCCGCGATGTCCGAGGACCTCGACGGCAAGATCGGCACGGTCGACGTGGAGAACGGCCAGGTCGGCCTGGGCACGTACGGCTACACCGAGGAGCGCGACGACGCCTGGGACGTGCTCGACGAGATCGGTCCGCACACCAAGGTCGAGGACGGCTCGGGAGCGCTGCTGAGCAAGCTGCAGAGCGGCGAGTACGTGGGTGCCTTCATGGCGTCGGGCTCGATCCGGGCGCTCATCGACACCACCGACACCGGCAAGGTCCTGAACTACCGGTACCTCACCGACGCGACGGTCCTCCCCACCCGGGGCGTGGGCATCACCACGGCGGCGAAGTCGCCGAACGCCGCCAGGGTCTTCGTGAACTTCCTGCTCTCGAAGGACGGCCAGACCGCGGGCTGCGCCGGCGGCTTCACGCCCTACCGCGACGACGTCGAGTGCGACCAGGACCTGGCGGCCATCGAGGACATCGTCGGCGACGGCAACGCCCTCGTCGTCGGCTACCCCGAGGACCTCGTCACCGGACTGCCCGAGATGCGCGAGCGCTGGGACGAGGCCTTCGGCCGATGACCACCGCCACGGCACCCGTCGTGCGGGTCGGCCGGCTGCGGCACTCGTGGCTCCCCGCGTGGGCCACGCAGTACCTGCTCTGGGCCGGCGGCCTCGTGCTGATCGTCGGCCCGATCATCCCGGTGGTCTGGGCGTCGCTCTGGTCCACCCCGCTGTACGAAGCGGGCGGCGCACCCACCCTGACCAACTACCAGGACCTGCTGAGCGACCCGGCGTGGTGGGAGGCGGTCCGCAACAGCCTCGAGTTCGCGGTGCTCACCACCATCGGCTCGGTGGTCCTGGGCTCGGCGATGGCCGTCCTGCTCACCCGGACCGACCTGCCCGGGCGGCGCTTCTTCCGCGGGGCGCTCCTGGTGCCCGTCATCATCCCGGGCCTCCCGCTCCTGCTCGGGTGGACGGCGATGTACTCGCCCGCCGGGTACGTCACCCGCTGGATCGAGGAGCACACCCCCCTCCCCGTGTTCTGGGACATCTACTCGGTGCCGGGGATGTCGCTCGTGTCCATCGGGATCGCCGCACCGGTCGTGTACCTGTTCGCCCGGGGTGCGCTGGCCTCGCAGGACTCGTCGCTCGAGATGGCCGCCCGCAGCGCCGGGGCCACGCCGCTGCGCACCCTCCGCACGGTGACGCTCCCGCTGATCCGCCCGGCGCTGCTCAACTCGTCGATGATCGTGTTCGCCCTGTCGCTCGAGGTGCTGGGCCTGCCCCTGATCCTCGGCACGTCCAACGACATCCAGTTCGTCTCGACCTACCTGTACGACAACTGGCTCAACGTGGTGCCGTCCCGCCAGGGCCTCGTCTCCGCCGGGGCGGTCGTGCTGCTCGCCACCGTGACGGTGCTGCTGCTGGTGCGCAACCGGCTCACCGGCGACGTCGCCCGGTTCCACACCGTCGGCGGCAAGTCCACGTCGGCGGCCACGGTGAAGCTCGGCTCCGCCCGCTGGCCGCTGTTCGCGGCGACGGGCGCCTACTTCACCGCCGTCATCGTCATCCCGCTGGGCGGCCTGCTGCTCACGGCGTTCACGACGACGCTGACCCCGTTCATCGACCCGTGGTCCGTGCTCTCGACGACCCACTTCGAGACGGTCGTCGACGACCCGGTGTTCAGCCGTTCGATCACCAACAGCCTGACGATCGCGATCGTGGGCGGGGCCCTCGCCACCCTCGCCATCGCCGCCCTGGCGATCGTCGCCCACCGGTCCGCCTTCCGGCACCGCACCTCGCTCCAGTACGTGATGGTGTACCCGCGGGCGATGCCCGGCCTGGTGACCGGCATGGCCTTCTTCTGGTCGTTCGTGATCCTCGACCCCACGGGCAAGCTCCGGGCGTCGCTGTGGGCCATCGGCATCGCCTTCGCGGTGCGGAGCCTGGCGCTCGGCTACAGCGCCTTCTACCCGCAGCTGGCCGCGCTCGGCGAGGACCTCGACCGCGCCGCCCGCACGTCGGGGGCGGACTGGTGGACGTCGGTGAAGACGGTCCTGTTCAAGCTGCTCCGCCCGGCGATGGCGGTGTCGTTCGTCCTCATGTTCGTCGCCATGCTGAGCGACTACGACCCTGCGGTCTTCCTCGTCACGCCGGGCACCGAGGTCATGGGGCTCACGATGCTCAAGCTCTGGGTCGCCGGATCGGCCGGCCCGGTCGCCGCCCTCGGCGTGATCCAGGTCGCCATCACCCTCCTCGTCCTCGGCCTCGGCCGCCTGCTGTTCGGAGTCCGTCCCGGTGCCTGACCTCCAGATCTCCGGCCTGTCCAAGGCCTTCGACGACAACGTGGCGCTGCACGACGTCAGCATCGACGGCAAGGACGGCGAGCTCATGACGCTGCTCGGGCCGAGCGGCTGCGGGAAGTCCACGACGCTGTGGTCGATCGCCGGGCTCCACGACCCCGACCGCGGCCGCATCGCCGTGGGCGACGCCGTCCTGTTCGACCACGAGCGGGGCATCGACCTCCCGCCCGAGGCCCGCGAGTGCGGCGTGGTGTTCCAGTCCTACGCGGTGTGGCCGAACATGACCGTCGCCGAGAACGTGGGCTACCCGCTGAAGCTGCGGCGGGTGAAGGCCGCCGAGCGCGCCGAGCGGGTGCGCCACGTGCTGGACCTGGTGGAGCTGGGCGACCTCGCCCAGCGCTACCCGCACCAGCTCTCCGGCGGTCAGCAGCAGCGCGTCGCCCTCGGCCGGGCGCTCGCGTTCCCGCCCCGCCTGCTCCTCCTCGACGAGCCGTTCTCCAACCTCGACGCCAAGCTCCGCGAGCGGGCGCGGACCTGGCTCCGCGACCTCCAGCGGGAGATCGGGATCACCACGGTCTTCGTCACCCACGACCAGGACGAGGCGCTGTCCATGAGCGACCGCATCGTCGTCATGGACCACGGCGTCGTACGCCAGGTGGGGACGCCCGAGGAGATCTACGACGCCCCCGCCGACCTGTTCGTCGCCGACTTCATCGGCACCATCAACCTCTTGGAAGGCCACGTGCTCCGCCAGACCGAACACCACCTCGAGGTCGCCGTCGACGGCATCCCGAACCCCCTCCTCGCTGCGCCGGTGCGCGGCGGGGAGCACCGCGGGGCGGTGACGCTCGCCATCCGACCCGAGGCGATCGTGATCGAGCCCGATGCCGGCGCCGAGGGGCTCAACCGGGTGTCGGCCGCCGTCGTCGACCGGTCGTACCTGGGCGACCACGTGCGCTACCGCCTCCAGCTCGGCGGCGTGGCGCTGACCGTGCAGACGTCGGCGCCCATCCACGGCGCCGAGGTCACCCTCGGCCTCCCGATCGCCCGGACCCTCGCCTACGCAGGAGCGGGCGATCGTGGCTGAGGCGAAGGTGCTCGTCCCCGCCGGCATGCTCGGCGCCGGCTTCACGGCCGAATCGGTCCAGCGCGGCATCGCCCTCGGGGCCGACGCCATCGCCATCGACGGCGGGTCCACCGACTCCGGGCCGTACTACCTCGGATCGGCGTCGCCGAAGATGCCGGCCGAGGCCATCGCAGCGGACCTCCGGATCCTGCTCGTCCACGGCCGCGCCGCCGGCATCCCGGTCATCGTCGGGTCCGCCGGGACCAGCGGCACCGACACCGGGGTCGACTGGGTGGCGGGCATCGTCGAGGCCATCGCGGCCGAGGAGGGCCTGTCGCTCCGGCTGGCCCGCATCTACAGCGAGCTCCGGCCCGAGGCCCTCGCCCCCGTGCTCGACGCCGGCGGCATCACGCCCCTGCCCCCGAGCGGCGCGCTGGACCAGGTGACCCTCGACCGCTGCGAGCACATCGTCGGCCTGCTCGGAGCGGAGCCGTTCGCCGCCGCCCTCGACGCCGGGGCCGACGTGATCATCGCCGGCCGGGCGACCGACACCGCGGTGATCGCGGCCTACCCGCTGCTGCACGGGTGCCCTCCCGGGCCGAGCTGGCACGCGGCCAAGACCGCCGAGTGCGGCGGCCAGTGCACCACCAACCCGCGCGGCGGGGGCGTGCTGGTGTCGATCGACGACGGCGGCTTCACCGTGGAGCCCCTCGACGAGGACACCGCCTGCACGCCGATGTCGGTGGCCGCCCACATGATCTACGAGAACGCGGACCCCAACGTCATGCGCGAGCCCTCGGGCACGCTCGACGTGACCGACGCCCGGTACGAGCCCCTGGACGACCGCCGCGTGCGCGTCACCGGCTCGGCCTTCACGCCGCAGCCCTACACCACGAAGCTCGAGGGCTCCGGCATCGTCGGCTACCAGTCGATCGCCCTCGCCGGCATCAAGGACGAGGAGGTCCTCGCCGACATCGAGCTCTGGGCCGACTCGCTCCGCGACTACGTCGCCTACAAGGTCGAGGACGTGCTCGGCCTCCCGGCCGGCGACGTCCACATCGAGGTCCGCTGCTACGGCTGGAACGCGGTGCTGGGCGACATCGACCCCGACACGGGCCCGCCCCGCGAGGTCGGTGCCGTCCTCATCGTCACCGCGGCCGACCAGGCCACGGCGACCAAGGTCGTGAAGCTGGCCAACCCGTACCTGCTGCACATGCCGCTGCCCGGCATGGACCACCTGCCCAGCTTCGCCTTCCTCTCCTCGCCCGCCGAGATCCCACGAGGCCCGCTGTACGAGTTCCTGCTCCAGCACGTGGTCGCCGGCGACGTCGCCGGGCCCCTGTCCCGCACCGAGATCTCGGAGGTCGGTCGATGAGCGACGCCCGCACGATCGGCGAGGTCGCCCACCTCGTCCGCTCCAAGAACGCCGGACCCTTCTGGCAGACCCTCGACGTGTTCCTCGACGACGACGCCAGCTTCGACGCCGTCGCCCAGGCCCCCGTGCTCGACCCAGCGGTGATCGGTCCGCTGTACCGGGTCGACCCGGCCACCGTCCGCATCTTCCGGCTGCCCTCGATCCGCGTGGTGAAGATCTCCTTCCCGCGCCGAGCCGCCCAGGGCGGCATCGCGGACCGGGACATGCACGCCGGACAGCAGCACGTGCCGCTCGCCCGCCTCCGCCTCGACGGCGCCCCGTGACCACCGTCGTCGTCACCGCGGCGCTCCCCGACGGCGGCACCGATCCGCTCGTCGCCGCCGGCCTGGACGTCGTGCCGCTCGACGACCGGAGCCCGGCCGCCCTCGTCGAGGCCGCCCGGTCTGCCGATGCCCTGGTCACGCAGCTCACCGACCGCATCGACGGCGCCGTGCTCGAGGCCGGCAGCCCCCGGCTGCGCGTCGTCGCCAACGTGGCGGCCGGCTACGACAACATCGACGTGATCCGGGCGACGGAGCTCGGCATCACGGCCTGCAACACGCCGGGCGTGCTCCACGAGACGACGGCCGAGCTCGCCTTCGCGCTCGCCCTCATGGCCCGACGCCGCACGACCGACGCCGAGCGCGTGCTGCGGTCCGGGGCGTGGGGCGGGTGGGACATCAACGGGTTCCTGGGCCACGACCTCGCCGGGGCGACGATGGGCATCGTCGGCTGGGGCCAGATCGGTCGGGCGCTCGGACGCCGCGCCGAGGCGTTCGGCATGCGGGTCGTCCACACCGCCCGCCGGCCCACCGGCGAGCCCGGGTACCTGGCCACCCTCGACCACCTGCTGGAGCAGGCGGATGTGGTCTCGCTCCACGTCCCGCTCACACCGGCGACCCACCACCTCATCTCGACGCCGCAGCTCCGGGCGATGCGCCCGACCGCCGTCCTGGTCAACACCGCCCGGGGACCGGTCGTCGACGAGGCCGCGCTCGCCGAGGCGCTCCACGCCGGGGCCATCTTCGGTGCCGGCATCGACGTCTACGAGGACGAGCCCGTCCCGCACCCCCGCCTGCTGGACGCCCCCGGCGCCGTGCTGCTGCCCCACATCGGCAGCGCCACCGTCGCCACCCGCACCGCGATGGCGCACGCCGCCTGCACGGCGGTGGTCGACGTCCTCGCCGGCCGGTCCACCCCCGCCGCCATCACCCCACCGCCGACTCCGAGGAGAGCCGACCCGTGATCGATCCCGACCTGCTGGAGCGCCTGCGCTCCTACGACACCCCGACGCTGTCGAACGCCCTCGGTGGGCTCACCGACCGCTCGAAGACCGAGGGCTTCACCCGGCCGCCCGTGCAGGCGATCTTCCCGTCGATGCCGCCGATGGTCGGGTACGCCGTGACCCTCACCATCCGGTCCGAGACCCCGCACGCCACCACGGACCCGGCCGCGCCGATGGCCCCGCTGTACGAAGCCGTGCAGCAGATCGACGGCCCCAAGGTCGTGGTCGTCCAGGACCTCGACGGCGGCGCCGGCTGCCTCTGGGGCGAGGTGAACTCGAGCATCTGCCTCGCCCTCGGCTGCGAGGGCGTGGTCACCGACGGCCTCGTCCGCGACCTGCCCGACGTCGAGGCGATCGGCTTCCGCTACCTCGCGGCCGGCATCGGCGTGGCCCGGGCCTACGTCGAGGTCGTCGACATCGGGATCCCCGTCGAGGTCGGCGGGGCCCGCTTCGAGTCCGGCGACCTCGTCCACGCCGACCGCCACGGGGCCCTGATCATCCCCGCGGATGCCGCGCCGGGCCTGCCGGCGGCGGCCGAGGCCACCATCGCCAAGGAGCAGCGGATGCTCGACTGGGTCCGCTCCCCCGAGTTCGACCCGGCGGAGATCCCCGCCCGGCGCATCCAGCACTGACCGGGTCCGGCGCGCCGGCGGGCGGAGCGTCCTAGGGTCCCGCCGATGTTCATCGCCCGGTTCGACCTCCGTGCCCCCGGCGCCACCGGGACCGAGCGGGCCGCGCTGCACCGCGAGGCCGTGGAGATGGCCCGCTTCGTCGACCAGCACGGCTGCGCGTCGATCGTCGTCTCCGAGCACCACGCCTCCGACGACGGGTACCTGCCGGCGCCGTTCCAGCTCGCCTCGGCGATGGCCGCCGCCACCCGAGCGACGCCGATCGTGCTGGCGCTGACGATCCTCCCGCTGCACGACCCGGTCCGCCTGGCCGAGGACATCGTCACGCTGGACCACCTGAGCGAGGGCCGGGCGATGGTGGTGCTCGGCCTCGGCTACCGGCCGACCGAGTACGAGCTGTTCGGCGTGGACTTCGCCCGCCGCGGCGCGATCGCCGACGAGAAGCTGGGCCGTCTGCTCGCCCTGCTCGACGACGCCGCGGCCGGGTCGGCCGAGCCCCGGGTCACGCCGGCGCCGTTCACGGCCCCGCGGCCGCTGCTCGCCTGGGGCGGTGGCAGCCTCGCCGCCGCCCGCCGCGCTGGGCGCCACGGCATCGGGTTCTTCGCCCAGAACGACGGCCCCGGCATGCAGGAGGCGTACGAGGAGGCCGCCCGTTCTGCCGGCCACGAGCCCGGCCTGTGCGTGCTCCCCTCCCCCGCCACCCCGTTCGCCGTGTTCGTCGCCGACGACGTCGATGCCGCCTGGCAGGAGGTCGGGCCCAGCCTGCTCGTGGACGCCGTCGCCTACCACCGCTGGAACCAGGCGGCCGGCTCCGCCGACACCACGGCGAGCGTCACCGCGGCGGCCACCGTCGACGAGCTGCGGTCGGTCGAGGGCGCCCACCGCATCGTCACCGCCGACGGGGCCCGGGCCCTCCTGGCCGAGCACGGGATCCTCGCGCTCCACCCGCTGTGCGGCGGGACCGCGCCCGCGACGGCCTGGCCCTACCTGCGACGGGCGGTCGACGCGCTCGCCTGACCCGTCCCGCCGTGGCCCAGGCCGCGTGGGCGCTCCTCGCCGGCGCGCTGGTCCACGAGGTCAGCTGGCGCTGCGCCGGAGCTGACCGCGCCGTGGCTCCAGTCGGGCTGCTTGGTGGCCTGGCCCGGGTCCAGCACCGCCTCGCCGTCGTCGATGCGGTCGATCTCGGCGATCAGGACCGGGGTCGCCGGCGCCGCCTCCCGGGCCAGGTGGGCGCCGAACGCGTCGGGGAAGGCCTGGATGAGGCTCGACACCACCTGCTGGTGCTGCGTGGCCAGGTAGCAGCGAGCACCGTCGGCCACCGTCTCCAGGCGGGACCCGAGGTCTCCTTCGTCACGGGGCTCGGGGTCCGAGGCGCTCAGCCGGTCGAGGATCCCGGCGATGGCCACGCCGTCCTGCTTGCACGGCTGGCACTGGCCGCAGGACTCGACGGCCAAGAAGCGGGAGGCACCGGCGGCGACCGCCACCGGGTCGTCGGCCTCGCCGATGACCCGGAACGCCCCGGCACCGAGCGACGAGCCGACCGCCGCCAGGTCCTCGTAGGTGAGGGCCACGTCGAGCTGGTCGGCGCCGATGACCGCCCCGGACACGCCGGGCAGCACCGCCCGGACCGATCCGGTCGAGGGGGCGCCGTGCACGAGGTCGATCGCGTCGCGCAGCGAGATGCCCATCGGCACCTCGGCCACGCCCGCCCGTCCACCGCCACCGGACACGGTGACGACGAGCGTCCCGGGCGAGTCGGCCGTGCCGACCTCTCGGAACCAGGCCGCCCCGTTCGCCACGATCCCCGGCACGTTGGCCACGGTCTCGACGTTGTTCACCAAGGCCGGCGGGGTCGGCGTGGCGCCGGGTGCCGCCAGGTCCACCTGGGCCGCGGACGCAGCGTCGTCGCCCAGGTCCTCGGCGCCGCGCCGCCACGGCGGGGCGATGCGGGGGAACGGCTCACGGCCGTTCACCACCTCGAGCAGGGCCGTCTCCTCGCCGTAGAGGTAGTGCTCGGGACCGACGACGACGTCGACCGACGCCTCGATCAGCCAACCGGCCTCGCGCACCTCGTCGATGGCCCGCCGAACCCGGTCCACGACCTCGGGCGAGCTGCCCTTCAGCGCCAGGACGACCTCGTCGGCCTCCACCACGGCGGCGGCGATGAGCGCGCCCTCGATCACCCGGTACGGGTTGGCGAGCAGGATCGACCGGTCCTTGAACGAACCGGGCTCGCCCTCCGCGCCGTTGACGACGACCGTCGCCGGCAGCTCCGCCGAGCGGTCCCCTCGGACCGTGGCCCACTTGGTCCCGGTCGGGAACCCGGCGCCGCCGCGCCCGCGCAGGCCGCTGTCGGTGAGGACCCGCACGATCTCGTCGGCGGGCAGCTCCCACGCCCGAGCCAACCCGCGCCCGCCGCCCCCGGCGATCCAGTCGTCGAGGGTGGTGGTCGGGTCCGCGTCGAGGACCCTGCGGGGCATGGCCAGGCTCATGGCCCCTCGGTACCCGACCGAGGGGCCGGGCAGTCAGAGGCGCTCGATGACCGTGGCCGAGCCCATGCCGCCGGCGGCGCACATGGCGACCGCGCCCCACTGCTGGTCCGCGCGGATGAGCTCGTTCACCATCGTGACGATCATGCGGGCACCGGTGCAGGCGATGGGGTGGCCGAGCGAGCAGCCCGAGCCGTTGACGTTGACGATCGACGGGTCGAGGCCCAGGCCACGGGTGAAGGCGACGGCCACGGACGCGAACGCCTCGTTGACCTCGACCGACTGGAGGTCGCCCACCGAGATGCCGGACTTGGCGAGCGCCTTGGGCAGCGCCTTCGTGGGGGCCAGGCCGGTCTCGACCGGGTCCAGGCCCACCGAGGCCCAGCCGCGGATGGCGGCCAGCGGCTTGAGGCCGTGGGCGTCGGCGTACTCCCGGCTGGTGAGCACCAGCGCCGCCGAGGCGTCGTTGAGGCCCGACGAGTTGGCGGCCGTGGTGGTGGCGCCCTCGACGTCGGGGTTCAGGACGGGCAGCGACGCCATCTTCTCGAGCGTGGAGTTCCGGCGGGGGTGCTCGTCGGTCGTGAACTGGCCGCCCCCGGGCAGGTCGACCGGGACGATCTCGTGCTCGAAGCGGCCCTCGTCGATGGCCCGCACCGCGTTCTGGTGCGAGGTGAACGCCCACTGGTCGGCATCCTCGCGGGACACCCCGGCCAGGCGGGACGTGTTGTCGCCGACGGTCAGCGCCATGTTGAACGGCGGCGCCTCGGGCGTGTCCGGGTTGCCGGGCGACAGCCAGAAGGCGGGGGCGCCGTCGGGGCCGGGCTTCGAGGTGCCCGGCGCGGTGGACATCGACTCGCTGCCGCCGCCGATGCCGACGTCGATCATCCCGGCGGCGATGTTCGCGGCCACCCACTGGGTGGCGGACATGCCCGAGGCGCACCAGCGCTGCGTGGCCACGCCCGGCACGCCGGTGAGGCCGAGGCGCACGGCCACGTTGCGGCCGATGTTGCCGCCGCCCTGCATGGACTCGCCGAAGCCCATGTCCTCGATCTGGTCGGCCGGGATGCCCGACCGCTTGACCGCGGCGCCGATGGCGACCTCGGCGAGCTCGAAGGCGTCGACCCCGGCCAGCGAGCCCTTGTAGGCGGTGGCGATCGGGGTGCGCGCGGCGCTGACGATGACGACGTCGGTAGGCATGGAGCGGATTCTGACACACCGTCAGATTTGGAGCCGACTCGGGGCCGCCCGGCCCCGTTTCCTAGGATCGACCGATGCTGATCGCAGGGCTGTCCGACTTCCTCGTAGGCGACCTCACCGACTGGGTGGTGGACGTCATCAAGGCCATCGGCTACCTGGGCGTGGCGCTCCTGGTGGCCACCGAGAGCGTGTTCCCGCCCATCCCCTCCGAGGTGGTGCTGCCCGCCGCCGGCCTGGCGTCGTCGCGCGGCGAGGCCAACGTCGTGCTCATGGTCGTGGCCGCCACGATCGGCTCGGTCATCGGCGCCTGGGTCCTCTACCTGGCAGCGGCGGCGATCGGCGACGTCCGGCTCCACGCCCTCGTCGCCCGCTACGGGCGGTGGATCGGCGTGAAGCCCAAGGACCTGGAGCGTGCCGAGGCGTGGTTCGACGACCACTCCGGGACCGCCGTGCTCATCTGCCGCTGCGTGCCGCTGATCCGCTCACTGGTCTCGATCCCGGCCGGCTTCCGGCGCATGAACCCGCTCCAGTTCACGATCTACACCGCCATCGGCAGCCTGATCTGGAACGTCGTGCTCATCGGTGCGGGCTACCAGCTCGGCGACCGCTGGGAAGAGGTGGCCGACTGGGTCGGCGTGCTCCAGTACGTCGTCGTGGCGGCGATCCTGGCCTGGATGGCCCGCTGGATCTGGACCCGATTCCTCTCCCCCAAGCACAAGGCCCGCCTGGCCGCCGAGCACGCCGACGAGATCCGCGAGGCCGCACGGTCGCAGGCCATCCTCGACGGCACCGACTGAGGAGGCGTCATGGCGAAGGTCGTGCTGGTGCACGGGGCGTTCAACGAGCTCTGGGGCCCGAACGAGCTCAAGTCCCGCTGGCTGCCGGCGCTGCGCGACGGCCTCTGGCACCACGGCGCCGCGATCACGGACGACGAGGTGGCCGTGTGCTTCTACGGCGACCTGTTCCGCCGCGACCCGTCCGCCCAGGACGCCGAGGCCTTCGCCGCCTCCCGCGCCGGCGTCGCCGAGATGCTGGCCCACCTCGCGGAGGGCCCGGGCATGGAGGCGCTCAGCCAGGCCGCCAGCGAGGCGGCGTTCGACCGCACCGTCGACATGGTCACCACGATGACCACCGTGCCCGACCTGCGCGAGCAGATCGGCCGGCGCCTCGATGCCGTCATCACCGACGAGACCCGCGTGGTGGTGGGCCACAGCCTCGGGTCGGTCATCGCCTACATGGCCCTCCGCCGCAACCCCGGATGGGACGTCGACACCCTCGTGACCCTCGGGTCGCCGCTCGGCCAGAAGATGCTCCAGGGCCAGCTCGACCCGCCGCTCGACGGGACCAACGGCTGGCCCGGGTCGGTCCGGCGCTGGGTGAACGTTGCGGCCGTCGGTGACCGCGCTGCTGCGATCCACCAGCTGGCTCCGATCTACGACCAGCGCATCGAGGACCTCCAGGTCGACAACGGCCACCGGTTCCACGACCCCGAGCCATACCTGAACGCCTCGGTCACCGGCGCCGCCGTCGCCGCCGCGATCGCCCGCACTTGACCGTTCGGTCAAGTACGGTGCGGCCATGAGCGCACCCACCCTCTCCGTCGCCGACGCCGAGTTCTGGCGCCGTCCGCTGCAGGACCGCATGGACGACTTCGCCGTGATGCGCGAGGAGTCTCCGTTCACCCGGGCCGAGATCCCGAACCTGCTCACCAACGAGACCGACGAGTTCTTCGCGGTCACGCGCATGGCCGAGCTGGTCGAGATCAGCCGCCGGGCCCAGGACTTCTGCTCGGGCAAGGGCAGCACGAACATCTCCGACCTGCCGCCTGAGGCGCTCGAGTTCTTCGGCTCGTTCATCGCCATGGACGACCCCCGCCACGCCCGCCAGCGCGGCATCGTGGCCCGGTCCTTCACCCCGAGGAAGCTCCAGGGCGTGCTCGACTCGGTCGAGACGATCTGCACGGAGGTCATCGACGACCTGTGCGAGCAGGGCGAGGCGGACCTGGTCGAGACCCTCTCCCAGCCGTTCCCGCTGCTGGTCATCTGCGACATGATGGGCATCCCCCGCAGCGAGTTCGACACCGTGCTGCGCGCCACCAACGTGATCCTCGGGGGCGGCGACCCCGAGATGATGGGCCTGGACCACGAGCCCACCGACCCGAACGAGCTCATCGGCGCCTTCTTCGGTGCGGGCATGGAGCTGGTGGGGCTCATGAACGAGCTGGCCGAGTTCCGCCGCAAGAACCCGACCGACGACCTCACCTCGGCCCTGGTCCACAACGACCTCGGCGAGGAGATGCTCGCCCCCGAGGAGATCGGCCCGTTCTTCATCCTGCTCGCCGTCGCGGGCAACGACACGACCCGGACGGCCATCAGCCACGGCATGCACCTGCTGTCGCAGAACCCCGACCAGCGGAGGATCTGGCAGGACGACCTCGATGGCGTGACGCCCACGGCGGTCGACGAGATCGTGCGGGTCGCCTCGCCGGTCACGTTCATGCGCCGCACCGTCACCCACGACCTCGAGCTGTCCGGCCACCAGTTCAAGGAGGACGACAAGCTCATCCTCTTCTACGGCGCCGCCAACCGCGACCCCCGGGCGTTCGACGACCCCGAGCGCTTCGACGTCCGGCGCGACCCGAACCCGCACGTCGGCTTCGGCGGCCCCGGCCCACACTTCTGCCTCGGCGCCCACCTCGCCCGCCGCGAGCTGTCCGTCGCGTTCCGCCAGCTCCTCACCCGCCTCCCCGACATCGAGCTGGCCGGCGAGCCCGTGCTCCTCGATGCGCTCGGCGTCCCGCTGGTGGGCGGCATCAAGCACCTCCCCGTCACCTTCACCCCCACCGCACGCGTCGGCGCCGCCTGACCGACGGGCGCTACGCGCGCAGCGCGAGCGCCGAGAGGGCCAGGCCGTACGCCACCGTGGCGGCGATGATCACCGCGCCGGCCGCCGGACCGGTGGCGCCCATGATCCCGAGCAGCACCACCGCACCCGCCACGAGCGACGGGCCGGCCCAGCGCGGGCGGAGCTTGGCTCGCGCCACCGCCCAACCGAGGGTGATCGTGCCACCGAGGTAGGCGACGCCGAGGATGGCGTTGACCACCCCCATGCCGCCCGACTCGAGGTCCTTCATGGCGGCCTGCCCGATGACCGGTGCGACGAACGCCTCGAGGATGCACCCGGGACCGATCCCGATGAGACCGACGATCGACGCGGTGACGGCCACGGCGGCCAGCCGCGACGGGACCCGTCCGGTGAGCCGCCGGCCCAGGTACGGGAGCCCGAGGACCAGGAGCGGGATCGAGGCGAAGATCAGCAGGTGGGCGGCCTGCCACGTGGGACGGTCGAGCGCGGCCTCGTTGTGCTCCAGCGGGTGGAGCGCGTTGCCCACGGCGAAGACGACCCCGCCGGCCAGGAGGGACCAGCGCGCCCACCCGCCGGCGCGCTCCTCGTGGAGCTCGGACCGAGCCGGGGTCGAGGTGATGGCTTCGCTGATCATGTCGATGCTGACGGCCCGGGGCTGCTCGATCTGGGTCATGCGTCCTTCTCCGCTCGGAGTGGTGGATACGGTGTATCCACCATCATGCGGATACACCGTATCCGCTGTCAAGCGGCAAGGGGCGAAAGCGCCGGGGCCTGCGGATACAGTGTGCCCATGCCTTCCGCCACCCCGCCCGGCAGCGCATCCGACCTCGGCCCCACGGAGCGCCAGATCCTCGAGGCGGCCGGGGAGATCATCGCCACCGAGGACTTCGACGCCCTCTCGATGCGGCGGGTCGCAGCCAAGGCCAACGTCTCGCTCTCCACCGTCGTCCGCCACTTCGGCACGAAGGACGCGCTG
>DATMGQ010000149.1:0-3913 GCA_035555395.1 Acidimicrobiales bacterium
GACGCCGATGCCCAGGGCCTGCACGCGGTCGTCGACCGGGCCGTCACCGCGACCCTCGCCCGCACGACCTGACCCGGCGCCCGGATCGTCGTGCTTGACCCGCGAGCCGAACGGGTAGCGGACGATCCCGCCGCCCCGCCTGATGGAGTCCGACCCATGAGCACCTCGACCGACGCCCCCGACATCGACCTGACCGGCACGACCATCGCCTTCCTCGCCACCGACGGGGTGGAGCAGGTCGAGCTCACGGGCCCGTGGGAGGCCGCCAAGGAAGCGGGCGCCACCGTCCACCTCGTGTCCAACACCGACGAGGTCCAGGGCTTCAACCACCTCGACAAGGCCGACACGTTCCCCGTCGACCGCCAGGTGAGCGAGGCCAACCCGTCGGTGTACGACGCGCTCGTGCTGCCGGGCGGCGTCGCCAACCCCGACAACCTCCGCACCGACGACGCCGCCGTGGGGTTCGCGCGGGCGTTCCTCGAGGGCGACAAGGTGGTGGCTGCGATCTGCCACGCACCGTGGACGCTGGTGGAGGCCGGCGCGGTCTCCGGCCGGCGGGTCACCTCGTGGCCGAGCCTCCAGACCGATCTGCGCAACGCCGGTGCCGACTGGGTGGACGAGGAGGTGGTGGTCGACGTCGAGGGCGGCCCGGGCACGCTCATCACGAGCCGCAAGCCCGAGGACGTCCCCGCCTTCAGCCGCCAGCTCATCGAAGCGCTCGGGCCCGGCCGCTCGAGCTGAGGGCCGGAGCGCCCTTCACCCGCCTGACCTGGCCCGTTCGCCCCAGGGTGGCGGGAGCACCGCGCAGCGTGGTTTGACCTCGGGCCGCGCCGGGTAGTCGCGCCCGCCCTCGAGACGCTCGGGCAAGGCGTCAGGTCCCGAAACATGACGTTCATCGGCGATTCGATGCACGGAACCTGACGCGTTGCTACGTTCGGCCGCCACCTGGGCGCTCCCCCCACCTGCCGACCTCGTCGGCGGCCCGACGAAACGAGGGCAATCGTGCACACGTCCCGACGACGGGCGGTCATCGCCGCCTGCATCACCGGCCTGCTGAGCATCGGGGCGCTGGCCCCGCCGGCCGGCGCCCAGGCCGAGGACCCGCCGGCGAAGCCCGACCGGGCCCAGCTGTCCGGCACGCCGCTGCGCGCCTCGGACCGCCAGGCCGTGGCCAAGTCGCGCACGAGCCGGCTCGCCAAGTCGGACCCGGACCTCCTGGCGCGCACCGACGCCGCGCCCGTGCCCGTCGTCGTGAAGTACGACTACGACTCGATCGCCACCTACCGGGGCGAGCCCGGCGGCCCGCCCGCCACGGCCCCCTCGGCCACCGGCCGGGCCCTCACCCAGCGCGACGCCTCCACCAGCTCGTACGCACGCGAGCTGGTCAGCCGCGAGGGCGCCATCACCGCCCAGGTGAAGCGGACGGTGCCCGCGGCGAAGATCGGCACGAGCCTGCGGGTCGTCTACGGCGGCGTCGCCATGGTCGTGCCGGCCAACCAGGCGAAGCAGCTGCTGACCGTGCCCGGCGTGGTCGCCGTGCAGGAGGACGCACTGAACCGCAAGCTCACCGACTCGAGCCCCGAGTTCGTCGACGCCCCGCCCGTGTGGCAGACGCTCGGCGGGCAGTCCACCGCCGGCGCCGGCGTGCTCTTCGCCGACCTCGACTCCGGCGTGTGGCCCGAGCACCCCTCGTTCGACGGAGACCCCGACCTCCCGGCCGCACCCGCCCGACCCGGCGGCGGCGCCTTCGACTGCAACTTCGGCGACAACCCGCTCACCGCCGAGGACGACCCCTTCGAGTGCAACAACAAGCTCGTCGGCGGCTACGGCTTCCTCGAGACGTACAACTCGGTGCAGGATCCCGAGACCTTCGGCGACACCGCCCGCGACAGCGACGGCCACGGCACCCACACCACGTCGACCGCCGCCGGTGGGATCGTCGAGCACGCCGATCCGCTCGGCGTCGACCGCGGCACCATCTCGGGCCTCGCCCCCGGCGCCGCCGTCATCGAGTACAAGGTCTGCGGCCTCCAGGGCTGCTTCTCCAGCGACTCCGCCGATGCCGTCGGCCAGTCGATCCTCGACGGCGCCGACGTCATCAACTTCTCGATCAGCGGCGGCGTCGACCCCCTGACCGATCCGGTCGAGCTGGCCTTCCTCGACGCCTACGACGCCGGCGTGTTCGTCGCCTCGTCTGCGGGCAACGACGGTCCGGGCGCCTCCACCGCCAACCACCTCTCGCCATGGGTCACCTCGGTGGCGGCGTCGACCCAGACCCGCGCGTTCGAGTCCACCCTCACCCTCACCGGCGCCGACGACGAGACCATCGACCTGACCGGCGCCTCCATCACCGCCGGCATCGACGAGGACACCCCGGTGGTCCTCGCCCAGGACGTGCCCGGCTACGGCGCCGAGCTGTGCGACGAGGAGCCAGCGGCCGAGGACACGTTCGCCGGGCTCATCGTCGCCTGCGAGCGCGGCGGGAACGGCCGCATCGAGAAGGGCTACAACCTCCACCTCGGCGGCGCGGAGGGGATGATCCTCTACAACCCGGCCCTCGCCGACACCGAGACCGACAACCACTGGCTCCCCGCCGTCCACCTCGCCGACGGCGCCGAGCTCCTCGACTTCGTCGACGCCCACGGGCCGGTGACCGCCACGTTCACCGACGGCACCAAGACCGAGGGCACGGGCGACGTCATGGCCGCCTTCTCGTCCCGCGGCCCTGCCGGGCAGGTGATCAAGCCCGACATCACCGCGCCGGGCGTGCAGATCCTCGCCGGCAACACGCCGGTGCTCGACGAGCCCGCCCTCGGCCCCGAGGGCGAGTACTACATGGCCATCGCCGGCACCTCGATGTCGGGCCCGCACGTCGCCGGCGCCGGCATCCTGCTGAAGGCCGCCCACCCCGACTGGACGCCGGGCCAGATCAAGTCCGCCCTCATGACCACGGCCACCACCGCCGTCGTGAAGGAGGACGAGGAGACGCCCGCCGACCCGTTCGACATGGGGTCGGGCCGCATCGACATCGCCAAGGCGTCGAACCCGGGCCTGACCCTCGACGAGGACGCCGAGGACTTCGTCGGCCTGACGGGCACGGTCAACGCGATCGACCTGAACATCGCCTCGGTCAACGCGCCGGTGATGCCGGGCCGTGAGACCACCACCCGCACGTTCACCAACGTCGGCTCCGGCTCGGCCACCTACCGGGTGTCGGCCAGCGCCCCCGCCGGCAGCACCATCACGGTGTCCCCGAGCAGCTTCACGGTGGCCGCGGGCCAGAGCAAGGACGTGGCGATCACGATCACGACCGACGGCCGCCTGGGCCAGCAGCAGTTCGGCCAGATCGACCTCACCGCCGCGGGCCGCACGCCGCTGCACCTGCCGGTGGCGTGGATCCCGACGCAGGGGGCCATCAGCGCCACCAGCACCTGCGCCCAGAGCACCCTCGCCTTCGGCGCCTCCACCACCTGCGACGTCACCGTGCAGAACGCCTCCTTCGGCGACACCACCGCCGACATCGCCACCTCGGTGAACGGCAACCTCGCGGTCACCTCGGCCACCGGGGCCGGCGCCACCCACACCGCGACCTCGGCGGGGGTCCAGGGCGTGGAGCTCGCCGGCCGGGAGCCGGGCGTCCCCTCGCTCGAAGCCGCCGACGGGTACGAGGGCTACATCGAACTGGCCGACGACTTCACCGCCGACGCCATCGGCGACGAGGAGTTCCTCACCTACACCGACTTCGGGTCGTTCACCTTCAACGGCCAGACCTACGACCAGATCAACGTGAACTCGAACGGCTACATCGTGGTGGGCTCCGCGGAATCGGCCGACAACGTCTGCTGCCCGCCGCAGGAGTCGCCCGACTCGGCGCCGCCGAACAACGTGATCGCCCCGTACTGGTCGGACCTCG
>DATMGQ010000150.1:0-3395 GCA_035555395.1 Acidimicrobiales bacterium
TCCTCGCCCGGGATGCCGGCCACGACGACCTCGCCGTTGCGGGCTTCGGGCTGGGAGCGGACGACCACGAAGTCGCCGTCGAGGATGCCGGCATCGATCATGGAGTCGCCGCGGACCTTCAGCATGAACAGGTCGCCTTCGCCGGTGAGGTCGGCGGGCACCGGGACCACCTCCTCGACGTTCTCCTGCGCGAGCACGTCGGTGCCGGCCGCGACCTCGCCGACCAGCGGCACGTGGCGGATGGGCCGGCGCTCGACCGCGGCACCCGACTGCGGGTCCCACCGGACCTCGATGGCGCGGGGCTTGGACGGGTCCCGCCGCAGGAAGCCGAGCCGCTGCAGGGTGGAGAGGTGGGAGTGGACCGTGGAGGGGGAGCCCAGCCCGACGGTCTCGCCGATCTCGCGCACCGACGGGGGGTAGCCCTTCTCCCGCATCGACGCATCGATGCACTCGAGGATCTGTCGCTGGCGGGCGGTGAGCGCTTGATCGGTCATGGAGGCTCCTTGCGTCGGCCCGGGCGGGGCGAACAGGTGGTCGACCGAGACCGTACCATCGCGCACGTGTTCGGGCAAACACCTGTTCGTCGACGGGCTTGACGGCGAACGGGTGTTCGTGGTTACCATGGGCACCTCCGAACAGGCGTTCGTGGAACGGGCGTTCGGAGCCCTTCGTTGTCAGACCCCCTGGGGAGCATGTGACCATGGCTGCAATCATCGAACCCCGCCGGCTTCCCGTCCGCCCCGCTCCGCGCCCGGCGCTGCGCCTCGTGTCCGCCCACGACGGGCGCCCCGTCGAGGCTCCGGTCGACCTGGGCTTCGGCCCCGCCCACCTCGCCGCCGCCGTGGCCGCCGTGGTGGTCGCCGTGCTCCTCGCCCTCGCCATCAGCGGCGGCGCCTTCGCCCGCCTCGCCCCCGGCCCGGCCGACGGTGCGGCGCCGGCGGCGGCATCGGGTGCCGTCACCGCCCCGGGTGGCACGCAGGTCACCGTCCAGGCGGGCGACACGCTCTGGAGCATCGCCCAGCGCGTGCAGCCCGACGGCGACGTCCGCGGTCTGGTCGACCAGCTCACCGCTACCTACGGAACGGGCCCGCTCCAGGTCGGCCAGCAGCTCACCGTCCCCGCCTGAGCTCCGGCGCGCCGGGGCCCCCGGCGGTGCAGGTAGCGTCGCAACCGTGCGCTGCCCCGCGTGTGGAACCTTCGAGGACAAGGTGATCGATTCTCGGCAATCCGAGGACGGTCTGCTGATCCGGCGCCGCCGCGCCTGCTTGGCCTGCCAGCGCCGCTTCACCACCTTCGAGCGCCTCGAAGAGGTGCCGCTGTCCGTGCTCAAGCGCTCGGGTGACCGGGAGCCGTTCGACTCCTCCAAGGTGGTCGCCGGGCTCGAGCTCGCGACCAAGGGGCGGCCGGTCGGCGCCGACGACCTCGACCGGATCGCCGCCGCGGTGGAGGAGTCCCTCCGCCTCGAGGGATCCGAGGTGAGCAGCGACCAGGTCGGTCGAACGGTGCTCGAGCACCTGCGCGAGCTCGACGTGGTGGCGGCCGTCCGGTTCGCCAGCGTCTACAAGGAGTTCGACGACCTCGCCGACTTCGAGCGCGAGCTCGACGAGCTCATGGGGCCGTCCCGCCTCACCAAGGCCACCGAGCCCAAGCGCCACTGACCCCCAGGTCCGTCGCCGGGCGGACGGGTCGGCCGGGCCTGCGGTCAGTCGGCGGCGACAGCGCCGAGGCGGGCGAGCTGGTCCTGCCACCACTCGGCGAAGCGCTGCTGGAACGGCGCCAGCGGGAACCCGTGGCGGGCGGCGTGCTCGGCCGGGATGCGGTCCCAGCCGTGGTGTTCGACCACGACCCGGGTCTCGGTGCCGACGTCGGTGAAGGTGACGTGCAGCTCGGTCGACTGGTCCGGGGCGAAGCTGGCCTGGCGCCACGTGAGCACCAGCCGGGTCGGCGGCTCCCACGTGAGCACCTCGCCGATCGTGAACGACGAGCCGTCGTCGTAGGTCTCGACGAGCCGGCCGCCAGGGCCGGGGTCGAACGCCAGCGTGCCCGTGCGGTCCGTGAACTGGAACAGCCCGTTGGGGCGCCACCAGGCGCCGATCTCGTCGGTGAACGCGGCGAACGCCCGCTCGGGCGCGGCCGGCACGCGCAGGGCGACGAGGACCCGCGAGCCTTCGCTCACGTCGAGCGGAGGTGGTCGGCGAACGCGGTGAGCTGCTCGGTCCAGGCCCGCTCGGCGAGGTCGATCCACGCCCGCAGGTCCGCCATCGGCGCCGAGCGCAGCGCGTAGATCCGCACGCGCGCATCGAACGGCGGGTGCTCCTCGGTCACGAGGTCGTGCTCGCGCAGGAGGCGGAGGTGCTTGCTCATCGTCGACGGGGACACATCGAGCTCGGCCGCCAGCTCGCCCGCCCGCCGCGGGCGCTCGGCCAGGAGCTCGACCGCACGACGGCGCACGGGGTCGGCGAGCGCCGACAAGGTGGCGTCGACCGATGCTGCGGCGGCGGTCACGGCCACTCGGTGGCCACGATGGGCTGGCCGAGGGCCGCCTCGGCCTCCTCCCGGCTGACGTCGCGCACGGTCTGGGCGAACGACCAGCGGTGCCCCTCCAGGTCGAGGGCCTGGTACACGCGGTCCCCGTAGAACTGGTCGCTCGGTTCGCCGATGATGCGGGCGCCGGCGGCGCGGGCCCGCTCGCAGTGGCCGTCGACGTCGTCGAGGAGGTGGACGTGGACGCTCTGGGTGTTGGCGCCGCCGACGTGGTCGGGGCTGCGGACCAGGTCGCTCCACTCGGCGCCGACCATGATCCGGCCCTGTCCGGCGCAGCTCATCTCGTAGTGGCACATCTCGGGCTGGTCGGGCGGTCCCTCGATGGCCATGGTGGTCTCGAACCCGAACGCCTGCTCGAGCCAGGCGAGCGCGGCCTTCGGGTCGCGGTAGGTGACGGCGGAGGTGAAGACGGGGGCGTCCATGGGGGCATCCTTTGCTTGCGGTTCGTGGAAATAGTGTCCAGAAACGGCAATCAATGTCAAGGGCTCGTCCGGGTACGGCCTCAGTCGACGGGCTCGTCGGTTCGGACGTACCGGGCGAGCAGGTTGCCCTCGGACTCCCAGAGGTGGGCGAGCTCGAGGCGCCGGGGGTGCTCGGCGACGCTGGCCACCGCCCGGCGGGCGGTGCCGCCGACCAGGAGCGGCGCGACCGTGAGGTTGAGCTCGTCGATCAGGTCGTCGGCGAGGAGGTGGCCGTTCAGCACGCCGCCGCCCTCGACCACCGCGCAGCGGACCCCGAGGGAGCCGAGGTGGTCGGCCATGGCAGCGAGGTCGACCGACTCCTCGCCGGCGATCTGCACGTCGGCGACCTTCCGCAGCGCCGCCAAGCGGGCCTCCGGCGCTCGGGCGACG